>JACMOZ010000213.1 GCA_014377785.1 Aeromicrobium sp.
ATCTCGACCAGGTCGTAATTATTGAAGAGCACCTTGGGTCAAACAGCTTCGACGCGAGTGTGCGGGCAGGCATCGCGGCCGTTGAGCACTACCCCTGCATCCAGCTGACCATGTCAGACGGACAGACGCATCTGGTGTCCCTAGGAATAACCACCACACAGGCGGCGGGTATGGAGGCGATTGCTAATTTCATGCCAATCCTCATTTCGCCCGTAATACCGTGACCCAGTGCAGCACGTTGGAGGCCGGAACCGGCGGGCTGAAGGCGTCCGGCGCTGAGCCCAACTATTCGGCCCGCATCGAGGGGCGGCTCCGTTGCTCAGACTTGCACTTGGTTTGGGTCGGCCGGTCGGGTTGGGGTCTGCGGCACTGGCGGCGTGACTGCGATGTCATTTATCCGTGCAGCAGACCCGCGCTGAGTACGCTCGTCATATGGCAGCCGTCGTCCGTATTCCCAGTGAGGTTGCTGCGGAACTGCGCTACTACATTTATGCCCTTCGCGATCCGCGAGACGGTCGGGTCTTCTATATCGGCAAAGGCATCGGTGATCGGATCAACGCGCATGTGCGCGAGGCCGGCAAAGACCCGGAGTCCGAACGTGCGAAGCTCAGGATCATCAACGAGATCGAGACCGCTGGGCTCGAAGTCGACCTTCTGTTCCTGCGCACCGGGATCGAGGACGAGGCGACGTCGTTCGTCGTCGAGCAAGCAGTGATCGACGGTTTCGCAGCAGACGGCCACCCGCTCACCAACTTGGTGCGTGGCCACCACTCTGGATCGCAGGGACTGGCGACGCTTCCTGCCGTGATTGCTCGCCTGCGAGCCCTTCCCTGCCCACCGATCCCCGAGCCGATCATCATGGTCAAGATCCAGCGTGGGTGGGGCCCCGACTCGACTGACCAGCAGATCTTCGAACAGACGCGCGGGCATTGGCGCATCGCGCCGTGGGTGCGCGACCGTGCGGCGTTCTGCCTCGGCGTCGCCTACGGCGTGGTGCGCGGCGTGTACCGCATCGATGACTGGTTTCCCTCGGAGCAACCGTGGGACGAGGGCAAAGATCGCTGGGGCTTCCATGGTGCTCCAGCCGGGGAGCTCGGGCACATCGTCGGGACCCAAGTTCGCGATGTCTTCGGTGGGCGCGTCATGTACCGACGCTACTTGGACGGGTATCCCGGCGCGATCGAAGACATTGCGGCCGACGACGGAATGACCAAGTCCTAGCGGCCAGCCAGACCAGAGCTGTTCGAGCGCTACCTTCGGATGCCTCTGCGACATGATATGCCAGGCGTGACAGGCTGAGCACGGGTTTGCGCCTGTGAGATTCGGGTAGCCGCGACCGAACAAGATCGCCATCGCTCGGAGCGCCTCGCCGGGGCTTGAGTATGACTTCTTGATGCAGGCAGACGTAACAGTGCGTCCCATCCAGATATGGGTTAGGGCCTGCACTGCAGTGGCCAGATCGCGCGATACATCGTTGGATCGCCGTCAGGACGACGGTATCAGGTGCGAATTGTCTCGCGGGCGAAGCTAATTTCGGTTCAGTCCGTGCCGACGAGTTCCTAGCGCGTCTTTGAAGTGGCTCTCTGCCGCGTCGATGTCGCGCGCGGGTGTCGCTGGATCGAAGACGCGTAGTAGCGAGAACTGGAAGCTGGTCGGGTCGAGGCCGCGCAGCTCGACGTTCCCGCCATGACCGTTCGTCGCGTAGGCAGTCCACCGCTGACGGATGCTTTCGGCGCCGTCGGCTTTCCCGACGTACTGGCGTCCGTCCTGGTTGTCGGTGATGAGATAGATGCCCACGACCGATGAGAGCGTCGTGCGCCATGAGGCGTATCGATGCTCGCGCATCACCGCCTGTAGTTGTGTGTGACTCAGCAGGAGGCGGTCGAAGCCTGGAAAAGGGACCGGCTCGGCGTCGGCGATACCGAAAACCGGGTACATCGCTGCCGTGGTGGCTTTCATCCACCAGGTGCGAGGTGACCGCCAGCCGATAACCAATCGGTTCCGCAGGTCCGCCAGGTGCTCGGACTGGGCGACATCGAAGACCCGTCGGATACCGTCATTCAAGACTTCGCCGCGGTTCTCCACGACCGACCAGAGCCGTGCCTGGTCGCCGCCCTCTTTTATGAACACGACCCAATAGCGAGCTGGAACCGCTGGGAACCGTCTTGTGTCCGCGGACTGGTTGTGCGTGTAGGCAATGATCTCTGCATCTGTGGAGTCCGCGTGGATGCCCGGTAGGCCGCTATCTTCGTGTTCCCGCACATAGGCATGACGAATGACCAGGGCAGACGCAGGATTTATGCCGGCGTCGAGCAGGAGGGGGCCAAGCGTCAAAGCCATGCGATGGTCACCTTCTTTCGTGGTCTGTCACGATCAGCCCCAGAGAAACGGATTTCCCCTATTCTCCGCTCTCGAGGCGAGCCAACGCATCGGCGAACCGCTCGCGGAAGCGCTTCTGTTGCCCGCTGCCGGGGAACGGAATCATGGCGTCATGAAGGAGTGGAAGGCGGGCCGCGCGGAGCGGTTGCTCCAGCAGGTCGAAGACGTTCTGCTTCACCAGCACGATGCCGGTGGGATCGAGCTCGCGGGCAAGCGCGACGACCTCGTCGATGTTCTGCTTGAGCGCTGTCTCTCGCTCGACCGGTGAGTGGTGGTTCACGGGTACTGCCGCGAGATCGATCAGATAGAATCCGTCCGACTTGAGCCGCTCAAGCCACGGCGTCTTTTCGTTTGGTCCACTCTGAAGCGACGGATTGTCGTAGAGGGAGCGCACGACCTCGCGAAAGAGTCCGTCCTTGCCGGTCAGGTATTCGTCGTAGAAGAAGCGCCTGTTAGCGAGGTCGCCACCGTCGTCAGGCGCGCTCTCCGCGATGAGGAGCAGGCGGACGTGCTCAGGCTTCCAGCGAGCTCGACGCTCGGAGTACCACGGGTCTTCACTCACGCCAGGGGGCCGCGACCGAGCATGACCTTGCCGCCTGCGAGCATGATCGCCGCAACGAGTCCAATACCGGCCAAGGCCACGACGGACTTCCTGGTCTCGTCCGCCTGCTTCATGTCGTGGGCGCGGCTCTCCTTCTGACTATCTGCCTCAATCGTTCCGGTCTCGATCAACTTGTCGTTGAGGAAGCGGGCATGCTCTTCGCTAATGTTGGGATCCGCGAGCTGGGTCTTGATCGACTCACGAACGTCGGCCATTGAGTCGTTAAGCCGCTCGCCTCGCTTGTCCTCGTAGGAGAGAGTCTCCTTGAACGTCTGTTCTGCCACGTTGATCGCATCCAGCGCGAATTTCTGGAAGCCGGGAATCTGCTCGATGAGCTTCATTCGGACCTCCTTCGCCATATCGGGCATCGAGGCAGCGAACGCCAGCATTTTCTCTTTCGACATTTCGCGGAAGGAGTCGATGCCGAGTACCTTCTTGACCGCGTCTTCGCTGTTCAGAGTCATGAGAATTTCCGTTCGTCGAATTCGGCTCGCTTCTGCAATCCTCTACGCTACTGCCCGGCCTTCAGTGCAGCGAGTTTCTCCCAGCC
>JACMOZ010000214.1 GCA_014377785.1 Aeromicrobium sp.
AGCTACTTCGCGTTGAAAGTCGTTGGTAGCGCTACTCTTTCGTGGTGTAGGCCAAATTCCTTCGTGAAGTCGGCGTATTCGTCAGCGACGACGTCCTACCAGTGGAGGGGCACCTTGTCGGCGAGGTTGATCAGAGCACGAGGCACTCGAGGTTTCGAAGGTGACCCATCTGGAGCGAACCCGAGCGTCGGCGGTCATGAACATCAATGAGTCCCACCACACGACGAGTCCTTCAGACCGAGGAGTGAGAGATCGCGCAGGGTCTCGAACGGTCCGGCGTACGGTCGCAGCGTGAGCGACCCTGGTGACGTAGTGACCGTTGGCAGATGGCGTCATCGGTGCAGCAAAAGAGCACTATCTCCGGCCAAATGAGTGCGTTGTTTTGGGGTCGAAGTTGTCGTCTGCAGACGCGCAATAGGCTCCGCCCGACGAATCGGACCTGCGTCTGTCAGCTGGCCTCTCGCGCGATTTCGTGTTCGACTGCTCGCCGGATCCAGTTGGAGACCGACCGGTCATCAGCGGCCGCGCGATTTCGGATCTCGCTCAGGAGTTCCTCGGGGAACCGCACGGGCACAGGCTCGCTGAGCTTGGCCCGGCGACGCACAGGCGGCCCTTCGGGCACCTGGTTGTCAGGTTCGGCGTAGAAAGCGTTCTCCTGCTCTGGTGTCATGTTGGTGTTGGTCATCGGTCCTCCCTGAAACGTCTTGCGAGGTGGTCGGCTGCCAGGTAGCAACCGATCGGTCGGCACCTACTGGGATCACCCCTTGTTGAAGGGGCCAGGGGCACCATCAGAACCTGGCCACCGACTTCGGCGACCATGAGCCAATGAGCTGGCGGCTTGGCGGGATAGAACAACGGCTCACTTGCCCACAAGTCTCTGATGTCGTCCACGCCCAGATGTGGGTGCTTGAACAGGTGGCTGACCTGGTGATCGATCTCGAACGGCCAGTCATCGTCAAGGAGATCGGGATCAAACCGTTCCACAGCCACCCCTAAAGCGTATTACAAATGACTACCGATGACTACGGTTCCTGCCTGCTGAGGTGAGGAACGGCACCTGCCAGCGCCGTGGGCAACCTCATCAGGAAGACTGGGGCGATGCCTCCTGAAGACCTGCCCGCTGTAGCGAGACGGCTAGTTGACGCCGTGCTTCACCATGCCCAAGCCGTGGCAGACAATGACCCCGATCAGCGCATCACCGCTGGACCGGCCCTCACCGCGGCGCTGGAGGCGTACGGGATAGCCGTGGTCAATGCGGGCTCAGAGCCGGTCGACCACATCGAGGACCTCGACGCGTGGCTAGACGAAGAGGATGGTATCCATCACGAGGAGGATCCTCCCGACCATCGCGAGCGCTTCGGGATCTTCGTTCGTGCGGACGTTGCGGTCAGAGACTGGCCGTTGCTTCGGGCTGAAGCCACCAAGGCTGTCCAACAGTGCACTGGTGACGAGTCAGCCCAGGTGATGGACGCGGCAGAGGCGCTGCAGTCCTACTTCGGGATCGACCCCGTACTGGACGATGCCCGTTTGGACGCCATCGGTGTCGAGGCGCTGTTCGAGACAAGTGTTGTGGTTCGTGGCGTCGTCGAACCGGAGTTGCCCCTCGATGACTTCTGGCAGCCACTGGACTCGATACGTGCCGGGTGAACTGAACCCAGGTTCCTCCTTGGTGCGCAGCCGAATCAGGTCCGAACTCAGCAACCATTGCGAGCCCATTGAACAGCAGTCGGCCGACCGGATCGGTGAGGTCGTACACCGGTTCGCCGAGGTTCAGAGGGACCTGACACGCGGTGAGCTCGTCGGCGATTGCGAGCGGGAATGGCCGTGATCGCCGATGGTCGGGCGTGGACTAGTCACCTTTCACGTTGACGATCTGCCTTAGCGTGTGCCGAATCTCCACGAGGTCGTCGGCGTCCTTCATGACAACGTCAATGTCCTTGTAGGCGTTGGGGATCTCGTCGATGAACTCCTTGGAGCCGGACCACTCGATGCCCTCCATCGACTTCACGAGCTGGTCGTAGGTGAAGGTCCGCTGTGCGTGCCGGCGTCCGTACTCGCGGCCCGCGCCGTGGGGCGAGGAGTTGAGTGCGAGGGGGTTGCCCTTGCCCTCGACAACGTAGGAGCGCGTGCCCATGCTGCCCGGAATCAAGCCGGGAACGCCCTTTCCCGCGTCGATCGCGCCCTTGCGAGAAAGCCAGACCTTCTTGCCGAAGTGCTTCTCCTGCACGGTGTAGTTGTGATGGCAGTTGATGCGCTCAGACTCCACCACGTCAGCGCCCACCCAGGCCTCAAAACAGCTCACGACGCGATCCATCATCTCCTCACGGTTCAGGAGTGCAAAGTGCTGTGCCCAGCGCAGTTCGCGGATGTAGGCCCAGAACTCGTCGGTTCCCTCGACGAGGTAGGCGAGATCAGGATCAGGCAGGTTGATCCACCACTTCCGGCACAGTTCCTGAGCCACCTTGATGTGGTGCATGGCGATCTTGTTGCCGACGCCGCGGCTCCCGGAGTGCAGGAACAGCCAGACGCGACCCTCCTCGTCGAGGCTGACTTCGATGAAGTGGTTACCCGAGCCGAGGGTGCCGAGCTGCAATGGCCAGTTGGCGGCGTAGGTGGCAGGGTCGAACTTGGCGTTGTCCGCTCGCTGTTCCAGCTCCTGAATACGTGTTCGGGTGTGCTCGCGGGTCACTCCTGGGTTGTACTTGCCAGCGGAGACCGGCACCACCGCCTCGATTCCTTCACGCAGTGGCTTGCGCTCGACTGGCAACTCCTGTGCCCTGAACTGGGTGCGGACCGCGATCATCCCGCAGCCGATGTCCACGCCGACTGCGGCGGGCATGATGGCTCCGAGTGTCGGTAGCACGGCACCGACCGCACATCCCTTGCCCAGGTGCGCGTCGGGCATCAGGGCCACATGCGGAAAGATGAACGGCATCTCGCTGGTCATCTGCACCTGCACCCGGGTGCTCTCCTCAAGGATGCTCGCCCAGTTCAAGAAGCGCTTCGTAATCTCTTCCATGCCGACTCCCGGTTCGTCAGTCACCACCCAAAACGTTGCACCCACGACGGAC
>JACMOZ010000215.1 GCA_014377785.1 Aeromicrobium sp.
GGCGTCTCGGAGAGTGTTCTTGAAGCGGTCGGCCGGGCCCTTCGACTCACCCCGGACGAGCGGCATCATCTGTTCAACCTCGCCCGCCTGGCGAACAGCCCCCGTGGCGGACATTGGACGCAACCCAGTCATAAAGTTCGACCACCGGTTCAGCAAATACTGAACTCCTTTGCAGGCCCCGCGTGGATACGCAACGACCGCATGGACCTTCTGGCCACCAATCAGCTCGGATCGGCGCTCTACGCTCCTATCTTCGAGGGCGCGATCTCCGCCCCGAACAAGGCGCGCTTCATCTTCCTCGATCCGAAGGCCCGTGACTTCTACCCTGACTGGTTCGAAGTCGCACAGGGCAATGTTGCCGTCCTCAGGTCTGCGGCGGGACGAAACCCCTACGACAAACACCTCACTGACCTGATCGGTGAACTCTCCACCCGCAGTGACGAATTCCGGTCCCTCTGGGCTGACCATAACGTTCTTACCTACCAGGCTGGAGTTGCCACGATTTCACACCCGGTCGTTGGGACTGTCGTGCTCTTCTGGGAGGCAATGGAACTGGTTGGTGACAACGGGCTCACTCTCATTGCCTACGGTGCGGAATCGGGATCCGAGAGCGCCGAACGGCTTCAGTTGCTCGCCGCGTGGACAGCACCCGAAGTTGGCGTGACCGGCATCGCGGTGAAATGATCGTCAGTTCCCGCCGCTCAGTTCCGTTCCTAAAAACGGTATTTGAGCCAGCACCGTCGTTTTGCGCTTTCATCCGTCGGTATTCCGCACTAGAGGGGTTCTGATGGCCCCTGCCTCCCCGCTGCTCGCGCGCCTACAGTCATTAATATGATCGCTTTTGCATATGCGGCGCCCTCGGCGACCGAACCCCTCATTCCCACCACCATCGAACGCCGTGACGTCGGTTCAAAAGACGTTCTGATTGAGATTGCCTACTCTGGCGTCTGCCACTCTGACATTCATGCCGCACGCGGGGAATGGGGCCCAATCGCCTATCCTCAGGTCGTCGGCCACGAGATCGTCGGCGTCGTCACAGAGGTCGGAACGGATGTCACTCTGCATCAGGTCGGAGACCGTGTCGGTGTTGGCTGCATGGTCAACTCATGCCGCGAATGCGTCAACTGCCTCGCCGGCATGGAGAACTACTGCCTCAAGGGCAACACCGGAACGTACACCTCGGTGGACCGCGACGGCACGATCACCCAGGGCGGCTATTCGTCGCACATTGTGGTGGTCGAGGACTTTGTTTTGCGAGTCCCCGAGGCCATCGACTACGCGGCAGCTGCACCTCTGCTCTGCGCTGGCATCACGACCTACTCGCCGCTGCGCCACTGGAACGCCGGTCCCGGGAAGAAAATCGCTGTCGTCGGAATGGGAGGACTCGGTCACATGGCAGTGAAGATAGCGCACGCCATGGGAGCCGAGGTCACCGTCCTGTCCCAGTCCTTGTCGAAGCAGGATGACGGCCTGCGGTTCGGGGCGGAGCACTACTACGCCACCAGCGACGCCACCACCTTCGACAACCTGGCCAACACGTTTGACCTGATCATCAACACCGTCTCCGCGGTGATCGATATCAACGCCTACCTCGGTCTGCTCGCCCTCGATGGCACCCTGGTCAGTGTCGGCGCCCCGGCGCAGCCGCTGCCCGTGGAGGTGTTCACCCTATTCGGGAACCGGCGATCGTTCGCCGGCTCCGGTATCGGTAGCATTCAGGAAACCCAGGAGATGCTCGACTTCTGCGCCGAGAAAGGTATCGCACCGGAAATCGAGCTCATCTCGGCCGACTACATCAACGAAGCTTGGGAGCGCGTCGTTCGCTCCGACGTACGCTACCGGTTCGTCATCGATGCGAAAACGCTCGCTGCCGCATAAAAAGAGTCATCGAAAGTTCAGGATTCCGCCGGGGCGACGGAGAAGATCTGGCCGTCGCTCCTGCGGGTCCGGTCGGTGATCACGCACCAGCTTGCCGCACCTCCCTCGTGCGGCGGATGCCGGATACGCTCCCGCTGACGCACCGGCGATCGCTCAGGAGTCGCGGCTGGACCTGAACAAATCGGCATTGAAACCGCTGGGATCAGCATCATGATCGGGACCATCCGACGACGGTGCATGGTGTCACCGAGCGGGACGAGCAAGAACACGCCGAGCGCGTCGCGGATTTGCACGGTCACGACCAGCAAACCGGTGAGTCCCGTGGGGATTGCCAGCTCGCGGCCGATGGTTCCCGGTAACGACTGGGCCCAACACAGGTTACCTACGGCGACACCACCGGATGACGCTGAAGTTGGCTCCCATGAAACCGTCACAGCGACTCGGCGAACCATTAAGCGGATTCGAATGAAGCCGTGACAGTGGTACTGAATCACCCTGACACAGTCAATGGCGGGGGCTACGGCACGAGGCCGGGCATGCAATCCTGCCGCAGAAGACGCTCCGTGAGCCGAACTTTGGCTTCGCGGCTGATTTTGCGTCCGGAGGAACTCCGACATGGCCGCGTCGAGGGTGCGGCCATGGGGCGGTGGCGAACGAGGTGCCTCCCCATGCTGCGCTCGATGGACGAACCACCCACCGTTGTCGCGGATCGCTCACCGCAACGCGCCGGCAACGAGCACGGGGAGGAGCGGAGCGAATGATCCACTCTTCGCTCCCTTCATCGACGTCATGCCTTCTTCAGCGGATCATTGCCCCAGTTCATCAGCGAGTATCGCCAGCGTGAGTGCTCGACATCGGAATCCGGTCCCTGCGCCCGGTGCCGCTTCACGAAGCCGACCACCTTATGCATGTGCTCGACATCGGACGCGGTGAGA
>JACMOZ010000216.1 GCA_014377785.1 Aeromicrobium sp.
CGTAAGTTCATTCCCACAGCTCGAGCGTTGTCGGGCCGGAAGGTGATCCTCATCGACCAGCGTGGTCACGGCCGCAGTACTCGCGTGCCCGCCGCCACATCCCGTGCAGCGTTCGTGGGAGACGTTGTGCGAGTGATCGAAACCGAATCCTCGGGTCAGGTTGATCTTGCGGGCCAGTCAATGGGTGCTCACACCGCAATGCTGGTGGCTGCCGCTCGCCCGGACCTTGTGCGCAAGCTGGTTGTGCTGGAAGGAAACGAAGGCGGCGGATCAGAGGAAGAATATGCGGCACTCGGTGACTTCTTCCGCTCGTGGGACGTTCCCTTCGCAACGCGCGAGGAGGCGCGGGCGTCGCTAGGAGACGGGCCGTTAGTCGAGGCATGGGTGTCGGATCTAGAAGAGCGACCCGGTGGGTTTTACCCGAGATTTGATCCGGAGGTGATGGTCGCGACGATTCGCGCTGTTGCAGATCCACGGTGGGAGGAATGGGAGCGCGTAGTGGCGCCCACCTTGGTTATCTACGCGGACGGCGGGATGTTCACCGAGGAGCAAAAGGCCCGCTTCATCTCCCGCGGGCGGAGTGTCACACGGGTTGACCTTGTCGGAGCCTCACATGACGCCCACCTCGACGCGTTCGAGCAGTGGATCGACGCGCTCACCGCATTCATCGTCGACCGCTGAAGGATCCCCATTTAAAATGGTGAGACGTCCCACTCGCCGTTCCCTATATAGACACCCGGCCGATGGATTCGGACGCAGCACCCGCCGCCTCGGCCCCCATGCTGAGTCGCCCAGTAGCAATCGCCACACCCTTGAAGAACAAGCCCGCCTCGCCCGCGGCCGCAACTGGTCTAAAGCCATCGCGTGGTGTCCTTGGTGAAATCTTTAGTCGGTTCTCACTGACCACCACACGATGGCTCTTCACGTCGTCGATCCGACGCTCAGAACCGGGGAAACCACACTCACGGGGACGTCACCTGGTGCAGATCAGCTGTGTCGTGTCCAGGGGGGAGAAGGAGCACGAGTGTTCGACCAATTCAAAACCTCAGTCAGCAGGCCCACCATCGATCTGGAGACCGTCGTCCGCTTGACCGGATTGAGATGGCAGGAACATACAGGCGCCGCATTCCCTGATCAGGGGGTTTATGGATGGTTTCATCCAGACAACGACGGGCTCGTGTATGCCGGCAAAGGGGACGGGATAGAGGGCCTACGGGCGCGCCTAAGCCACCACATTCGCTGGCGCGGATACCAACAGAACCGACTGGAGCGACACACAGCGCTAAGCACAGAAGACACAGCCTGGGCTGTGACCTCCGAGGTTCCCATTGTCCGACAAGGAACCGAAGAGCGACTGGTCCTGTGGTTCGCAGTTGCCGAGAAAGCCACCTGGATCCTCGAGGGCGATTACGTGACGCCCGAGACTGCCGTTGAATGGGAAACGTTCCTGATGGAGACCACGAGCCTTCTTGCCGGTTCCCGGAGCCCAGTCGGGGGCGGAGCTTGGGAAAATAAGCGGAACACGCTTGCGCATCGAATTCAAGCGGTAGCGTGGCGCCGCCTGATGGAGCTCGGCGTCGATTTCTAAGGGCGGCGGAGAGGACTCAATGCGACCGTTGTGTGGATGCCATCCCATCGATGGCGCCGCCGCTGCTTCAAATCAAACTGGGGCCTGGGTGCTCGACGGTGTCGATGATTCGGAAGATGTGGCTGTTGAAATTGACCTTGCCTCCCTGTACTCCCGACCATTGCCGAATGTCGCCACAAGGAAAACCCAGCGAGCAACTAAGACCCTCGTCGAAGACGGGTTCGCCACTTCCTAGGCGACTCCTTGAGGAGCGTCGGACAATGAGGCTGTGTTTACCACCTGAAGCAAACACTGATCAGCGATTGTCGGTCGTCGTAGCCTCGCTTCCGCCGTTCGTGACTGTGGCACCTGCTCGTTTCCCGTGGCCGGCGCGTTCGAGAAGTAGGAACGTGAGCTCGAAAAGGTAGACCTCAACGTGCTGGAGTATGTTCGCCACCACGATCACACCGGAAGTCATCGAGGTACGAACTTCAGTGTCGCTTGAACTCAGGATGTCGTGTTCGAGCAGGTCTCTTAGGGTGGCTCTTCTGCCGTGCATCGCGCCGCTAGACAGTCTCCAGAATCCGAGGATCGTGTAGGGCTGCTCAGCGCAGTATTGCTGTGCCGCGGCGAGCCTCGTAGATATAGAAGGGGTTGCCAGACTTCGCCCCAAAAGTCCGAGGCGCGCGTCACGCTGTGACAGCAGAAGAACATGAACCGGGTCATCGGTTGGAAACCTGACCGTGTGCCGAAAGAGCTCGTTGGAGGCATTGACGGAGTCACGTCGCGCTTCCAGCGTCGCTTGGAGAGAACGCAAGACGCGTTCGTCTCGCGCGGTCGGACCCAGTAGCCAAAGACCCATCCCAACCATCTCCAGCGCGTTTCGGAGCAACCCGAAATGTGCAAACGCGGGCAAGACATGGGCTTCGACAATCAGGGCGGACAAAGCTCCAACGTTGTCTATCGCCCCTTGGATGTTGGTCTCGACCTGAGACGACAGGGTCTCATAGGGAGTGGCTGCATCATCGCCCGCCAGTGCCGACTTCGGATGTACTTCGAACTTTCGCATCGACTTGCCGAGCTCCTCAACCCTTCGGAACGATTCGAGGAGCATCGCGAATGCCAAGGACTCCTCAGCAATTGGGGCAGGCAGGTCATTCGCGGTCATTGCTGGAGCGTAGCCGACGCCTTAGAGCCGGCAATTCTCTCTTATCGTTTTGATGGAACTCTTCCTCTTCGGAAGTGAATTCCTTCATACTCTGGACGACATCCTTCTGCTGGGCAGGTGCTTGCGGGAATGCCCCTGAGGGGACGGATCGCAGCACCCTGCCCTCATAGCCGTGCTCCGCTGCATCGTCATTTACCAAGTGGTACTTTCCAGTTCCGGTAAGCAGACCAGTAAATCTGAATGACAGTCAAGAACACTTCGCCATCTGCACTCACCGGGATTGTTCAAATCCTGAAACGGTCCGAGCCCAGCATCTCCGAGTACTTGGCGGCCTCTGCGCTACCGGGGGTCCGGATCGCGAGGGCTATCGTGATTGTCAGCTCCACCGCCTCCCGGTTGTTACGAGCACCGAGTACCTCGCGCACCTCGCGAACCAACTTCGCATCGATGCGAACCTTAACCGTACGTCCTTGAGTCAAAGCCACTCCAAACTTTCCTTATTGTGGACCCCGGTGTTTCCGAGCTGGCCCTTGCAGGCGAGCGAGGAAATACTTTGACCCTTGGGGAGCGGGAACTCTCCCCGCACATGTCGGGGTCTGTCAGCGAGGAGCATCGAGCCCCTCGTCGGACAACGGGCCCCGGCCCCAGTTGGCTGCCGGGAGCCGATTAAGCAGGGCTCTCGATAGGTCGAGCCTGGCCTGGATCAGGGCAGCGGCTCGTCGGTGATGGACGTGATCGTGGACGTCATGTGCCAGGTTTTGCCCGTCAGATACGTCTCATCGGAGACTTCGAGATAACCTTGGCCGCCCACCTCCCATCCTTGGCCGAGTTGGCTGAGGACTGCGGCCCGACCGTCGTAAGCGGCCTTCAGCGAGCCGGGTGCTGGGCGGCGCTCCCACGTTGCTCTCCCTCGACTGTCGATGATGTGAACCGTCATGGAGACGGTTTCGACGCGGTACACACCGGGCTCGGTGGGTAGCCGGTCGTATCCACTGGTCAACGGGTCGATGGTCACACCTCACGGTATCCAGCACCGGCCTTTGTGCCTATGGAGTGCGTCATCGTTGTCGATGAGTCGGTTCTTTCACTCCCGCGAGCCGCACCCATTTGCAGGGGCACCCTTTTCGCCGGGGGCCCGAAGGAACCTGTCCAGCGCAGCAGCTCGTGCCGGTGCTAGCTGTCCGCTGCGCTTCTGGCGAAGCTGATAGTTCAGCCATCGGGCCAAGTGGAGTTCGACCGGGTCGGATCCGTTGAGGAACGGCAATCGCTGAACGGCCGCATAGTGCAGGCGGCACTCATCAAGATGCGCCATCCACGCCGCTTCGACTGGATTCCATTGGAACGCCGGCGACAGGTTGAGGCGGATTTTCTGGAACTCCGACAGCCGGTTGTGGAATCGCCTCTGGTACCGGGCCCATTCTCCGCCGTTTCGTTCTGCCTGGGACAGCGACGACCGGATCCGCGTGTTCTCGCGCGGGGCGTGCCTCGGCAGGCTCGTGCGCCAGAAGGTTTCGTAGGCGTCCAGCGACCTGGCCCAGTTCATGGCGAGACTCGTCGAACCGTCCCACGCGATTGGCGCATCGAATGCCACTGCCCACCCGGCCGCGTCGTCTCGCTCCGATTCGGTGTCGGTGGGTGTGCTTGCCCGCCAACACGTGGCCGCTCTTTCGTGCAGTTCTTTCGCGTCGTGCCTCGCGTCGTGCCTCGCGTCGTCCATCTCGTGCCCTTCCGGGCCGCTCGGTGAGCGGTCCCGGAGAGGTCATGCGCGGCACAACGAAATATCGCCCGTCACAGGTGTTGGACAGCGAGCTTGTCGATGAATCGGCGGTTTGAAACCGGCCAGTTTCATACCGTTATGTCTCAGCGCTCGGCGAGTCCCCGCCGGTACGTAACGGTCGGCGCCCCCGCCGAATGAGCGATGGAGTTCGAGATGACAGGGGATCAGTGGACCCCGAGGGTCAGCTCGAGCGGAAGGGGCGACTCGGACAGCGTCCCCTGCATCGGGATCACAAATGAATCACGCGCCTACTTGCGAGGCGGTCTCACAGAACGGGTTGGCGAGAGGTCAGAGCTTCCCCATGTCCTTGGCGCCTTCACTTGCAGCCTTGGCAAGCCTTTCACGTATTGCAGTTCGTTCAGCGAGATCAACATCGCGTGCTCGCTGTGTGGCATCGAGGTCGGCTCTTGCCGTGATCATGGCCGCATGTCGCGCATCGCGCACCGCAAATTCGCTCACCTCCCCGATCAGAACATCAGCCATCGCGAGATCCTCCAAGCGCAAAATCGCGGCTCCGCGGAGCACCTTCACCAAGCGGTCGTAGCCGATCCCAGCATCGGCCGCAAAGGACTTCATTGTCGTCTCTGTCACCCGCAGTCGTTGACGAATGCGAAGCACATAGTGGTGTTGCAGCTTGGCGGCAAGAAGCAGCGCCCGTGCTCGCGTTTCGGTGTCCGCGATCTTCGGGTAAATCGCCATGAGCGCTTCAGACGTTTTCCACGCCAGGTCATCCGCTTTGCCGAAAAGCGCGTGGTCAACGGTGCAGTCGCGCGGGGCGTAGCGAGGGTCGCTCATGGGCCAAGAGTAGCCCGAAATGGCCAGTATCGTGTCTAAAAGACCCATTATTGGCCGGGAGCGACCGATTCAGGGACACCTTTCCGCTGGCACCGCCTATGAGCTGTGTATGAAAACGAAAACAGTCAGCACAGAAAACAGCGCCATACCCGCTCAGAAGAAGGTCGAGGACCGGGCCCACACCCAGTTCCTCTCCGGCGATGTCCTCGTCAACACCCGGCAGCTTGCAACCGTGACCTGGGTCAACGCCCGCGGCACACAACAGTCCGAGACTGCCGGTCCCGGCCTGCTTCGCCACGCTCTCGTCGAAGCCATCCCCATCCGCAAGAGCAAGTCGCACACCAACTCGACGAGCTACCGCGGTCATGCCTGGTTCTCGCAGACCGACCAGCAGCTGTGGACCGAGTCCCGGTTCGAATGGTTCGCCCTGATGTGGCTGGACATGTTCCACGACATCGACTCCATCGCCGTGCAGCCGATGCGCATCGACTTCGGCGACGGCACCCACCACTTCCCCGACGTCCTCGCCTTGCACGCCGATGCTCGTCAGGTGCTCTACGACATCAAACCGGCCGCCACCATCACCCCAAAAGCAGCTGAGCAGTTTCGAAAAACCCGCGATGTGTGCGCCCGCATCGGATGGGGGTACGAGGTCTTCAGCGGCCTGCCGCCCCTAGTCACCAAGAACGTCAAGTTCCTGTGGAACTTCCGCGGACCCGACCACAAACCGAGCGACGCAGTCGCCCGGCGAATTATCGAGCTTCTCGACACCCCGCGCACCATCTCCAGCGTGGTGATGGAGAGCGGCCTCCTGCTCCCGGTCGTGAACACCGGCATCTTCCACATGGTGTGGAAGCGCCAGCTTCGCGCTGACCTGTCCACCCGATTCGGCTATTCAACTCTCATCGAAAGGAACCCCGATGTCCGAGACGCTTGACCTCCACAACACCATCCAGCTCGACGACGGACCCTACCAATTCCTCGAACGAACCGGCCAGCTACTCCGCCTCCGCCACCTAGTTGACGACACAATCCTCGACATCACCGCAACACAAATCGCGAACCGGAGGGTCGGAACCGCCACCGCCCTGCCCGTCTCCGGATTGACCTACGACCGGCTTACCCGCGACCAGCAGGAACCGGTCGACGCGTGGAGACTCCACCTGATTGAGCTCACCACCGGGCTGCATCCCGCATTCAATGACCAGAGACCCCAATACGCCTTGGACCGGCCAATGGGAGACCGCGTCGCCTCAAAGGTTGAAGAACTCGTCGCGACCGGCGTCAAAGCCTCGGCCGCAACCGTTTACCGGAAACTGCGTCGGTACGCCGAGGACGGCCCCGAAGGGATAGTCGACGGTCGGGTCAAGCGCACCTACACGCTCTTCACGCAGGTCAGTGAAGAAGTCATGGCCTCCATCAATTACGTCCTGAAGCAGAACACCCACCAGTCCACCGGCACCATCTCCAGAACCATCGCGAACGTCAAAGCCGAAATCGAGCGGTCCTACGGCAAAGGCACACCGATACCGTCCGACCCGAGCTTGTACCGCTACATCCGCCTACAGGACAAGGGGATGACGAAGTCCACGGCCCGGCAGCGGGAAACTGCGGCCCTCCGCCAGGACACCACCTACCGCCAGAACATCAGGGCGACCCCGGGCGAGGAGGTGCAAATCGACACCAACACCCTCGACTTGATGGTCTTCACCGGCACTGATAAGAAGGGCAAGCCGAAGTACCGGCGCGTTCTGCTGTCTCTGATGATTGACA
>JACMOZ010000021.1 GCA_014377785.1 Aeromicrobium sp.
GCGGCTGCCCATCCAAACCCCGGTAAGGGCAACCGCATCAACTCCGCGTCCAGTTACCAAACGTCTTCGTTCTTGTATTCACTCAGTTCGGCGACGAGGTTGGCGTGAATCCGACGTTGGCGTTGAGCACGGATGAGCATGTGTACGTGGCCCAGGGTGATGTCGGCTCGTTCGAGGTCGTCTTGTCGCATGACTGTTTCCCCGCGCAGCATCGCCCCGATTCTGCGGGGGCTTTCCGACACTTCATTGGCGTATTGAGCGATAGTCATGCCACGCTTTTGCAAGATAGTCCAGATTGCGAGAGCGTCTTCGTGTTGCCGTTCAGACGCGCGCGCAAACACAATGTCGTCGCTGCTGCGCCGGCGTGGGGGTTCAGCGCGATGCAGTGTCGCAGCCGGTTGATAGTCGGGACCGAATCTCACCTCGGTTGAGCGACCAAAGTCGGATGGTTCACTGCAAAAATTTCGGGGAATGTAGCGCGGCGATCCCATTTACCGACGATACCGGGCCGCCGCATGATCGTTCCAGACTCTCTGCCGACCCAGCCTTATAGTGCCGAGAAGCTGCGCTTGCCTGCATCCAAGCGATGGGACTTGAATTGATTGCCGGTATTTCACTTTCGACTACCGTCGGGCAACAGAAGGTGACCGTGCAAAATCAATCGGCGAGACATCAGCTGTTCTCGAGCGAACAATTTGTGGGGCGTGCCACAGTGCAGGACCGCGGCCCGCCGGTTTCGGATGGGGGCGTGAATTGCGATCCTACGAGGCGTGATCATTCGGCAGCGAATTAGTTTCTGGCCAGGTGCGTGACGTTGCGAGAAGGTCACGTACCGTCTCGAACCGTGAAGCCCAAGCCATCAAATCAGCGAGTTGCATCATCGTCTCACCTCGCTGAATTCTGACCAACCGCTCGTACGTCATACCCGGAACGTTGCCGAACTCGCCAACGTAGCTTCGGAGCGTGTGCCCCCGCGCCAGCAACGCTTCACGGGCCGCATTCGCGATCACATGTTGCAGTTGAGCTGCCTGAAACCGGGCATCATCCCGGTCGATACCCTCCGCAGGCTCGACCAAAAGGCCGGAACGCCCAAACTGTTTCGGAACCCGCACCATGTTCCGCGGCTGGAACTTAAACGCCCTTGGATCGTGAAGCTGGCCCGCGTTAGGCAACTGTTTTTTCCTTACATTTTGGTACTGAAACGGTCAATAAAACTAATGTAACGTGTCATGACGTGTTGTAGACCTACTGTGCGGTTTGGAAGCAGACCGCCTCTTGGCCGCTTTTGCATAGTCAACCTATGTGACCCACGAAAATACTTTCCCCTCCCCTCGCCCAATTTCGGCCAAGAAACGGCCGACAAAATTCACGCTCGCCGAGAAAGCTTCTGTCGTCTCGGTGCCTCCGGTAGTCCTCGATGGACGAAGCCTCAAGCAGCTCCCCAAGGAGACCAGCGCGTCCCTTATGAAATATGCCCCCAACATGCCCAAACAACATTGGGTCAAAATCAGCGCATTCGTGTTGGATGCGGTGGCGGCCGCATCGACACTAGCCGAGGTGAACGCCGATCGTGCGGTGAGAATCACCGCGCCGTTCGTGGAATGGGCGGTCGTCTATCAAGGCCTGCCCTTGGAGGCGTCCTCTGTTTTCACCACGCCGGCCATCGAGCACTATTGCCGCTGGCTAGTAGAGAAGAAGAAGCTCGAAGAGGGATCCGTCGCTTCCTACCGTTCTGTTCTGCGGAAAATCGCCGATTGTGTCGCTCCTGCAAAAAATCTTGAACCGACCCGGGCTTATGCGCGTCGAAACGTTCAAGACCCGTACGCGGCGGCCGAGCTTCACCGCTACCGGGCTTGGGCACACGGGCAGCACACAAAAATTCAGGCGCGGAGGGCAAAACTCATGCTCTCCGCCGGCGCCGGCGCCGGGCTGAGACCAAAAGAAATTGGACTGATCCGGCCATCTGATGTGACCATCAGCGAATCAGGCGTGACGCTTTCCGTGCGTGGCGACTTTCCCCGCCAAATTACTCTCCTGAGCGAATGGGAAGACATGTTCTGCGACTCGATCGCAGATATCCAACCGAACATGATTGTTTGGGGCGACACCACCAACCCGTCCAGAGACAAAAATCTGATCACGAACTTCGCAGACCGTTGCACGGGAGTCGCCCCAATTCCGTCGCGTCTTCGCGCGTCGTGGATTGTGACGCTGCTGGATCGTCGCGTACACATGGCCATCATCTTCGAAGCCGGTGGATTCACTCAGTTCAACAATCTTCACCAATACATCCCGTATCTCGCTAAGCCCGGAACTCCAGAAGCACGCACCCAACTACGTAGGGGCGTCAGCGAATGACGAAGGTCAAAGACCCACAGGCCCTCGCGATCCTCGAGCAGCGCATGGTGGCCACCTTCGATGTCGGCTACGAGGAATACATTGCCGGAACGGCGCTCCACATCATCCCAACGGCGTACTTCAACACCTCCAAGAAAATTGTTGAAACGTCGGGGATCCTCGAAATGGTGGGGCAATGGGATACCGAACGGCGCAAGAGCCGCGCCGGGAAGAAAGCGTTTCTGCCCCTGCCAGCGTTGGTTGTCCTGTACCTGCTGAACGCCCAAATGGGGGTTGGAGTCACCTACCGTGAACTTGCCCGCACGGTAACGCATCGACTCTCGTCGGCTCAGCGGTCAGCACTTGGAATTCGGTCATCAGGTGTGGAAAGTGTGGACCTTTGGTACAGCCGCATTTCCGAGACCTCGTACCGGCTCATCGCACTTATGAACCCGCGACCGACACCACTGCGCAAAATTTTGGGGGATGAGGCGTATCGGAAACTGCTTGAGCGAATGGACACCGATTCGGCCAGACGCCTTGCCGAACGAAACCAAGTTCGCATCGATCAATTCTGTAACGCGTTAGTGGAAGCATCCCTGCGCCAGCTCCCGAAAGATATCTGGAACCGCTATACCGGCAACGTCGCCATCGACGCCACAAAAGTTCACATCCGCGGGGGCCTCAATAGTGCCAGCCCAGTCGGGCGACGCTCGAACCCCGACTCGCTGGCCGGCCGCTACCGACGAGAAGGAAACCACGACGGCTTGGGCGCAAAAACCGATGCCCCTGCCTACGAGGCCGAAACGTCAGTCATGCTCTGGAACGGCCCCGGTGAGAACACCCTGTTTCCGTCTTTGATCACGGTAATCAGCTGTCACAACCCCGGGAGACTCCGGGGACACGCTGCCGCCCACATGGCCCGACACAAAGCCCTCGGATTCAACCACTTCACGGTCGTCGTCGATCGTGCCTATAACGGCGAGAAAATCGAAAACTTTCATCTGCCCGCCGCTCGTCTCGGACTCGACGTCGTCTTCGATTACAAACAAGTGGATCTCGGAACGCAATCTCTTTTCGAAGACCTCATCCTTGTCGATGGATCTTGGTATGTGGGGTGGATGCCCCAAGCACTCATCGACGTCACAAAAGAGTTCCGTGTCATCGACCGTGAAATCACTGATGCGAAACGAGTCCTCTACGACGCGGAACACACCGTCACTCAGGGCACCTCCCCCGCGGCACTCGAACTGGGAAGAAACAAAGAACGGCAAGCGGCGACACACCTGAAGGAAATCGCGGAGACCCTCCCCTCCTTGGAGGAACGCCTCAAGATGCGGGAGCCGTACCGAATGATTCCCAAAGGGCGTCGCAGCGTTGACGGCTTCCAACGCTTCAGCTACCCAC
>JACMOZ010000217.1 GCA_014377785.1 Aeromicrobium sp.
CGCGAGCACCGGGGCGGTCACTCTGACCTGGAAGGGCAACTGGGACCGCGACAACGGCACATTGACATACAAGGTCCTGCGGGGATCGACAGTCGTGGGTCAAGTGGTGAGGACCGCTCCGTTCTGGCAGATCCCGACGCTCACCTTCACCGACACAGGGGCGCCACGGGGCTTGACGGTGCAGTACCGCATTCAGGCTTTGGACCCGTGGGCCAATGCGGTGACATCTGACCCTGTCAATGCCACAATTCCCGGCGGTGGTCCGCTGGCCGTGGACAGATTCAGCCGGGCGGTCACCGGCAGTCTCGGGACGGCCGAGACTGGGGGAGCCTGGACGGTAAGTGGGAGCAACACGTCCTTTGCTGTGGATGGCTCAAGAGGCTCCATTGCTCTCCCAGCGGCAGGCAGCTCTCGCACAGCGCTGTTGAGCTCTGTGTCCGCACTCAATCTCGAGGTGACGGTGGACCTCGGGATGGACAAGGCCGCGTCGGGGGAAAACATTTTTATGGCACTCATGGCGCGTGCCAACAACGCGTCTAACAATTATCGAGCCAAGCTCGTCCTTCGACCAGCCGGTGACGTGCAGGTTCAGCTGACCAAGGTAGTTGCTGGGGTGGAGACCTCTATTAAGTCGGCTGCGCTTCCCGGTGTGGCGCACTCGTCGGGCGGCGTCTACACCGTTCGATTCAGAGTCACTGGTACCAATCCAACGACGTTGCAGGCGAAGGTCTGGCCTGCCGGTGGTGTTGAGCCACTTGCATGGGCGGTGCAGGTATCCGACTCGTCCGCAGGTCTCCAAACCGCAGGCGGTGTGGGATTCTGGAGCTACGTGTCAGGTTCAGCCAACAGCACGCCTCAGACCGTCATATTCGACAACTTGAACGCTCTACCCATTCGGTGAGGGTTGTATGCCGGCTCGATGGTTCGCACCGCGTCACCACAGACTGTTCGAACACGGAGGAAACGCGTGTCGGTTGATGTACGCGGTCCGACGACCGTGCTGCTCCCGGGTGCGGCGTCACGGCTGAAGAGGCGTCGTCGAGAAGTCGAGCGCATCGGAGCTGTGATCGGTGTTCTTGCGGTGTTTCTTCAGTTCCCGTTGCCTATCGCACATCTCAACCTGTCCATCGTGGTCGCAGCTCTGCTGGCACCAGTCTGGGTGGGTTCGATCCCACGATTCAGGGGCGCGCAGCCGTTGATGATCCTGTGCGTCTGTGCCGTGGCGAGTGGGCTGATTCTTTCTGCGGGATCCGCGCAGGTCCGCACCATCAACGTCGCGGCAGGGCTCGACGGTTTTGTCGAGCTGGCGAGCTTTGCTGGGACTCTCGGAATCGTCCTGTGGGCACGGACGGTTCTGCGCGACTCGCACATTGTGATCCTGGTGGGCGTCGCGCTCCTGTTGACGGTCTCACGCGCAGGATTGTTCGAGACGAATCCTTGGCGTTTCGGATACTCGATTCCTGTCACCGTGATCGTTCTGGGAGTGGCGTGGTGGATCGGTTCCCGCCGGGTGGAGATTGTGGCGCTTCTGGTGCTTGCAGGTGTGTCGGCGCTCAATGATGCCCGTTCCAACTTCGGCATGCTGGTGTTGGCCGCGATTCTCGTCCAGTGGTCGATGCGCTCGCCGAGGCAGGACCGAGGCCGCTCCTGGCTTCCCACGACCCTTCTCATCGCAGCGGCAACCTGGTCCGTGTTCCAGATCGCTCAGACGCTCATCCTCGACGGATATCTGGGACAGGCGACACAGGCGCGATCTGTTGCACAACTGGAGACCTCAGGATCGTTGATCCTAGGGGGAAGGCCCGAGCTCACGGCCACAGCAGCTCTGATGCGTCACGAGCCGCTGGGTTTCGGTCTGGGCGCTATGCCTCGACCGGAGGAGGTGTTCGCGGCCAAGACAGGCATGGCATCGGTCAACTACGACCCGAACAACGGATATGTCGAGCGCTACATGTTCGGCACCCACTTTGAGCTGCACTCGGTCTTCGGTGACCTCTGGGCGAACTACGGCCTGCTGGGGCTGGCTCTTACGGGCACCATCGGTTTTGTCTGCGTCCGAGGAGCGGCACTGGGCCTACGGGGCCGTAATGCAAGCGCAGCCATCATCTATCTCGCCATACGCACGATGTGGGGACTTGCGTTCAGTCCGTTCTCTTCCGCAGCGCCGCTCATCGTGTTGCTGCTCGGCTTGGTCATGACGGATCGAGCGCTTTCGTCAAGACGGCCGCCGCACAGCGATAATGCACTCCCCGCACACTCTGGGCTGCCCGCATGAGGCGCCTTGCCTGGGTGGACACCGCGCGCGGTGTGGCAATCTGCCTGGTGGCACTCTTCCACGCCACCAACTGGTTGATGACTGCCGGATTCCACGTCGACGCTTGGGTCGACATCAATGTGGTCCTGTCATCGATCAGGATGCCTGTGTTCTTTGCCATTGCGGGAATGTTCGCCCTCAAATGGATCGATGGTTCCTGGTCCTCGTTGCTGCGTGCCAAAGTCATGCTGTTCGTGTGGGTCTATCTCGTTTGGGAAGTTGTCGGCTCGGTCGTCGGATGGGCTGGTATGGGTCTCAACGGAGATCGCACCAGCCTTCTGAGGGTGGTGCACGACCTGATTCTTTCGCCGATCGTTCCACGATTCGAGCTGTGGTTCATCTGGGCCCTTGCCATCTTCTTCGTCATCGCAAAACTCACTCGGCGAGTGCACCCGCGAGCCCAGTTGCTCCTCGCCGCAATGATTTCTGTCGTGGCACTGAGTGGGTGGGAAGCGCCCAACGTCGGGTGGGGTGGCGCGCTCAAGTACTACTTCTTCTTCTTGATCGGTCTCTACCTGAAGGACTGGATCATGGCATTCAGTCGGGTACGGAGTCGGGCCGCGCTCGCCGCGATAGTCCTCACGTGGGCGGCGCTCGGCACTCTGCTCGTGACGTTTGACCTGCAGGCAGTTCCGGGCCTGTATTTCCTCAACTGCGTCCTCGGGCTGCTGGCTGGCGTGTGCATCGGGCGCGCCTTGTCTGGCCTCTTGATCCTCGGGCACCTCGGCTCCCGAACCCTTCCGATCTACCTTGGCCACACGCCGATCATCGTGACCTGCGTTCTGGTGTTCTCCACCACCGGCCTCATCCCGTCGGTGCCGGATGCTGTGGCTGTCATTCTTCCGGCGATTCTTGCCCCAGTGGCAATGTGCCTGGCCTACGTTCTCTACCGTGGGCTGGACCGACGGCTGCCGTGGCTTTACGAACCACCGGCCGCGCTCATCGATCTCGTTCTGCCGACGCGTGATCAGTCTGGTCGGCGGCGAACACATCAAGGACGTTGGAGCAAGCGCCGGATGGATGCGCTGTAGGCAGCCTGCGAGAACCTTTCGAGAGCATCCTTGCGGCCTGAGGCGGCAAGGGCATCGGCCGCCGCGGGCTGGTCGAGCAGGATTGCGATGCGGTGTGCGAGATCGTGGGCATCACCTGGCGTGGCAAGTAGTCCGTTGACACCGTCCCGGACGATCTCGCGCAGGCCCTGCACGTCGGAAGCGACGAGGGGCCGCGAAGCCAGCAACGCTTCGACCGCGGTGTTCCCAAAAGGCTCAGCGCGGGAAGGGACCAGCACGATGTCAGCCTGGGCGAGCACAGGCCAAGTGGGGCTGACATAGCCGCGGAAGTGGACGGACCCCGCGAGGTCGGTCTCCTCAGCACGTCGATGAAGCAGTTCCTCGAACCATTCGTAACCCGAGAACACTGTCCCGCAGATGAGCAGCTCCAGCGGCCGGCCTTCCGCCCGCAGCACAGCGAGCGCCTCGAGCGCGACGTCGATGCCTTTGCGGGGCGACAGCCTCGCCACCACAACCAGCGTGGCGCGTTCACCCACGGTCCTGACGCGCACTGGATCGGGTTCCTCCTGTGGTCCCGGGAATCCGTTGTGGACGACGGTCATACGACGCTGGAGGCGGGGCACGTATCTCGTCAGAGCTTCGCCAGAGGCTTCGCTGTTGACGATCAGTCGGTGCGCGAGCAGTTGCGGTAGAGCCAGCGCAGTCAGCACCACCCGCGCCCCTCGGTCTTCGGCCTCGTGGACGTGACACACAGTCAGGCACCGTGTGGTGCGTCCCGCCACGAGCCACCACGGGATCGTGACCGTGTTGACAAGAACGACTTGTGGTCCAACAGACCTGACGACTCTCAGCATCCTTGGGAAAGCCATCAGAATCGACCAGGCCAGACGCATGAGGCCGACTGGAGTCATAGATGACTTGCGAAGAACAGGGAATGGAACGTACACAACTGTGGCGCCACGTTCACGCAGCCGTCCGGCAAGAGGCCCGTCGATCGGCAGGACGACGTGGGC
This sequence comes from Aeromicrobium sp., assembly GCA_014377785.1. GTDB lineage: Bacteria > Actinomycetota > Actinomycetes > Propionibacteriales > Nocardioidaceae > JACMOZ01. Next base: position 4,338 of record JACMOZ010000217.1, read on the forward strand.
CTCCCACCCGGCGGACGTGATGGCGGTAACGGTCTCGAGCAGCTGAAGGTCCGATCCGTACAGGTCGGCCGATGGGTGTGCCACCAACACGATCTGGGTGCGGGCCACAGGGTGGTCTCCTCTTCGTGACGCGGTCGTGACGTGAGCCGCAAATCCGACGAGACGCCTACGCTCATGCGGTGTCCGCTCTATCCTAGGAGGGGAAGTCCCGCTACCGCGGGTGAACGGACCTGATCCGGTGACCCGTCCAGGAGGAGTTCGTTGTCCACGATGCGGCGCGGGCGTGGCGGACGAGGTCGGCAACGACGTTCAGGTCGGCTCCTGGCTGACTGGCACGTCGTTGGATCCACCGCTGGCATGAAGATCCTCGTCATGGGTCTGTCCGGTGTCCTGGGCATCGTCACCAGCCGTCTGATCATCCAGAACTATGGCGTCGAGAACTACGCTCAGTATGGGCTTCTGGCGTCCCTTCCGACGCTCCTCCCCTTCGCCGATCTGGGCATCGCAGCCGTTGTCATCAACACGGTGGCTGGGTCTGTGAAGCCTGATGAGGACGAGGATGTTCGCAGGACGCTCACGAGTGCGTTGAGGGTGCTCGTGTTCTCGGGCGCCATCATCGTCGGTCTCAGCCTCGCTCTCCTGCTGCTGGGGTGGTGGCCAGCCCTTCTCGGCGGCGGACTCCTTCCGGGGGGAGACGTTGTTGCGACGGTGTGTCTCGTGCTTTTCGGACTGACTCTGCCGTTGAGCATCGGTGCGCGAGTCCTGGTGGGCATGAACCGCAACCCGAGCCAAGTGGGTGTCCAGGCCGTCATCGCCCCACTCATCCTGCTGTGTGTGGGTGGGACGGTGGTCCTCGGCATCGGAGCCGGGGGCGCGCTGGCGATCTTCTCCTACTTCGCCGCGATGGTCTCTGCGGTCTTGTGCCTGGTGCTGGCCGGCCGGGCCGTCTCGCCCCAGCTGACCCGCGCCATTCGAGCCGTCCCGCACCTCAGGCGAGATCCAGGTGTCAGGATCCGCGACACGGCTTGGCCGATGCTTGTCCAGATGATTGCGCTTCCCATCGCGATGCAGACCGATCGGATCCTGATCAGTCATCGGTCCGACAGTCAAACGTTGGCGCAGTACAACTTGGCGTTCCAGCTGTTCGGCATCGTCCTGCAGACTATTTCAGCGGCCGGCGTTGCGTTATGGCCCCTTTACGCGAAGTCGCGCGCGCTGGGCCACATCAGATCACCTGCCAGACCTGCAGCGGTGTTCCTCGTGGGAGGCCTGCTGCTCGCGTCAATCATGGCAATCCTGAGCCCATGGCTCGCGAGACTGGTCTCCGGTGGCGTCATCCGGCTTGATGGATGGTTGTTGGGTGGGTTCATCGCATTCGTTGCAGTCCAGGCAGTCAAATATCCGCTCGGCATGTACATGACTGACCGACGCGGGCTGCGTGCACAAGTCATCCCCACACTGCTGATGGTGCCGATGTCGGTGGGACTGTCATGGTGGCTGATCTCGCCGATCGGAGCTGCCGGGCCTGTTATCGGCTCCGCTGCCGCTGTGGCTGTGTGTCAGATTCTTCCCATGTCCTGGTTTGTGCACCGAGACCTGCGTGCGCGTCGGTTGGAGTCAGTCGAGGCGACGGTCAGGTGACGCCGTGACGCTGGCCGCGGGGTTTTGGGGAGTCGGCGAACATCCACTCGTCTGCAGCAGCTCGGCCATCGATGTCGGGTAGGTCCGCGAGCACGCTCGTCGGCGATCGACCGTCGCGCAGGGCTCGGACAATTTCCCCGGCCAGAGTGACCGGAGAAGCGGTCGAGGACACAATGCTGTGGCCGTGCGATGCGAGCCACACTGCAAGCCCAGTCTGCTCACTCGTGACGATGGTGCATCCATGCGCGAGCCCCTCGACGATGGGGAGCCCTACCTGCTCCCTCCACCGGGGGTGCGGCTGCGAGAGCAGGACGAGAACACAGGAGTTGTCGAGAAGGGCATGGATCTCTGTCCGCGAAGGATCCTCGACAACTTTCGCACCCTGCTGCATAGATGCCATGGTGCGGACCTCTTGGATGAGTGGTCCCTTGCCTGCAAGAGTCAGCTGCGCGGACGGAAGCTCTTCGCACACGTAGGGCCACGCGGCGAGCAACTGACGGGCCCCTTTCCGATCGTCAAAAGCACCGACGAACACGACGTCATTGTCGCGCTCATGATCAGGTGTATGGCAGTCGCACGGGCTGGGCAGAGCCGGGATGACCGTCGACCGAGCTTGGCGAAGCGAGGATCCGTGGACTGCCTTGTACAGCGTTTCTGAGTCCGAGGTGCCGAAGGCAATTCGATCAATCTGGTCAGCGAGGCGCCGTGAGAGAACGCGATCCACGCTCCGTCGCGTCCGGGCGCGAAGACTGCTTGCGGCGTCGTCGGTGTTCGGGTCCCGGTTCTCAATGGCGTACGTCACCACCAGAAGTTGGTGCCGGTGCGCAGCAGCGGAGAGCCGCGCTGCCGCGATCGTCAGCAGAGTTCGTACGAGTCGGCGCCGATAGAGAGGCTCATTGACCTCAAGCACGGTGACTCGTGACCGCAGCATGATCAGTGGTGCGGTCAGTGTGGTTGCGTGGATGATCTCCAGCCCGTCGACGAGAGCTTCGTCGAAGTCGTAACTGCGCTCGAGATAGAGGAGGGCGGCCGACGGCTGGTCGTGTGCACGCTCGAGGTGGACGCTCCTAAGCCTCTGGTAGAGCCGGGCGTGCGCCTGGCCCGTGCGCATCGTTTTCGATCTCACCTCATCATTGTGCGTGCGAGACATGTGTGACCCAGCGGGCGGGTCATTCGTCGGTGTACGGTCCGACACGCTGCGAGCCGGCGGCCTGGCCGATTGACTCCGCGACGTCAGCAGGAAGCTTGACGGCCGTGCGGTCGATGCCTTTCACGGCAGCTCTGAGCGACGAACCGTGGCGGCTGAGCAGGCTGCCCGGCACGGTGGAGTTGACCCAGCTCTTGGCCTTCGCGAACTCCTCCGCAGATTGATAGCGCACCAGTGTCTTGTTATCGCTGCTGCCCCAGGCGATGACAGTCGGGTTCTGGTCTGGAATCTTTGCGGCGAAAGCATTTCCCTGCATCTGCTTCACCATGGAATCAGTGTGGATATTGGTCTTGCCGTCCAAGGCGTAGAACTGAAACAGGCCGGTGCCGGTGAATACGTTGTTGGCAATCGTGATGTTGCGGTTGATCCACGGAACGGTGGGGTCCGGGTAGTCGCGGCGAGGGTCACGCCCGACGGCGGTGGGGCTCGCCTGCCGTCTTTCGTCTTGGGCGAGCTTGAGTCCCATGAACCAGTTGTTACCGAGATAGTTGTTGTAGATCTGCACATTGCCCGTGTCGAACACGAGGATGCCAGTCTTGTTGCCGGTTGAGATATTGTCGGCAATGATCGCATCGTCCGAGAGCTCCACCTCGATGCCGATCGAGCCGCTGTTCTTGACGGTGCTTCTGGTGATCTGAATGCCGACCGTGGACTCGTCAGTCCAGATGCCTATCGAGTTGTAGCTTGAGCTCACGGTTGTGTTGGTGATGGTGACCCCGCGTTGACGCGTGATCTTTATCCCGCCCGCCGCAGGCTGGGGCTTGAAGCGTTCCACGTTGCTTTGATCGATCAGGCTGTTCTTGATCACGAGTCGATCGGCCTTGCTTGCGCCGATACCCATCAAACCGGATCGCCGCACTGTCACCTTTTCCATCGTTACGTCGGCCTTGATAATGCTTGCCCCAATTGTCGAGTTGTCCTCAAAGGTGAGGTTGCGAAGGCTTGATCCATCGGCCTTGCCGGCAACGTAGACAGCGCCGCGGCCCATCGCCATCGATGTGGCGTACCGACGAAATCCGACACCCTTGACCTCTGACTTCGGTCCCAGCAGGAGGAGGGCAGTCTGCAACTTGCTGGACCGGACCGATCTGCCGGTCGGGTCGTCTCCGATCGTGATCGTCTTCTCGGCGTAGTCGACCGCGAAGTTGCCGGGCTTGACGGCCGCGGCACCAGCTACCTGGGTCAGTGCTTGTCCGTCGATGAACACCTGGTCGGGGTGCGACGCCATGGGGTGCGCAGGGTCAACGAAACGTTCAGGCTGGTCGGTGCCCTGGACGAAGCTGGCGTTGCTGTCGAACTGAGTGCTCCATCCGCTGGATGTCCAGTTTGAACCGGACTTGGTCCACGAGGAGACAGGCACCGATCCGTCGAACCAAGCTTCCTCGCCGGGATAGTTCTGAATCGTGAGCTGCTTTGCTGACGACGTGGATACGGATTCCGTGTAGGTTCCTGCACGCAGGACGATGGTGGAACCGGAGGAGGCCGAAGCCAAGGCGGCAGCAACTGACCCGAATGGGTCATCCACCGAACCATCACCTTCAGAGGAGCCGCGCGGCGAGACGAAAATTGCTTCGGCGGGCACAGGGTATCGAGCCGTCCCAGGAGCATCTGCGCCGCGGCGAGCCGGGTCAGTTGGCTGAGGGTCAGCGCCGGGTGCGGGCGGCGTCACAGCCGTGGGAGGTACAACGGGTCCCGGACCCGCCGTGACTGGCTGGAAGCTTGTTGCTCGCAGGTTGTCGAATGAGATCGTTGATGCGGACGAGTATTTCGACAGGTATCCCCACACGCCCGCGTTGCCAGCGTTGGTCAATCGGCGAGACGAGGTGTCGACAGCGGTTGTCTGCCATGCCGGGGCTGCGCTGCCAGAGATCCAAGCACGGGCGCTGATCGTCACGGCGGACTGCCCCGAGACCTGCATCTGCAGGGTGAAGGACCGGCCAGCCTTGTACTTCCAGGGCAGGACGGCGGTTTTGGCAAGGTTCACATTATTTCGGGTCGAACCGTCGAACCGGGCGACCGAAAGACGTACTTGCCCGCGGGAGGTGGTCGTCACCGTCGCCCGGTAGTAGAAGTTACCCGTCTTGCGCGCTACGACGCCGTAATAGACGCCGCCTCTCCTCGGCATCGCCTTGAGCTTGAAAACAGTTCGGACGCTTGTGTCGGTGGCCTTCATCGAGGGGAGCGAAGTCTCAAACGACGATCCCGACTGGAGACGTGCGACTGCACGGCTGCCATTGACGGACAGCGTGCCGCTCCGCGCCTTCTTGGTCTTGTACTTGCCGCCGCGGTCCGCCGTTCCGAGGCCATTGTCAACAACTCGCGTGAAGCTATCGGTCGCCGAGGTCGGTGCAGGTGCCGCATTCGCGGCCGGTGCAAGTCCTGCCACCAGAGCGACGGTGCCTGTCAGAACCACCCAACGGGTCACACCGGGCATAGTTTTTCCGAGCCGGTGGGCGGAACAAACCGAGTGGGTGGTCGTGACGCGGAGCGTCTGCGGGCGGAACGCATGGTGGGGGATCTCCTCGTGGCGAAAGGTTTTTGTGACAACCAAAACTATTTTTCGTCCTGCCGTTCCAGAGGAAACCTACCAACAGTTCAGACGGAGTGAAATCCTAAACGCCTTTTTCGTTTCCAAATCGCAATAAATTATTGATGTCCTGCACCCTGGTCCGAGAGGACTACGACGCCGAGTGAAGGGTGGGACGCTCCAGCACCCTCACAGCGGTCGGGTCGCACTGCCGGTGCAGATCCGCCGGAATTGAAACAGTTCGGGCTGTCGTGAAACGGTCGGACTCAGCGAATCGAACGCCTAGGCTTGGCCTCGTCCCACCCATGTCGATATGGCAGAGCGAGGTAGGCCCCTTGAGTAGTTCCCAGCAAGACGAGAGTTGTGCTGGGACCCCCGCTTCCCTCAGTTCGGTGACTCGAGATCGTCTGCAATCACCTGCCCGGACGGCGTGGGTGATCGGTCTGATCGCTTCAGCGGTCGGTTTCGCGTGGTCCTGGGTTCCATCGCTCTGGACTGACGAGGTCGCGACCCTCACTGCTGCCTCAATGCCATGGGCAGATCTGTGGTCCTTGCTCCACCACATCGACGCCGTTCACGGGCTGTATTACGCATTTGCCCACGTATGGCTGGATGCGTTCGGCGCATCGGCCATCGCGTTACGACTACCGTCGGCCCTCGCCATAGGCGCCGCGGCCTCAGGGGTGTACCTCCTGGGACGTGAGCTTGCGGGTCATCGGACTGGTCTCTGGGCAGCTGTTGTGCTCACCGCTCTGCCTCGCAGCACATGGGCCGCCGTCGAGGGTCGTTCGTATGCCTTGACGATCCTGGTCGGAGTCTGGGCGACGTATGTGTTGATCCGGATGCTTCGTCATCCGAGCCGTGCGGGTTGGGCGGTCTATTGTGTTGCGATAGTGATCGGCACGGTGCTGAACATCTACGTCGTGTTGTTGATACCCGCGCACGGTGTCGCGCTCATCCTCACGCGCGGCAGGCGCGATCGGTTCCTGCGACGATGGAGCGTTGTCGCTGGTGTGAGCGGGGCGTCTACTCTGCCGTTCCTGGTCTATGCCGCGGGTCAGGCGGGTCAGCTGGGCGAACCCACGGGTGGACTGTTTTCCACCGCACGGCAGGTCATCGTCAATCAGTACTTCCTCGGTCAGACGCCGACACTGACCACGGGCCGCGCCGTGGATGCCCAGCTGCCTCTGCTGGCCGAGACATGGCGGCCTGCGTCGATAGTTCTTGCAGTCTTGTCCATCGCGTTGATCGCAACGTCTGCTTGGCTCGCAGGACGAAAGGCGGGGTGGCGACTGGGCAGCGACACAGCTCGACCGTGGGTGTGGGGTCTGTCACTCACGGTTGTGCCCACGGTCCTGGTGGTCGCCTACGCGCTGGCGATCTCTCCTTCGTTCTACAGCCCACGCTATCTGGCGTTCACCGTCGTCGGTCTTGCACTCCTCCTGGGCGCTGCGCTTAGGACGATGGGTCCGCGATCGGTTGTGATGGTCGTCGTCCTTCTGGGTCTGTTGGCCACACCGGTCTACGTGTCACAGCGCAGCGCCTTCGCCAAGAGCGCCACTGACTGGTCGGCTGCGTCGGACTACACCGAGCACAGGGCGAAGCCTGGTGACGGTGTCTACTTCACCCCTCGCTATGACACTGGGTCGATCATCGTGAAGAGAACGTCGCGATCAGTGGCGGTCGCCTACCCCGAGGCATTCTCCGGGTTGAAGGACCTGACGGTGGTCAGCACTCCTGAGAGAAATCATGATCTGACCGGAACTTCAAGGCGCCTGGAGGATTCGACGGCAGAACTGGAAAGAGTGACCCGGGTGTGGGTGGTCGCCCGTAGCGACTACGACCTGACATCGGACGAACGCACCCTCGAGCGCGCAGGATTCGCGCAGGCCTCCACGTGGACAGGGCCGCTGACGACAGTGATCGAATTCGCCCGTTGATGTGCTCGGGTTCCCGGAAAAGCCTTTCGTGACATGTCCGTTGCGTAAAATTGGCCCATGGCCCGAAGTTTGATGAGGCAGTTGGTGAACCGATTTTTGATCCGGAATCGCCAGTCCAAAGCTGCCTTCATGACTGACTGGTTGTCCGAGCACGACTGCCGAACTCTGCCGCTTGTTTGAACCTTGGGTGACAACCCCTCGAGCGCCAACGAGAACATCGTCGAGCATGCTCTCGAGCGAAGTTTCGATGTGGTGATGGCGTCGATATCGGGCCCCGGGTCACGACCTATCCGTTCCAGGTGGCCGACGGCCGAGACCTACCCTTCGCGGACGGACGGCTTGATTGGTCGATCGCGAACGCCACTATCGAGCACGCGGGAGACGAGTACGACCAGCGCAAGTTCATCTCGGAACAGACGCGTGCCGCACGGTGCTGGATCATCACCACGCCGAACCACTGGTTCCCTGTCGAGTCGCACACCTCGGCCGTGCTCCGTCACTGGATGCCCTCCTGGCGCGCCAATCGCTCGGACTTCACCAGGCTGTTGTCCCTCGGTGAGTTCAAGGACATGATGCCCGCAGTCGCCCAGGTCAAGGGCAAGCCGTGGAGCGCGACCTTCACGGCGACCTGCGACAGCAGCGCAGTCAACTAACCGGCCGGCTCCGCCGGCGTCGTTGCCATGGTGCTCATTTCTTGTGAACCCGCGTGATCAGGAGCTTTGCCGCTTACCCGAAGCCTGACCTCGGGTGCTGTGGCCGTTGATCAGGTCACGGGCGAGGTCGGCGTAGCCGTGGGTGACGACATCCCAGTCGAAGTTTTTCTCCGCCTGCTCACGCAGCTGGACCCCGATCTCACGCGCGGTGTTGCGGTCGGCCTCGGCGTTGACGAGTGCCTCA
>JACMOZ010000218.1 GCA_014377785.1 Aeromicrobium sp.
AAGGACCCGTCCACCTTCCAAAACCAAAGACTGACATCGTTGCGAGCATGGAAGAGAAAGCGCAGACAGGGCATCCATTGGCCGAGCTGATCGCATCAGCGGCTGACGGTCAGTTTGTTCCAGTCGACGGCGACTGGCAACGAGTACCACCATGGCGCCCGCACCTCGAAGCCATCGTTGCTTTTACCGGCCATGCCGTGTTAGCACTGGCGCCCCACACCTCAGATGACCTGCTTGTCACACTCGGAGGAGACGGATTCGGTGGCGCTCATGACCCACGACTGATCGCCGCTCTCGCGGGCACCGATGGTTGGATCGACAGTCTGGACGTTCTACTCGCAGGGCGCGGCACCGGCAGTCCGTCGGCTATACCTCGACTCGTGCATCGACCTGACCTCGCCGAACATCCTCGAGCAAAATTCGCGGCGGGCGTTCGCGACAACCTCAAAATCCTCGGCTACCAGGATCGGGACAGATCGGCATTGGCAATCCTCAGCCGCGGCCTGGCTGGATTGTGCGAACTGAGTTTCGAACTCGAACCCGAACATCGAGGCGGTGGCGGCGCAGCACTGGTCAAAGACGCCATGAGTACCGTTCCTTCGCATCAGTTGGTGGTCACCGCCGTCGCCCCCGGCAACGCCGCGAGCCTCAGAGCACTCCTGTCCGCTGGGTTCACCCCCCTCGGCTCAGTACAACTCTTCCGCCGCAACGGATAAGTCTCGTGTCCGGTTGCACCCTGCGCATCGCATCAAATCGAGAGTCTTTACCGGCTACAAGCGGGCGGTCATCTCGACACGACCTCCGTGGAGCGGCAGGCCCATTGGCAGTCTCAGATGACAGCAGAATGAAGCCGGGCAAGGCTGCTCGTTCCGAACCTGTCTCGGCGCGCTCCCACTCCCCCGGCGCTAATAACTCGATCAACAACGAATCGGCGGTATTTTCGATGTCCTCTACGAGTGCGAACTCATCGTGCATCGCGACGCGAACGAAGACAGGCACGGCTCAAACCTAATCCTGCCAGTCAGATTGTTGATGTTGCCGGGTCGGCAAAACGGGCATTCGCCTTCGACCATTCCTCGCCCATCAAATCGCCACCGTGTCTGACTTCATCGACCGACGGCGGCTGCTCTCCTACATATCCAAGGCCAACGCCAAGGTCGGACAAAGCATCGCCGCGCCCTTCAGCCACGGAGCAGCCGAAAGATCCTTCACTCCCCTATCACCCGAGTGGTTCGAGGAACTCCAGTCGGTTGCCGTGCGGATCTTCGCTGTAGAAACGACGCATACCAGGAAAGTCCTCATCGAATTTGACCGGAAATCCTGCGGATGCAAGTGCGCTGGCCCAGCCGTCAAGATTGTGGACCAGCAGTCCGGGGTGTGCCTTGCGTGCCGGCCGAAAATCTTGTTCGACGCCCAGATGAATTTCGATTCCATGCCCGCGAAACCAACATCCTCCGCGTGCCGCCAATCTCGGTGGTTTGGTCAATTCCGCCAATCCCAGTACGTCGCGATAGAAATGCCGCGAGAGCTCCTCACTCCCCCGTGGGCACGCGAGTTGCACATGATGGATCATCGATTCATCCTCCTATGTATCTTGATATCAAGGTACATTGCCAGACGAACAAACACAGCACGTTGAACAGTTCGTATGACGGGTCTGTCACCAGAGGTCGACTCCGACCGCAACCTCTTCGGTCGAGCGCCACAATGAGGAACTTGTCCGGGTCGAATTGTCGCCGATGGCCGGCTTCCAGCCCCGATCCCGGTCCCCCTGCAGATAAAGCGCCGGTTTTGCCTTCGGCTTTCCCGAAGCCTCCCAATAGATTTCAGTCCCCTCCGCCGCAACCAGCCCTGATCATCGGCGCACGGCAATCCTTGGTGACAAAGGCTCAGTGGCTTTGGATAAGCCAGTCGAGCGTTTGGCCGTGCGGTGCGGTCACCGCGACCGGGACTTGGTTGCGGGCGACGACGAACCGGCCGAGTGGAGTCGGCTCGATGTCGGTACCTTCGACGATGCCTGGTGCCTCGTTCGAAATCCAGTGCACGTCGCGCTTCGCTTGTAATTCGTGCATGACGTCAGTGAACCGGTTGCGTTGGTCTTGGTCCAGGTAGGCCAAGACCGCAGAGTGGAACACGACCAACGTGGCCTCAATTGGTGCCTCATCAGCCAGAGCGGGGAGGTCTGTGAGCAGGTCGCCCACGACGAGTCGCGGTGGGTCGGCGGCGACTAGGTCGGCTGCGTGGTTCAGGCGTGCGACACGGTCGGTCTGCTCCGGCCAGATCAGCGAGGCAAGCCATCGGCGGTCCTCGTCACGGTCGACATACAGCGGGTTCAGGTCGAGCCCAGCCCGCCACACCACCTCGGGCAAACGGTTTGGCAGCGGGACTGGTCCGGTCACGGCGCAGGCAAACGAAACAGAGCTGTCGCCGAGGAGGTGTTCCTGCCCATTCGTCGTATAGCGGTAGGCGTACCGGTCGGGGTACAGACATAAGCCAGCGCTCGCACCGACTTCAAGTAATGCCACCGGCTGATCAAGTGTGGCCAGCAAGGGTAGAAGCGTGGCGCAGCGACCCGGCTCGTTGGTCTGCGTCCGGTGCGTCAACATGACATCCGCGACGGTCCCCCACTGCGATCTGACGAAATCTAGGAAGCGTGCCGGCGTATCGACTGGGCCGTCGAGGAAGCGGACCGCACCCAACAAGAGATTTGGCTGGCGCTTTGGTGTCGGCAGCTGGTCGAGTAACGCGCACACTTGGGCGCTGTCCGCGACGGCCCGGCACAGCGCTTCGTACGATGGCGACACTTTGTGCAGTTCTCGCTCGGCCATCGTGAGGTATATCTCGGCGGTAGTTCGGCCCGCGCCTGTCCAGTCAGCCACAACGACACGGTAGTCGGGCCTTGAACCACGAGCACAACCATCCCCGCCGACAGAGGCTCATCGGCACATCTGTGAAAACTCGTCTTGTCGTCGCCTGGGCAGTCGTGCTCACGCTGGCTCTGACGGTCCGGGCGCGTACCAAGCGCAACCTTTCTTCTTGATTTTTGGCGGCTTCTGCGTTGAGTGAGTGTCGACGACTATGCGCGATACGTCTATCCAGGACCGAAGCCCCGGGCATCGGGCGGACGTCTGAAACGACGGAGTACTGCCGAATGTTAATATCTACGTATGTGTGCAGATATCGTTGAAACGCCTCCGCCTGAAGCCGTTGACCTGGCTGTTGAAGTCTTTCGGATGCTCTCGGACGGCACTCGGCTGATGCTGTTGTGGTTTTTGCTCGAAAGCGAGCTTTCCGTTGGCGAGCTCGCCGAAGCTGTGGGCAAACCGCCCGCAGCCGTTTCACAGCATCTCGCGAAGCTTCGATTGGCTCGACTCGTTCAGACCCGCCGCCAAGGCAACGTCATCTATTACCGGCTCGACAGCGACCACGCCCGCCAACTGGTTCTCGACGGTATTCATCATGCTGAACACCAAGGACCCGAGTTGCCTGCTCATCACCGCGAAGATGATTCGGTGCGAAGACTGCCCGTTGAAACGGGTACTTGACGACATGGGCGCGGACAATAGTCCCCACGACCACCAGCACGGTCATGTGCACCCAACGGGAGTCAAGGCCGTCCTGGCATCAATTTTCCGACCCCACAGTCATGACTCAGCCGATTCCATCGACTCCGCTTTGGAGTCAAGCGCCGAAGGGATTCGAGCGGTCAAGATCAGCCTTCTCGTGCTCGGCGGGACCGCTATCGCTCAACTATTGGTCGTCATCCTGACCGGCTCAGTGGCTCTGCTCGCCGACACGATTCACAATTTCTCCGATGCGTTGACCGCCGTACCTTTGTGGATCGCGTTCATCCTCGTCCGCCGGCCACCGACCCGACGCTTCAACTATGGTCTCGGCCGCGTCGAAGACCTCGCGGGACTCTTTATCGTCTTCATGATCGCTCTGTCGGCCATCATCGCCGGGTATGAATCGATCCGCAGGCTCATCGATCCGCAGACCATCACCCACGTTTGGGTGGTCCTCGCGGCCGGGGTAATCGGCTTCGCCGGAAACGAACTCGTCGCCGTTTACCGCATCGGTGTCGGGCGCAAGATCGGTTCCGCCGCACTCATCGCCGATGGCCTGCACGCTCGCACCGACGGTTTCACCTCACTGGCGGTAGCCGCCGGCGCGATCGGCGTCCTCGCCGGATTCCCTCTCGCCGATCCCATCGTGGGGCTGCTCATCACCATTGCGATCCTGGTCGTGCTCAAAGGTGCCGTCACCGAAGTCTTCCGCCGCCTCCTGGACGGAGTAGACCCAGCGCTCGTCGACCAAGCAGAAACGGCGCTACGTCAAACGCCAGGCGTCACTGGCGTCCAGTCAATCCAATTGCGATGGATCGGCCACCGATTGCACGCCGAGACGAGCGTTGAAGTCGACGAAAACCTCGACCTTCACACCGCACACGATGTTGCTCACGCAGCCGAAGAGCACCTGCGTCGGGGAGTGCCCAAATTGAGCGAAGCGACAGTGCACGTCGGACCGCGAGCCAACCACACCAGACGGTGACAATCTGTGACCCAGACCGCGGCGTTACTGTTTCTCGCGGCCACGGCTGATGAGCGAGGTTAGCAGCTCTTCGGGCAACGGAAGTGACAATAATTCACTCAGCTGGATCGTGGGTGAACTGCCCTCGGGCTCGCCGTTCAACTTGGCGATTTCGTCGTGCAGGCGCTCCATCTTCGTGTCGCTGCCGGGCCAGCATGTCGCTGATCTTGTAGGTGTCCGAAATGAAATTGCAGGTGATTCGGATGCCCGCAATGTCCCAGATGTTCTTCCTCAGCTCCTCCACCGACAGGGTGCAATCGATCCGCTTGGCCTTCTTCAGGATGCTTTCGGGTGACTTGAGTCTGGAATGGCCAGAAGCAATCCGATTCAGTCGAGCTCGCTCAACCAACGCCGGGCGTTTCGCGGCGAGCGCAAGCGTACGAGCGCCAACTGCGGATACTCCTCCGTCATGCGTTCGGGCAAGTCCCGCAAATTGTGTCGGGTTCGCCAGGCCCACCGAACTACGTGCTCGTCGTCAGTGAACACAGTCCGGAGCGGGGCTTCGCGGTTGCCGTTCCACAGTTCCTGGCGCGTCAGCCGACGGCAAACCGTACGCCTGATGACCCGCGATATTTGTAGCGGCCAGCGGTAATCGAGCCACACCATTGTCGTTGCTCGTCGAGCAAGAATGGCGCGAGCATCTGCGTATTGCCACTCGCTCACCCAGGTCTCGCCCTCGGCAATTTCGGCGACATCAAGGACAAACTCCTCGCGGGGTCCCCAGTTCGGGCCATGAAAGAGAGAATCGATTTCCGTGTATGGGATGCCCAGCTTGGCGCTGATGTCCGCAGAAAGAGTCGACTTGCCGGACCCCGACGCGCCAGCGACAAGAATGCGTTGGGCGTGCTCCATGAGGTCCACCCTACGAAACTTCTGACGTTGGGGTGCTGGTGACGGTGCTGTCATCAGCCCCGATGGTGGCGGTCGCGAGTGCTTGTGTCCAGCGGGAATGATTGCGGTGCGGACCCTCAGCGGACATTCGCGGTGAGGGCACAATAGCTGGATGACCCTTGACGAGAAGCTCGACCGGATCCTCGCCGTTCGCGATCGGAATAACATGCAGCCCACTATCGATGTGCTGTTGCCAATTTTGGAGGAGCACCCGGCTAACGCTCGGGTGCTGTACGAAGTGGGCGGCGCTTACGACACTGCGGGTAAGGAGCAGACCGCGCGATCGTTCTACGAACAAGCTCTCCAGGCTGGCCTCGCAGGTGATCTGCTGCGCCGATGCTACGTCCAGTACGGATCCACGCTGCGGAATCTCGGCGAGTTCGCTCGCTCGGTGGAAATCTTCGAGCGTGCCCGACAAGACTTCCCGGACTCGCCATCGCTGGCGGTGTTCCAAGCGATCTCCCTTCATGCTTCCAGCCGCTTCGATGAGGCTGTCGCTTCACTTCTCGAAGTGGTTGCTGAGGGTGTCGAATCACCAGATATAGAACGGTACAAGCCATCCATCCGCGGCAACGCCGCCTACATCCGATCCCTTGCGACCTCCGCGCAGCCAGCGAAGCAGCGCGACGCCCGATAGCGGAACCTCTTTCGGTCAGATTTCCTGACCGTACCGAGCGCATGCCACTGTGTACCGATGACGCAGATGCAAGACGAGCTGAGCAAACTGAAGAGTCTGGTGGGAACAGCTCCTACGTTCAATATGGAACATATCCCTCGTTTGCGAGCGGCATCGATAGCGCCAAGGGTTCTCAGCTGCACGCGAATCCCGTGGCGGCTCTAACATTCTATTGGTCGTCCAGATCAGATCCGTTCGCCTCCGAGGAAACATTGAGATCGCTCCAACCGAAGAAAGCGCCAACGATTTCAGGGAGCGCGGTCCGGTAGCGCGAGCCGGCGCGCTTGCCGGGACGCAAAGTGACACCATTCGCGAACCCGTCAGGATCGGCCAACTGATCGAGAATGCTCGCCAACGCCTGGACCAAGACCCGGATCTGACGTCCACCTGATGGACATCGCGAGGGCTCTGGCCATAGTCGGGACGACCGGAAACGCAGCTCGCTCGTCTGGCTCCCCTCGTCAAAACGGTAGCGAACGGCTTTCGAACTTTTAGGGATGCCGCTATGAGATGGCCGCAGCCGCAACTTCATTCTCAACACAGCACGGCAGTAGTCCATCCATTGTGATGCTCAATGCCGAGCAGATCCGCAGGACAGTGAAGAACTCTGGTGAAGGGCTGCGTCCGGTCTCGATTTTGCGAAGCGTCTCGACGGAGATCGCAGCACGTGACGCGACGTCAACCATCGTTCGTGAGCCACGCGCCATCCGTAGCGCAGCACCCAAATCTTGACCTCGACTGATTTCGGCGGCGGTGAGGGGAACACGAACCATGACACCAATGATAGTACCGGTATAGTAATACCAGTGTTGGCATTGACTCCATCATTGTCGGCACCCACAGGAGCGGAGGCAGCGAGATGATCGAGTTGCGCACAGCAGGCGAGATTGACGAGATGAAGGCAGCCGGTGAGTTTGTCGCCTCAACACTTGAGACGCTGAAAGCTCACGCCGCAGTCGGCGTGAGTCTGCTCGAGTTGGATGCACTCGCTCATGACCTCATCCGGCTGCGTGGTGCCGAATCCTGCTACCTGGACTACGCGCCGTCGTTCGGCTCGGGACCCTTCGGATACGTACTGTGCACATCGGTGAATGACGCCGTTCTACACGGCAAGCCCAGCCCCTATCGTCTTGACGATGGAGACCTTCTCTCTCTCGACTTCGCTGCCAACGTCAATGGTTGGGTCGCCGATTCCGCCATCAGCATCGTGGTCGGCACAGCCCGCCCTGACGATCTCGAACTCATTGCGCTCACCGAGCACGCTCTCAACGCCGGAATCGCGGCCGCCGTGGTCGGAAACAAAATCGGCGACATCTCCCATGCCATCGGAAGCGTCGCACACGACGCAGGCATCAGCGTGAACCTCGATTTCGGCGGCCACGGCGTCGGACGAACAATGCATGGCGACCCGCACATTCCCAACTCCGGTCGCGCTGGCCGCGGCTTTCCGCTCAAACCAGGACTTGTCATAGCGATCGAGCCCTGGTTCATGCGCGGCACCGACAAGCTCCGGGTTGACCGCGACGGTTGGACACTGCGCAGCGCAAACGGAAGTCGCACCGCCCACTCAGAACACACCATCGCTGTCACCAATGACGGCCCGATCACTCTCACCCGATCAAGCGAATAGTTAATTGCCGGGACGGAGATGTCCAGCCCGAACGTTTCCACTTTCGTAACGGCCTAATCAAACGGTTGCTGTTCGGGCTTCGTACTCCTGGCAAGTTCCCTGAAGGGCGCCATCAGTTCGTTTATTCGAAGCTAGTCAAGTTCGTAGCGCGAATGGGCTCCCGCGCGCATAGAGTTGCCAACGCTTCATCTTCTCGAAAGGCCACACCATGAGCGATTTGCGCGTCATTGCCGAAATCATCGCCAAGCCGGGTTCGGAGGACGTCATCCGCGGGGCCTTGTCAAAGCTCGCCTCGGCCACCCAATCCGAAGACGGTTGCAACACTTATGAATTGTTCGAGTCTGCAGCCGCGCCTGGAACGTTCTTCACGTTGGAGAGCTGGCGCGGCCAGGCCGACCTGGACGCCCACATGCAAACCGATCACGTCGCGGCAGCGTTCGCAGTCGCTGGTGAGCACGTATCGGCCGCGCCGGCGATCCATCCGCTGACTCCGGTCGAGGGTTAGCCACTCTCCTGCTTCGAAGCCGGCTCCGACAAAATGACGCCCAAATCGCCGCTGTACGTGGCGAGCCGGTTGGGGCCCGCGATGAACGGCTTGACCGCATCATGGGTCAATGTGCGGGCTGAATGTCCGTCGTCGAATCCATGATGGTCGCACCCGTCATAGCGCATGACCACTTCGGTGTTCCCCTGCTTGGCGACGACTTCGAGAACGATGGCTCCGTCTCCGTAGGCGGAGTCCTTCGTGCAGCCGCAATAATAGAAGAGTCCCATAAAGTCCTCTCATTCATAACTGTCCTCAGAGTCACCATCATCTCGGCTGTTGCGCGAACCGGCCTTTTGTCAGGACTCTCCACGTCTTGACTAGGATCGGTTCATGGCGAAAATCCTGACGATAGACGACTACCTGACGACCTTGACCGAGACGCTTGAGCCGATCGGCAGGCAACTCGTCGGCATCCTCGACCGCGGGCTTCCCGGCAGCCACGGAGTCATTTGGCACGGCCATCCGGTATGGATGCTGGGCAAGGCTCCCGTCGCGGCTTTCAAGGCACACGCCTCGCACATCACGTTCATGATCTGGCGGGGTCAGGAACTCACCGACCGATCCGAGCGGCTCCAAGCGGCCGGTTCGTCGACGATGGCCAACCTCAAAGTCCACTCTGTCGATGACATCGACGAACCGCTCTTCATCAACTGGCTCAATCAGGCCCTCAGGCTCGAATAGGGACTATTCAAATAGCGAGGTATCTCCCGCGCCACGCCTGACGATCTCGGCAACTCCGCTGGAGAAGTCGATCACCGTGGTGGGTTCGGGGAGCACTTCGCCGCCTTCGATCACGGCGTCGACTTGGTGGTCGAGGGCTTCCTTGATTTCCCAGGCCTGACTCAATGGCTCTTCCTCGCCGGGGAGGATCAATGTCGAGGACAGCAACGGCTCGCCCATTTCGGCAAGCAGGGCACTGACGATCTTGTGATCGGGGATACGCACTCCGACAGTTTTCTTCTTCGGGTGCAGAAGCCGGCGCGGGACCTCCCTTGTCGCAGGAAGTATGAACGTATATTTGCCCGGCGTCGCCGCCTTGATGGCGCGGAAAATTGCATTGTCGACCTGCACGAACTGGCCGAGCTGCGCGAAATCCTTGCAGATCAGGGTGAAGTGGTGTTTTTCGTCGAGGTGCCGGATGGCACGAATCCGGTCGAGGCCGTCCTTGTTGCCCAGTTGGGCTCCGAGTGCGAAACATGAATCAGTGGGATAGGCGATGAGCCCGCCGTCGCGCAGAATCCCGGCGATCTTTTGAATAGCCCGCGGTTGTGGATTGACCGGATGTACATCAATGAAGGTCGCCATATAACGAGACTACGGCTTTTTCTCCGCTTTCACCTTCGGGACGGGAAGTGCGTCGGCCGTGGCCTGTACGAAGGCCTGCAACCACTCGACGTTGCTGACCTGATCACCGCTGACCAACCAATAATCCTTGGCGCCGGGATAAGGCGGAGCTGCCACCGTTTCGGGGCCGAACTCGGCGTCGCCCTTACTGGGTTTGACGAACAACAACTCGTCGCAAATAAAACCGACGACCTTCTCGTCGCAGTAGAGCCCGTATTCGCCGAACATCGCGCGGGCCCGTACGTCGAGCGGCGCAAGTTGCTCGAGGAGGAATGAGACAGTTTCCTTGCTTGTTGGCATACGGACACAATAGATGCGGGCATGGATGGACGTGCCGGAAATCATGCACGTCCACGATTCGGACGGAGCTCCCGGAGCCGGATCAGACCACTAATCTTGCCTTCTACAAACAAACTATCGCCAGAGTTATGCACGGGAGGAGCACGTCATGAGCAACACGTCTCTCACCCTCGTCAAGCAGCGCGAACGCGCCCAGTCGCATGAGGCCGAGCGAGCCGACAACACCGCCCGCCGCGCGAGCGAAGGCCGTACCCGACGCAGCAATGGCGAGCTCAAAGCCCTTGCCGATCGCGCCGAGATCGAACTGGCAGACGCCAGCACCGACGAAGTTGCCGCCTGGGCCGCCAGTGAATTCGGCGATCTGATGGCCGTTGCCTGCTCGATGGCCGACGCCGTGCTCCCCCACGTCATCGCCAAGCACTTGCCGTGGGTCGACACCTTGTTCCTGGAGACCGGTTATCACTTCGCCGAAACCGAGGGCACCCGTGACGCCGTCGAATCGAGTATGCAACTGACGATCGTCGATGTGATGCCCAAGCTCACAGTTGCCGAACAGGACGAGCAATACGGCGCAAAACTGCACGACCGCGATCCGGCGCTGTGCTGCCAGCTGCGTAAGGTCGAGCCACTCGCCGGGACCCTTGGCGGCTACGAAGCCTGGGTGACCGGCGTACGACGGGACGAAGCACCGACCCGTGCCAACACTCCGCTCGTGACGTGGGACGACAAAAACGGCTTGGTCAAGATCAATCCCCTGGCCGCCTGGTCCTTCGACGATCTGATCGCTTATGCCGATGCCAACGAGGTCATCCTCAATCCGCTGCTCAACGACGGTTATCCGTCGATCGGCTGCGCACCCTGCACACGGCGCGTCGCACCCGGTGAAGATCCGCGTGCCGGTCGCTGGGCCGGGCTCGACAAGACCGAATGCGGCCTCCATACCTGAAATGGGCCTATCGAAATGACACGCGTGACATTGACTGACGAACGACGGCTGAGCCAACTCCAATGGCTCGAATCCGAAGCCATTCACATATTCCGGGAAGTGATGGCCGAGTTCGAACGGCCGGTCTTGCTGTTCTCCGGCGGCAAGGACTCCGTCGTCATGCTGCACCTGGCCACCAAGGCCTTTTGGCCGTCCCCGGTGCCCTTTCCCGTCCTTCACGTCGACACGGGCCATAATTTCCCCGAAGTCCTCGCCTATCGCGATGAGACCGTCGAACGGCTCGGGCTGCGCCTCGAAGTCGCCAGCGTTCAGGATTATATCGACGACGGCAGACTTCGCGAACGCGCCGACAGCACCCGCAACCCCCTGCAGACGCAGCCCTTGCTCGACGCGATCGTCAGCCACAGGTTCGATGCCGTGTTCGGCGGCGGTCGGCGTGATGAGGAAAAGGCCCGTGCCAAGGAGCGTGTGTTCTCTCTGCGCGACGAATTCGGGCAATGGGATCCGCGCAACCAGCGTCCCGAACTATGGAACCTCTACAATGGCAAACACCGGCCCGGCGAGCACGTGCGCGTGTTCCCGCTGAGCAACTGGACCGAACTCGACATCTGGCAATACGTCGGGCAGGAAAAGATCGAACTCCCGCCGCTCTATTACGCTCATGACCGCGATGTTTTCGAACGCGACGGCATGTTGCTAGCGGTCGGTGAAGTCTCGATGCCGCGTGCGGGCGAAGTCGTGGAGACCAGAAAGGTCCGCTACCGCACGGTCGGCGACATGTCGTGCACCGGTGCCGTCGAAAGCGATGCCGTAACCGTCCAGGACGTCATCATCGAAGTCGCTGCCACTCGCATCACCGAACGCGGTGCCACCCGCGCCGATGACCGGATGTCCGAAGCCGCCATGGAAGATCGCAAGAAGGAAGGCTACTTCTGATGAGCGCCTCCCCTGGAATGCAGACTGTTTTGCGGCTCGCCACGGCCGGTTCGGTCGACGACGGCAAGTCGACTTTGGTCGGCCGGCTTCTCTTTGACTCCAAGTCCATACTCGCCGACCAACTCGACTCGGTCGAACGCGCCAGCAAGGATCGCGGACTCGAAACGGCCGACCTCGCCCTGCTCACCGACGGTCTCCGCGCCGAACGTGAGCAAGGCATCACCATCGATGTGGCCTACCGGTATTTCGCCACGCCCAACCGGTCGTTTATCCTCGCGGACTGCCCCGGGCACGTTCAATACACCCGCAACACCGTGACGGGCGCGAGCACTGCCGACGCGATTGTCGTGCTCGTCGATGTGCGTAAGGGCATCCTCGAACAGACGAGCCGCCACCTCGCCGTCGCCGCCCTCTTGCGTGTTCCCCACGTGATCGTCGTGGTCAACAAGATCGACCTCGTCGACTACGACCAGGCCGCGTATGAAGCGGTCGAAATCCAGGTCGCCGAGGCCGCACATCTCCTCGGCCTTCCCGATGTCCGCACCGTGCCCGTCTCGGCCCTCACCGGTGCCAACGTGGTCGACCTGTCCGACAAGACACCCTGGTATGACGGCCCGAGCGTGCTCTCGCTCCTGGAAGAACTCCCGCCGGCCGACAACCCTGTGCACGAATCTTTCCGCTTCCCGGTGCAATTCGTCATCCGTCCCCAGTCCGGAGCCGATGAGCGTTTCCGCGACTACCGCGGTTATGCCGGTCAGGTCGCCGCGGGCGTCGTCAGGGTCGGCGATCCGGTCGTCGTGCTTCCGTCGGGCAAGGCCACCACGATTGCCGGCATCGACACCGCCGACGGCGAGCTCACCGAGGCTTTCGCCCCGCAGTCGGTCACTCTTCGGCTGGCCGATGACATCGACATCGCTCGCGGCGACCTGATCGCCGCTGCCACCGATGCCCCCGCCCCGACTCAAGAAGTCGACGGCACAGTCGCCTGGCTGTCGGACCGTCCATTGGTCCCAGGAGCCCGCGTGCTTCTCAAACACACCACCAAGACAGTCCAGGCCGTGGTGAAGGCGGTCGGCGGACGACTCAATCTGGCAACGGCCCATCTCGAACCCGCAGACCAACTTGAACTCAACGACATCGGCCACGTGACGCTTCGACTGGCTTCGCCAATCGTCGCCGAGCAATACGCCGTTGCACGTCGTACCGGGGCTTTCCTCCTGATCGACGCTCACGACGGCAACACTCTTGCGGCCGGCATGGTCGGCGACGCACTGCTGGCAGCCAAGGCCACCGTATGAGCGTTGGCGGCAACTTTCCGCTGACGCTTCGTGTAGCCGGACGAAAGGTCGTCGTTGTCGGTGGCGGCCATGTCGCCACCAGGCGCGCACTGTCGCTGGTTGAGGCCGGTGCCCTGGTGACAGTCGTCTCGTCGATCATCTCGGACTCGCTGAGCTCGGCCGTCAGCCGCGGCGACATCAACTGGCTCCAGCGCACCTATGAGCGAGGTGACCTCGATGGCGCCTGGCTGGTGCAGACCGCGACCGCTTCGCCCGACATCGACGAGCAAGTCGCGGTTGATGCCGAAGCCAGTCAGATCTGGTGCCTCAAGGGCGGAGATCCAGAAAAGGCCACCGCGTGGTCACCCGCAGTTGCCCGCATCGACGACGTCATGGTTGCCGTGAGCGGCGGCGGTGACGCCGGGCGCGCCTCGGCTTTGCGCGACGGCGTGGCAGCCGCTCTGCAGGCGGGCGATTTGCCGATGCGCCACAAGACTCATCACCCCGAAGGCTTTGTCGCCCTTGTGGGTGGCGGCCCGGGAGACCCAGGACTCCTGACGACGCGCGGCCGCCGGTTGCTGGCCGAAGCCGATGTCGTCATCATCGACCGCCTCGCCCCGCACGGAGTACTGCAGGAACTTGCCGAAGACGTCGAAGTCATCGACGTCGGCAAAATGCCCGATAATCATCCGATCCCGCAACATGAAATCAACGAGCTGCTCATCGATCGCGCCAGACAAGGCAAGGTCGTCGTCCGCCTCAAGGGCGGCGATCCCTATGTTTTCGGCCGCGGCGGCGAGGAACTCATAGCTTGCCGCGAAGCCGGCGTGCACGTCGAAGTCGTTCCGGGGGTGACCAGTGCGATCGCAGTTGCGGCGGCGGCGGGCATACCCGTCACTCATCGAGGCATTTCCCGCGGCTTCACCGTTCTCACGGCCCACGACGACATCGTCAACGCTCCTCAATCGGCGGCGCACACCATCGTGCTTCTGATGGGCGTCGGCCGACTCCGTACGACGTGCATCGCGCTCATGGCTGCCGGCAACGATCCGGAGACACCGGTAGCGATCGTCGAAAGCGGCTGCACGCCGGATCAGCGGGTCACGGTGGGGACTCTCACCACAATCGCCGGCCGTGCCGACGCGATCGGCGCACGACCGCCGGCCGTCACGATCATCGGTGGAGTGGTCACCCTCTCCCCCGCGTGGCAAGCCACTCGTTGAGGTTTTTTTCGCCCTGAGCCATCACCAAGTCGTGGCCGAGGACGAACATCGGCCGCAAAACCGGCGATGACGCCCGCATCCAGGCACGGTCGACGCTCACATTCCAGCGGAAATCGAGAATGCACGCGTTGGCGCTCGCACTCCGAAACGTCGTCGACCCGCTACCCCGCGGGTCCCCGTCGCTGGCACACGTCAGCGTGTCCGGCTTCGTGGCGACGAGGTCGTGCACGCGGAAGCCCACCGTGTAGCCGATCGGGCTGCGTGCTTTCAGAACCATTGTGGTGCCGTCGTTGCTCAGGACATTCAATGAAGTCCACCAGGGCATCGGATCGGAACTCGCGAGAAGTTTCGTCAAAGACGTCCCACATGTTTTCACGACTGGTGTTGATTTCCCACCGCGAGGTCATCTCGTAGACGTTTGCCACACCGTTTCCTTCGTGTCGCTACCGGATTTGATGATGTGTTCGACTTTTAATGGTTGTGGCCCCGCGTCGTATGAGAACGCGGGGCCTTAATCTGTTGAGACATCAATCTGTTCAGGCATCGTGCGGGTTTTGCGCAGCCACCAGAGTCCCACGAACGGCAAGACAAGCGGTATGTAGCCGTAGCCGGCACCAAAGCCTGACCATACGGTCTGATCCGGGAACAGGCTCTTGTCGGCGATCGTCAGGATTCCTATCACCAGCACCCCGATGAGTTCGGTGCCGATCGTAAGCAATGCGAGCCGGCGCGAATTGCGGGCCAAA
>JACMOZ010000219.1 GCA_014377785.1 Aeromicrobium sp.
CATCCAGGGACCGCCAGCGGCGACGCCCGTCACCAGCGTCGTAGCGGGGACACCGCTTCCAGCAGGACCCGCAGCGGTTGCGCATCGATGCCGTTGGACGCACCGACGCGACCAGAATGCCTGTTTCCACGTCAAGATCGACCGCTTCGACAATGGTTTTGTCGACTCGTTAAGGCGCTCGGAAACCACCCACGGTTACGTCAGGAGAGCAATAAAAATAGGCCGAACATCCGCGTCACGGTTGTCTCGACCTATTTTCCGAACGGAAGCCCGGAATACTCCGAACCTCTCTCTGTGGGTGGTTCGGGGAATCCATCTTGGCAAGCTGTGCGGGGGAGTTCCGGTGCTCGCTGCGGGACCGTTCCAGCGAAGAACTCGCTATTTTCCACGGCATGGGTTTGCTCAGGTGGCGAGGACGCGGCTCCCATCGGCCGGGGGACCGGCACGGCCCTCTATTTCCGTGGGGTTCGTGGCGTCCTAATCAGCAGGATGAGCATGTAGATCCAGCCCCCGAAGACGATTGCCGCTTCCAGAGTGTAGAAGAGTGGTTTTGGCTGATCGAGTCCGAGGAAGATGAGTTCGAGATCGCCTTTGCCGGAGCGAGAGGCATCATCACGTCAATGCCGGGGTGTCGGGGCCTGTCGCTGTCGCGTTCAATCGAATCTCCAAGCACGTACCTGTTGCTTGTTGAGTGGGAGTATCTAGACGACCACACGATCGGATTCAGGCAATCCGAGCAATACCAAGAATGGCGCACCCTCTTGCACCATTTCTATGAGCCGTTCCCGCTCGTCGAGCACTACCAGACTGTCCTTTAAACCGAACCTTCAGCGGATCGGGATCCCTCAGACGGGGCTATGCGCCGATTTGGCGGACTTCAATCGGCGCAAATCGGCTCTCGTAAAGTTGTGCGGCGATTTCGGACGCCCGGTCAATGTCGGCGCATTCGAGGACGTAGTAGCCGGATGCGAAGTCACCGCTGTCGTGGAGCGGGCCGTCGATCGTGGACGTGACACCGTTGGCGGTGCGGACGATGCGAGCGCCGGCTGGTGTGACGTTGAGCTCGTGGCATTCGATGAACTCGCCGGCCTGTTTCAATTGAGCGATGAGGGCCCCATGTGGTTCTTCGTTCTCGGACCAGTCATCGGGTCCGAGCCTGGCCCAGGCTTCATAGCTGCCGCCAATGAGCAAAAGGAATTTCATAAGGAGATCTCGCTGTCTTTGTGGCGGAGCCGCACTGGCTGTCCATTCAGTGATCTGGCCGAGGATCGCGGCGCCCATGCTGCGATCCTCCGGAATACCCGATGCGGGTCTCGGATCTCCCATATCGTGATATTAGTTGCCACGGTGGTCGACATCGGCGAGATGCTACAGGGCGAGTGACTGCCCTACGACACCCGCCATCAGTACAGCACGCTACTCGGCCCGACCTGCGCGCTCCAGGGGACCCCGGTTGAAATCTGACATGACCCGCGTTCGCATGGACCTGTTCACCTCGCTGGACGGCTATATGCCGGCCGACCCGACCCCCGAAAATCCGATGGGCGCCGACTGTACGCGCCTAACGGCGGCGTACGTCGCGACTCGCACGTTCCGGGAACACGTTTTCGGCGAAACAAGCGGCGCCGGCACCACCGGCGTCGACGACCGATACGCGGTCGCGTTCTTCGGGAGTAGGACGGTCGCGACAACATGCGAGGGTCGATCGAGATTACTTAGTTAGTGCGGCGACGAGCTGCGCAGCGGAGCGTTCAAAGCGCTCGACATCATCGTAGGCGCGTGCGACAAGCATTAAACCTTCGACGGCGCCAACGAGGGCGGATGCGGCGTCGGCGGCGGTCTCGTTGAGCCTAAGCGAACCATCCTCGACGCCCTTTTCAAGTACCGAGGTCATCCAAGCCTCGTTTCGGTTGAAGAACGCGATGACGGCAGCGCGCATCGGTTCGGGCAGGGTGAGGTAGTCCGCAGCTAGCATCCCGCACAGGCACATCCGGTGCTGGCGGAGTACGCGCGCGTAGAGCTCGGTGTACCCGGTGACCCTCGCGGCCGCAGTCGGGCCGAGGGAATCGACGTCGGCAAGGGTGGCAAAAAACCGGGACGTGTGGCGATTGATAAGGGCGATCCCGAGCGCGGCCTTACTCGCAAAGTGGTAGTGCAACGCCGCCTTCGTAAGGCCAAGTTCCGCCGCGACATCCGCGTAGCTGAACGCGTTGTACCCGCGCAACTGCACGAGTCGCTCGGCGACGTCAAGGATACGTGACGCTGTGTCCGCAGCAGCCGACGTCGTCCAAATTGTCATGACGGCATTGTAGTTGAAATGCCTTGACTTTGACCTACTAGTAGGTAAATAATGCGTTGCAAGTAAGTCATGTGAATGGAGGTGAAAAACATGGACACGGTGGAGCACAAAAACTTTGGCAGCCCGAGCGAAACGCGCACCTTTCCTCACGGCAAGGCCGAAATTCTGAATATTGGTGGCGGCACCATTGGTCGGCTGATTCTCGAGCCAGGATGGCGCTGGTCGAACGACGTAAAACCGATCGCCGGAACGGAAAGTTGCGAGGCGCCTCATTTTCAGTATCACGTCTCGGGAAGGCTGGCCATCCGCATGGATGACGGACAGGAGCTGATCGCGGGGCCGGGCGATGTGACGAGTCTTCCGCAAGGGCATGATGCCTGGGTCGTCGGCGATGAAACGGTCATCACGGTCGATTGGTTTGGCGCAACGAGCTGGGCGAAGGCATCGGCTTAGAACCCAGACAGCCCAACTGGTCGCGCGCAGGAGCGCTCGATTTCCTCAGAACCGAATGGAGGAGGTGAATGATGGACAGAGTGATGATTGACTGCCGGAAGTACCCCAGCGACAACAATTGTCAAGTGACGATCGCAGGCACGCACGACGAAGTGCTTGAGATCGCCGCATGGCACGACGTGACGGCACACGGCCATGTCGACGGGCCCGAGTTGAGGGCCATGATTGAGAAAGACATAGTGGCGGCCTAGATGAGTGAGTCCTAATCGATTGGCTTCGCGCTGATCGCGGAGTCCGATTGGACTTCTCCCGCGTGGACGCTGTTAATCGAAGGCGGAGGGTGTTAAACCCTGTTTGTGAAGACAGATCTAAACACCCTCCTGACCACACTTTACCTTTATCTAGATGATCGGATCATCCCCGCGCTGGGATTTTCCAGACGGGGCCGACCCGGGCGACCACCGGCCCTGACGGACATCGAGCTGCTCTGCCTCGTTGTCGCTCAGCACCTGCTCGGTATCGCGTCGGACCGCAAATGGATTCGCTATGCGAGTAAGCATCTGAAAGGCATGTTCCCGAACCTGCCCCAACAATCCGGGTGGGGCAAACGCGTGCGCCAAGCCACCGGTCTGCTCTCCGCTGTGATCACCGAACTCGCCCGGGATACCCCGTCCTGGGGCGAGATCACCCGGCTGATTGACTCCACCCCGGTGCCCTGCGGCAAATCCAGGGAGACCGTGAAACGCTCCGACTTGGCCGGACACGCCGGCTACGGATACTGCGCTTCCCACTCCCGCTACTTCTGGGGATTCCGCCTCTACCTCATCTGCACCCCCGACGGAATGCCCGTCATCTGGGGCCTCGCGAACCCCAAAATCGGCGAACGCGAAGCCGCTCAGGCGA
>JACMOZ010000220.1 GCA_014377785.1 Aeromicrobium sp.
GGTGTCCTTGCCTAGCACCGCCTTTCTCCGCATCAAGGCCGCTCTACGGCCGTCACCGGATCGGCGCTCGCAAGCTCGGTTGTTTCCTCTCCCCCCGCCGGCACGCGCCCTTGACCCGGAGCCTCTTACGGCGGCGCACCAGGCGTCATAACGGGCAGGCAAGCAGCCGCCCGGCCCACACGGACACCAACGAAAGGGAGCGATCATGACCAGGACCCTCAGCGACGAGCAGGTCCACACGCTGGTCACCAACCAGACCCTCACCCACGTGAACGAGGCTAGCGAATCCGTGGCCTACGCCGACCTGAGCCTCGCGCGGTGGGACTACGACCTCACACGCGAATGCATCGAGAACGCGCTGCGCAACCTGCAGTCCTACCTAGCAAAATGCGGTTGGCGCACTACAGAACGACCTATCGATACTTCGGTCATCGGAACGGTCAGACAGAAGGTGCTGCTTTCCACCCAATTTGACGCAGGACCGATCCCCGATTGGAGGCAGCGGCATGTCGCAGCGCGTGCGAGTTCCACGCGGGCGCGACCTGGCGCAAGCGATCTCCGTGCGAACTGACGATTCACCGCCAACGAAGGGGCATAGGCGATCTGCGTGGAGGTAACGAGGAGTTCGCGTTCCACAACGTGGTCGGAACACAGCATCCCAATTGCACCATCACCATGGAGGGCATCGCGCGGCGTGTAGTCCGCCAGCACGACTTCACGGGAACCAAATCAGTGAGGTATCGGACGTGAGCAAGCACCAACGTGAAGACACCATGATGATCTCGTACCAAGAATCATGATCGAATGCTCCAATCGGACGGTCCGGCGTGGGACGACGGAGACATGCTCGCGCAGTAGTACTTCGCCATTGCCGAGTCGGGAGCCGAGGCCATAGGTGCCTTCGCCCTCATGACTATGGTCTTGGTCGCCCGAGCCTGCGCCGCTAGCGGAGTCAAACCCCTCGACTTCCTGCAGCCGATAGCCATCGAACGCCACGCATTCGGAGTTTCTCGCGACCGATCTACGACTATGAGTGCTCGAAGATCAGGCTCTGGGTGAATGACTTTGCGCTTCGCTCCGGAGCCAGATCTCGGTCTGGTAAAGCGCGTTCTGCACCGGTTGACCGGAGGGGTGGGCGGTGTACGCCTGCATCCCGGGCCGGTCCTTCCCCGATCGACCCGTGACTGCCAGATCTTCCGTGGAAACCCATTTGTAGTCACCCCAGTTCACCGGCCAGGTAGCGGGCCACGTCAGACCGTCTTGCCACTCCAAAACGGGAGTGAAGTCATGGTTCCCGCGGTTCCGTGCCCATCGAATACCGCCGAGGACGCGGCCGGCCTCGTTAGCATCGCGGCGGGCACGGTAGTCGCCGGCATCCAAATGCTCATCCAGTGCTCGGGCCCACCACAGCGCTTCCAAGCAGGGAATCAGCAGATCATCCCTGTCATGCGCGGCGCTCGCTTTCGCCGCGTCATAGCGTTGGATCGCGCGAGCCAGCCCGGTGGGGCCCGGAGCGAGCAGCGACTCTCGACCTGACGATGGCACGCCGCTGATCGCAGCTGACCTGTCAGCAGGTTAAGGCGCTCTGGCACACTCTGCTTCTACTGCCGACGACGATCAGAGGGTGCCTCAAAGTCCGGAGAATGAAGACCTATTAGCTCCTAGCTGACCGACGTCCGTGACGTAGTCCAATACTGGCCGTCGGCCGACGACGCTACGCAGGTGAACGTTCCACGGATCGATGCACCGAACGAGTTGCCTGAGTCCAAGACCCCAGCGAGTTGTCTGAGTCCAAGACCCCAGACACGTCCCAAGAATTATCGCCCCGCGAAACAGCAACTACTTCTGAGAATCTTGCCGAAGACGGACTCTTCAGCAATGTCCTCGCACGATCCTGGCACGCTGCCTTCGCGCCAGCCGTGTCGCTGTCTGGGGTGCCGCCACATCCGCCATTCAACTGTTTGTTCACTGTCCCGCCAATCACCAACACAGCGATCACGACTCCCGCGATCGCCAACGCGGGCCTGTTGACCCACCGCTTCCGTTCAGGAGGGTCGCCTACTGGCTCATCCCACGGCCGCTCAGGACCTTTTGTCATCGCCAGCCGCTCAGCGCTCGAGAATTGCGTACTCGAACGGTGTCTTGGCGTAACGGTCATAGGCCAGAGAGGTGGTTTGCAGCCACCATCCATGTTCCGCGACAGAGTTCAGGCGGTCAGTGAGCACCACTTCACGGGTTGTCTTCGTGGAAGTAGGGAGCTCGACCACCACATATTCGTACTTCTGATCAGACATGCCGTCATCTAACTACAAACCGGCTCAGGCCGTTGGCGACTCTTGAGAACGGCTGGCTCCAGTGGCACCTGAAGTGCGGCCCACGAGCGATTGCTACGCCCCTTCAGGTTCGGCGCTCGCCGCACATCGTCGAGCAGTGCCGCGGGGTCGCCAACAACGAAGGCGACCGGTTGTTGCGATGCGAGATCTAGGAGACACGTCGAGGCGCGTTCGGCACGGCTTGAGCGAGCGTCGCCTTCGGCTGGAGATCATCCACATCCTGCAGACGGACGGCGGTCACTAGTCGTGACAGCAGCCAGACGAGGCGCGCCGACCCGTGAAGAGCCAGCAGAATCGCGAGCTCGAAGAGCCACGTTCCGTAGGTTGCCCGATCAGTCATCTGACAGAACGCTGCAGCTAAGAGCAAGAACCCCGCGGACAGAGTGATAGTGATTGGGTGAATCCAGTTCGCCTCAAGCGCCTCGCCCCCAGCCACCCGAAGCACGGAGAAGCGTCGGAGCCCCTGAGTCATGGCGAACACCACCAGGACCCCGGCAAATCCGCCGACCATTCCAACGAACGCGGCAGCACCGAGGTACAACTCAGAGACACCGTCTGCGTTCCGCAGTGCGTGCGCGAACGTCGGGATCACACCGGTAGTGAATCTGGCCAACAAGGCGTGAACTCCCACGATGACGACCAGTACACCGGTCACCGTCCGCGGACGGTCGACGATCGCTGAACCCGGCTTCATCGCCATCCCCTTCATCGCCATCCCCTTTTGAAAACGTCCGACTATGAGATCTGCTTCTGGAACGTCTCAATGGCTACATTGATAGCCGCCAGCACCGACAGTTCAGTCTGCGCCTCGTCTTCATCAACCGCGAATGCGATGTTCACAGCTATATCGTCTCGGAGAATGTTGTGGGTCTCCGTCGTGAACCCGCCAGCGCTCTCCAACTTCATCGTAACTTCCAGCTTGTCGGCCCCCACACCTATGAGTTTTTTCGCCGCTTCGAGCAAATCGATCCCTGCCCCGGCCGGGTTTCGGTGCCCAGTTGACATAGTCACTTCGATCGAAGCTTCCGTCGGCCGCGCCTCGACGGCATCGCTGATCGCATTCGCAGCGCTCCCGCCGTCAACCAGCTGACCGGTGTCAAGGTCGGCGCCCGCCGGGAAACGCACCGTCAGCCGACTCAGCGCAACGGCTTGGTTACTCAGTTTTTCCAAGACTTTCTGGTCCAGTTCCGGAGCAAGCTCGATGCGCAGTTCGGTGCCATCGTGTCCAGCCATGAAGGAGATCCAGTCGCCCAAACCGGCACCAGAGACGAGGCCCTGGAGTGGACCCATGACGGCTACTCGCTGACTGGCGCCGAACGGCACGATGTATGCAGACTCAAAGAGTTGCTGCTCGCCATCGAGCTCCAAGGCCTGAAGCCCGTCAGCCGCGTCGGCGAACTCCACAGTGTCTGGCCAATCCGACCGGTCTCTCAGACGACCCACCCGTAGATATGGAAGACCACCACCCTCTGGCTGACGGGTCGCTCCGTAGTAACGGCCAGTCAGTCGGGAGAGCACGCGCTTCTCGGGCTTCACGCTGTCCGATGCCTCCATGATCGCCTTCCAGAAGCCTGGAGGGATCACAACTGACGTATCGGTCTGGTCAAGAAGGACAGGCCTGTAGAACCGTACGAGCTTCTCTCGCTGCCGCAACGTCACCACTTCAGGACACCCCGCGACTGGAATGGATGGAGCTGGTACGCGTGGGTGCAGTTCTTGCAACTTCGGCAAGACGACGGGCAATGAGATACATGCGCTGGAGGCTACTCGGGCCTGGGCTCACGTGAACCGTGTTTGTGACAATCCGCCTGACTTCCACTAAAGGGCGAGCGGACTGGTCTTGAACATCGGGCTGGCGCGACCTGATTGTCATAATCGGTGTCGACGACGCTTGAAAACGAGGCCATAGCGACGGGGTTGGTTTCTAGTCAATGTCGCAACACAGGCTGAATAATGGAGGCTGTGAATCGCCCCGGGTCTGATGGAGGCTTTGGTGTGTCCCGGGTTCTGTGGAGTTGGAATTTGTGGATTCTGGTGTCTGACATCAGGAGGAACAGATGGGACGACAGGGGTACTCGGCGGAGTTTCGACGCAAGGTCCTTGACCTGCTCGCTGCTGGGCGCAGCGTCGCGAGTGTCGCGCATGACCTGGACATCAGCGACCAGACAATCTACAACTGGCGCCGGCAGGACCGGATCGATCGAGGCGAGACGCCTGGTTTGAGCAGCGCCGAGAAGGGTGAGCTCGCGACTGCGAACAGGCGGATCCGTGAGCTCGAGACCGAGCTGGCCATCGCTCGGCGGGCGGTCGATTTGTTGAAGGAGGAGACCAGCCCAAAAGTCGGTACGCGGCGGTCGAAGTGATCGCAGCGGAAGTTCAGCCTGTTCAGGTCGCCTGCCGGGTGCTGGGTGTCTCCGAGGCCGGGTTCTACGAGCACCGGAACCGGGCACCGTCCGAACGTGGTGTCCGGCATGCGATGCTCACCGACCTCATCAGTCAGATCCACATCGAGTCACGCGGCATCTACGGTGCCCGGCGGGTGCATGCCGAGCTGACCCTCGGCAGGGGCGTCGTGGTGGGCCATGGTCAGGTGGAGTTGCTGATGCGCCGAGCAGGGATCCAGGGGATCTCTGGGCGCCGCAAATGGAAGCGGATCCGAGCTGACGACATCGCCACCGACCTGGTCAAGCGTGACTTCGGGCGTCAGGGACCGAACCAGCTGTGGGTCACGGACATTACGGAACACCCGACACGTGAAGGAAAGATCTACTGCTGCGCGATCCTGGACGCCTACTCCAGACGAGTTGTCGGCTGGTCGATCGATTCCTCACCGACGGCGGCGTTGGTGACGAACGCCCTCGGTATGGCTATCGACAGCAGGCTCGGCAACGACAATGGCTCTGGCTCTGGCTCTGGCTCTGGGACGATCATTCATTCCGATCATGGCGTCCAGTTCGGATCCTGGGCCTTCACCAAGAGGGCGCGGGATTCGGGTCTGCTGGCCTCGATGGGCAGCATCGGAGACTGCTACGACAACTCGATGATCGAGTCATTTTGGTCCCGGATGCAGGTCGAGCTCCTCGATCGTCAGAAGTGGAACACCCGTATCGAGCTGGCGAACGCGATGTTCGAATACCTCGAGATCTGGCACAACAGGAAACGCCGTCACAGCCAGCTCGGATGGCTCAGCCCGATAGAGTTCGAGCGCAACCGCATCATCACCGTGGCATGACAATCCAAGAAATCCGGACCCCGCGAAACCCGGGACACACCAGAGCCTCCAGTAAGCCCGGGGCGATTCAAACAGCACCGACCGTGGGCGAACCGTAGAACGCGGAATCGGCGCGCACCAACACCGGGACGCCCGTCAGCGAGGCGGTCACTTTCAGGGCATCAGCAACCAGCCGTTTGGCTCCTCGTGGTGAACCACATGATCCCTTACGCAGACGTTGGGCCACGACCACCGGCGCCGACTGCGGAGTCGAGGCCGTGGCGATCAAAGCGTTCAGTCCCCGGACACCAAAGTAGCCGTAACCAGAGCCCTGCTTGCTGTGACCGTGGACCTCGATGATCGTGTCGTCGATATCGACCATCACGATCTGCTCGCCCGGTGGCGGGACAATCAGCGGTGCCCGGCAGGCCAACCGACCCAGGAACCTCGACGCAACGGCGTCGAGTTGGCGGACGTGGCCGAAGGTGAACGCCCGCAGGAACGAACCCAGTGTCGAGGGCGCGTAGGTCCGGTTGAAGATCCGACCCATCCCGCCATGACGCAGCACGGCCATGTGATCGATCGAGTCCGCACCCGCGACCATCCCGGCGACCAGCGAGGTGACCTTCAGGCCGGCGTTCGCGCCCTTATCGCCGGGCAAGGACAGATGCTTGCGGCCCAGCTCTGACAAGCCAGCGGACTCGGCCAACCTGAGTACCGGGACCAGGCCCGCGGCCGACACGAGATTTGGGTCATCGAACGTTGCTGACACGACTTTGCGAGTAAAAGAAAGTTGCATCTACGAGATGCCCTTCGTGTGGCGAAAATTGTTGTTCTAGACAAACCCAATTTTCGTGCAACACGAGGGCATTTCCTATTTCACACGCCGATCAGACACCAACTACATCGGTGGATCGAGGCTAAGCGACATCTGCGCTGAGCCGTAGTGCATCGCCCCTCGCACTACGTTAGACGAGGCCGTGCCGTTGTGCGGCGGTGATAGTCGGTCGTCGTCGTCGCCGTCGCTTGGGAAGAGATGTCGTGATCGCGATCGAAGAACGCTCGCGTACTGGGCGCGTCCCCAAACTTCGGCACGGGAGGGGTGGTCGTCCGCTAGCTGCGTTGGGTTGATTGCCATGGGCGTTGAGCAAAATAGTTGGTGACGGAACGCCCTTTGCAAGGCCGGTTCTCTGACGCCCTCGGCTAGCGGGTGGGATGTCCGCGACTGGTCGATGCTGTCATCTGCGGAGGTGTCGGACCGAACTCCTCTGCGTGCCGTTCTGAGGTCGAGTCCGATTGGGAGTCGAGTGGGTGGTGTCGTCGGTAGAAGGTGTCCAGAGAGGAGGCGCGGTTGACAGCCTCGTGCGCGTCGAGGAACACATTTCGGGTGGGCTCGTCAAGTATTCGTCGGGTGGCGGTGCCCAGCGGGAGACTCTGTCGGCGGTAGATGGCGATGGGATCGACGGGAGAGGCCAGCGAGGCGGAATGGCTGGCGGGATGTTCGGAGAGGAGACGCGATATGGCACGGGCGGGCGCTCTGAGCTCGTTTGATTCGATGAGGTCGCGTGCTGTGGCTGAGATCGTCACAGCGGAGTTGAGATAGTTGGAGACGGCGCGGAGGACATTTGGCTGGTCCTCATCAGTGGCGAGGCGGGACGTAGCTGCCAGTGCGCCTTGCAAGTTTCGTGCGGCGTCGATGAAACGCACCGGGACTGCTGTGTTTGCGAAAGACAACCCGGCGGAGGCATCCCGCAACCTCGCCCACGAGGTTGATGAGGTTGCGATTACCGGCATCAGACGGTCGGCGGTGACCGGGTCGATGATGTTGGCGCGAGCAGCCTGAGCAAGGAGGTTCTGGACTGCGTTCCCGGTCTCTGCCTCCAGGTGTGACAAGACGTGGAGCACGGCAGTCGATCGGTTTCCCAGCAACGCGCGGTGGGCTTCGACGTCCCAACCAGCGACGGCACGTCCTAGTTGTGCTCCAACACCGCCCGGATCCCCTTCGCGAAGACCGAGCCCGCCGAGTGCGCTCGCCGAAAGTTGTTCGATCGCGTTGAAGCGGCGGTACGTGTCCTTGGCCAAATCGGCGACTGCCTCCCGAGACGGTGCGTCGCCGTTGGAGGTGTGGCGGACATCGAAGGAATGATCGCGCGCGGCGTGACCCACCAACCGTGATGTGCTCCACAGCGAACTCGCAATGAGCCGTCGTGCTTCGAACTGATCTTCTCGGTCGATCGGCGAGACCGCTGACGTAAGGGTCGCCGAGGTGAACGCCGCTGACACCTGCAGGAGGGCAGCATCGGAATCGCCCTTCCCCGGCCAGGTCTGGGTGTTTGCTGCGAGCGCGAGAGACAGAGCGTCCAGTGAGATGCGCTCGACGATGCGTTCGTCAGTGGCGGATGGCGATCCAAGCGTTTGATAGGCGGATTGCGCAGCGGCAGCGAGTTGTGGCCATGCCCTCGCGAGTGCGGCGGCGTCGAAGACGCTGGTGTGCTGAGCTTTCAGCGCGAGGTGGTGGGCAACTCGGAGCCGCTCAATGCCGCTGAACATGATCCTTCACCAGCCGACCCAGCTCGCCGAACTCTTGGACGAACTGAAGCGCCGCGAAGGGTGTGAGGCCTGACGTGTGGGAGATCAGTTCGACGTGCGCGGACATGATCAGCTCAGGCAGGTCTGCGAGGTCTTGCAGGTCTGACTCCTCGATGGTCCAGCCGTCCCCAAGTGCCCCGGCGACCAGGTGAAGGCCTCGGTGATGAACGAGCAGCGAGAGTGACCAGAGGTGTATGTTCTCGAGCTCACTGTCTGGTCTCTCCGTTGTCCGGTAGTAGCGCTCCAGTTGGCCTTGGACGTGCGCGAGGACGTAGAGGCATTTCTTGGTTGTACGAGTGAATTCGGGAGTGACGGTCAATGGCGTTGTGGTCATTGGAATCTCCTAGATCGTGCTCACCGTCTGTCCCAGGGGTGCGGGTCAGGCGATTTTGTGGTTCGGCTGTGGAAACCATCTCGGTCGACAGGTGCCTGTGGACGAGCAACTGTTTCTGAATATCCAGACGCCGCGGGAGCGCAGACTTCGATCAAAAGGGCCCCGCGGGTGGGGTCGAGGGGACAGCGACAGAGCGTTCCCGGATCGAAGGAGGAAACGTGAATATCGAGATCAGTTCGATTCGCCTCGCGCGGCCGAAGCCCTTGCAGGACGCGAGCCGCGCTCGTGCAGCGCATCGCGGTGTGGATGTGGTGTGGAAGGCAGCGACCGTGGGGCCCGGCCTTGTCATCAGTGCGCTGCCTGTTCTGCTGGCCGGACGGATGCTGGCGGACTGGGCAGGAGCGCTGGCCTGCATGGTCGGTGTCGTTGTGGTGCTCATCCTCATGTTGGGTGGCGGCGAGCCGTGCGCAGTGCGACTGGTGTTCAGAGCCAGAAGGCTGACCTGTGCGCAGCAGGACGATCTGCGTGACGTCATCACCGGGCTGTGCAAGATAGGTCTCGGGCCGCCGATCATCGATCTGTACATCTCTCGGCGAACTGCCGCGCTGACGGCAACAGCCCGTGGTCGTCGGTCGGTGATCGTGACGGATGCGCTGGTGACGGCGACAACCTCAGGAAGAATCCCGAACGACGAGGTGGTCGCGGCAATCGCGCACGCGTGTCTGGTGGCCCGATCCGGGATGTCCCGTCAAGACCCTGTCATCGCGTTGTGCGGTCTGCCGTGCCTGATGCTCAGAAACATCGGTAGGCCGGTCGGTGGAATCGTCGGGTTCTCGTGGCGGGTCCGGCCCGTCGTGGTCGGCGTCGCCATCTGGCAGGGCATCACCACTGGCCCCGGTGCGGGATCGCCGATGGGTGGGGATGGCACCGCGGCGGCGCTGGCGGCGCTACTCGTGATGTCCTACGCCACTCCGTATCTCACACGGAGGTGGGCCGTTCACGTCACTCGCACAGCAGACGCGCTGCTCGCCGATTTTGGGCTTGGCCCATCGATGGCGACCTTCCTGTACAAGTTTCCTCGGACACGGTCGTCGATCGAACGGATTCGCTTCCTCGAGGCGCCGAGTGGCTGAAAGGCCGGCCGTTCTGGCCACTCGTGGCCCGATCTCTGGCCATCAGGTGTCAGCCGATCAAGGAGGATCATGTCGATCAATCAATACGCTGCGCTGGCGCACCTTCGCGTCGCGGCCGACCGTTCCCGAGTTGTTCAATTAGCGCTGCGAGATCGGCAGGACGATCTCCTTCAGCATGAGGTGAGCATCGGCGGCATGCTGGCGGGCAGAACGCCTGAACGTGTCGTCATCGACCAGGCTGAGGACGTACGTCGCGCCATCAGGTCCCACCGTGAGACCGATCTCGCTGAAATCGGCGCCGCATTGTTCATCGTCACCACATCGTTGGGTGCCGACACAGTCCGCACCTCTGACGCTGCCCCGACGCGGAGCCTGATAGACATCGCAGTCACACAGGTCGGCCGAGCAACCAACAACCTGTACGTCGCCGAACAGGCGATGAGCCGGACGTCCCAGGCCATCCCGGGTGAGATCGGACTTGCATCGAAGGCCTGCTGTTCAGTCGACATCGCGGCGGGCAGGTTGGAACGTGCGCGCGGAGCCGTGTTCCGTTTGAATGATCACCTCACGGCAACGATGACGGCCATCGGCGAGACTCCCGACCAGCGCACTGATAGCCCACGTCGCCGAGTCGGCGGTCCTGCGCTAGTTATCAAGCTAGGTCTGACGAGCAGCACTGAAATGTCTAGCCACCAGCCGCAGCGTGATAGTTCCGGTTCGACCAACTGCGGCACTCCTCGATAGGCATAGTCGTTTGTCCGATCCCTGCTCGTGTCGACGGTGACAGCGCAATTTTTGAGCAGGCCGAAGAAACAACGCTCTCGCAGGCGAGCTACGGCGTGACGGTTGGCCTACAAGGACGATGCCAACAACGAGGGCGTCGGTCTTGCGGGCCGGATAGTCGCGGATCGATCAACGCAGCAGGTTTCACGACCGTCGTTCATCTGAAGGAACAACGGCCTGGCACGGTCGCTCGGGTGCTAAATGCACAGCGTCGCGGTGCGACCTTCTGTCCGGCTAGCATCCACTGCCGTCGCCTGGCACGGACGATCCGTGGAGAATACACGGACAAATGGCAGTTCGGGCTGCATCGTCACAGGTCAATCACCCAATGATGTCTCACTGTAAATCAGACGGCAACGCCTACGCAGGTTCGAACCCTGCACCTGCCACA
>JACMOZ010000221.1 GCA_014377785.1 Aeromicrobium sp.
CGCGGCGATCACGCGCTCGCCCGGCATGCCGTGCACTACCTCGGCGATGGTCGTCGAGCAGATGGGGAGGATGTATCCCAGTTCCTTCATGAAATTTGGCACCCCGCCCGCATCCCGGATGACTCGCTCGGCTATCGCATCCAGCTGCAGTGTCGTCATGCCGGGCGTAATCGCTGCGCGCACCGCAGCCAGTGCGGCGGCCGTGACGAGACCGGGTTCGACCATGAGCCGCAGTTCAGCGGGAGACTTGTACAGCTTCTTATTGCCGAATGCCACGACTAGCGGGTTGCGGCATCCGGAAGCGCGATCCCGCGGCTCGCGAGCGCCTCGGTGATGCGCAGGGTGACGTCATCGATCTCGCCGAGAGCATCGATCTTGATGAGAACTCCGCGACCCTCATAAACGCCAACCAGCGGAGCCGTCTGTTCGCGATAAACCTCGAGACGATGGCGCACAACGGACTCGTCATCATCACTGCGAGCTTGCTCGCTGGCACGTTTACGAAGCCGTTCGACGACCACGTCAGGGTCTGCCACGAGCTCGATGACCACATCCAGTTCCGCACCATGCCCGGCAAGGAACTCGTCGAGTTCGCGTACCTGGTCGGTCGTGCGAGGGTAACCGTCCAACAGGAATCCCGATTCGCAGTCTGCTTCCGCCAGGCGATCGCGGATCAGGGCATTCGTCAGCGAATCCGGAACGTTGTCTCCGGCATCCATGTAGGACTTCGCCTTCGTGCCGAGCTCGGTTTCATTCCTCACGTTGCTGCGAAAGATGTCGCCTGTCGAGATCGCCGGGATGAGATAGCTCTCAGCCAATCGAACCGCCTGGGTGCCCTTGCCGGCACCGGGCGGTCCGATCAAAAGCAGGCGCGTCAACGGAGCAGGCCCTCGTAGTGTCGCTGCTGCAGCTGCGAGTCGATCTGCTTGACGGTTTCGAGACCAACGCCAACGATGATCAGGATGCTCGCGCCGCCGAACGGGAAGTTCGTGTTCGCTCCCACCAGAACCAGCGCTATGAGCGGGATCAGCGCGATAAGGCCGAGGTAGAGCGAGCCTGGAAGCGTTACCCGGGTGAGCACGTAGTCGAGGTACTCGGCCGTAGGGCGGCCAGCACGGATACCGGGAATGAATCCGCCGTACTTCTTCATGTTGTCTGCAACTTCTTCGGGGTTGAAGGTGATCGCAACATAGAAATAGGTGAAGCCGACAATGAGCAGGAAGTAGAGCAGCATGTAGAGCGGGTGATCGCCCTTGGTGAGGTAGTTCTGGATCCAGACGACCCACTCTGCGGGTGCCTCGCCTGCCGCCGGCGTGTTGAACTGCGCGATCAGTGCGGGCAGGTAGAGCAGCGACGATGCGAAGATCACCGGCACGACGCCAGCCATATTGACCTTGATCGG
Organism: Aeromicrobium sp.; assembly: GCA_014377785.1. Classification (GTDB taxonomy): domain Bacteria; phylum Actinomycetota; class Actinomycetes; order Propionibacteriales; family Nocardioidaceae; genus JACMOZ01. Next base: position 1,403 of record JACMOZ010000221.1, read on the forward strand.
GATGTACGTGTTGTTACCGCCATAGGTGCGCCTGCCGACCATCCGCTTGGCATACTGCACAGGGATGCGACGTTGCGACTGCTCCACGAAGACCACAGCAGCGACGATCACGACGCCCACCGCGATCACCGCGAGGAAGACCTCGACGCCCTTGGCGGTGAGGATGCTGCCGAGCGATCCGGGGAACTGCGCTGAGATGGAGGTGAAGATCAGCAGCGACATGCCGTTACCGATGCCGCGCTCGGTGATGAGTTCGCCCATCCACATGATCAGGCCGGTACCGGCCGTCATCGTGATGACCATGAGCATGATCGCGTACCAGGAGTCATTGGTGATCAGCTGGCTGCATTCGGCCACACCGGAATTCGACGGGAACAGCGCGCCGCTGCGGGCGACGGTGATCAGCGTGGTCGACTGCAGCACGCCCAGCGCGATGGTGAGATAGCGGGTGTACTGCGTGAGCTTGGACTGGCCAGCCTGGCCCTCTTTGTAAAGGGTCTCGAAGTGGGGTATCACAACGCGCAGCAACTGCACGATGATCGACGCCGTGATGTACGGCATGATCCCGAGCGCGAAGATCGACAGCTGGAGCAGGGCGCCCCCGCTGAAGAGATTCACGAGGTCGTACAACCCCTGGGTGCCAGCATTGCTCGCAAGACACAACTGCACGTTGCCGAAATCGACGAACGGGGCAGGGATGAACGAACCCAGACGGAACAGCGCAACGATGCCGAGAGTGAACCCGATCTTCCTGCGAAGGTCAGGCGTGCGGAAAATCCGCGCGACAGCTCTAAACACAACGGCCTCCGACATATTTGGTGATGAAGTTCCAGGTAGTGCAGTTGAGTGGGGCTCCCCGGGAGGAACCCCACTCGTCTACGCCAACGCCTGCTTGCGCAAGCTGTCGGGAGGTTACTTGATCGAACCGCCCGCGGCGACGATCTTTTGCTCAGCTGAGCTCGAGACCTTATCGACTGCAACAGTCAGCTTAACCGCAATGTCACCGTCGCCGAGAACCTTGACCTTCTCGTTCTTGCGAACGGCGCCCTTGGAGACGAGGTCGAGGATGGTGACATCCCCTCCCTTGGGGTAGAGCTCAGCGAGCTTCTCGAGGTTGACGACCTGGTATTCGACGCGGAACGGGTTCTTGAACCCGCGCAGCTTTGGGGAGCGCATGACGAAGTTGACGCCACCACCCTCGAAGCCGACGCGCATCTGGTACCGCGCTTTGGTTCCCTTGGTACCACGACCAGCAGTTTTACCCTTGGAGCCCTCACCGCGACCGACGCGGGTCTTGTCCTTCTTGGCGCCGGGCGCCGGGCGAAGATGGTGGACTTTCAACACCTGCGGGCGTGATGGCACGTCAGCGGACGGCACCTTTTTCGTGGGCGCAGCTTTGGCAGCGGGTGCCTTGGCGGCAGCGGTCTTAGGCGCAGCCGTCTTGGCCGGAGCCTTCTCGGCCGGGGCCTTTGCAGCATCAGCCTTGGGTGCGGCGGCCTTCGCAGGAGCCTTCTTGGGTGCGGCCTTTTCGGCAGCGTTCTTTTCGTCAGCCATTAGTCAATCTCCTCGACCTTGACAAGGTGAGCGACAGTGCGAACGTAGCCGCGGTTCTGCGAGTTGTCCTCGCGCACCACGACGTCACCGATGCGGTGGAGCCCGAGGCTCCGCAGGGTGTCGCGCTGGTTCTGCTTCTCACTGATTTTGGACTTGATCTGGGTTACCTTCAGGCGCGCAGCCATCAGACACCTGCCTTAGCTTCTGCCTCGGCACGCAGGAGGCGGGCCGGGATGACGTGCTCGGGATCGAGACCACGACGCGCAGCAACTGCACGGGGCTCTTCGAGCTGCTTGAGGGCAGCGACCGTCGCATGCACGATGTTGATCGTGTTCGACGAACCGAGCGACTTACTGAGAACGTCGTGGATACCGGCACACTCGAGTACGGCGCGCACGGGTCCGCCAGCGATAACGCCGGTACCAGCAGATGCCGGGCGCAGCAGGACGACACCGGCAGCGGCCTCACCCTGTACGGGATGCGGGATCGTCTGGGCGACGCGGGGGACGCGGAAGAAGTTCTTCTTCGCTTCCTCAACGCCCTTGGAGATCGCGGTGGGAACCTCGCGAGCCTTGCCGTAGCCGACACCGACCAGTCCGTTACCGTCACCGACGACGACGAGGGCGGTGAAGCTGAAGCGACGACCACCCTTGACGACCTTCGAGACGCGGTTGATGGTGACGACGCGCTCGAGGAACTGGCTCTTCTCCGCGTCGCGGCTATTGCCACGGTCGCGGCTGGGGCTGCGTTCGCGGCCGCCACGACGCGCCTCGCGAGGCTCGTTGGTGACGTCCGTTGCCGGTGCGTCGACGACGGCAGCCGAGGCGACGGCTTCGGCCGTCACTACTGCTGGTGCGTCAGTTACTTCGGACGTCACGTCCTGCTCCTTGTTGGTTTTTGTTTCGGCGCCCTTGGGCGCGTTCGAAGACTCGGTGCTCACAGGCTCAATCCGCCCTCTCGTGCTCCATCGGCGATTGCGGCGACACGTCCTGCGTATCGGCTGCCGCCTCGGTCGAATACCACTGCGTCGATGCCCGCTGCCTTGGCGCGCTCGGCTACGAGCTCGCCTACCTTGCGTGCCTTGGCTGTCTTGTCACCGTCGAAGGTGCGCATGTCAGCCTCGAGGGTGGATGCCGACGCCAGGGTGAATCCCTTGGAGTCGTCGACGACCTGCACGAACACGTGACGTGCCGAACGGGTGACGACGAGACGCGGGCGCACCTCGGTGCCGACGACCTTCTTGCGAAGGCGCGTGTGACGGCGAGCCTTGGCTGCCGACTTGCTTTTACCTCTTTTGATTCCGAGAGCCATGATTACTTACCACTCTTTCCGGCCTTGCGGCGGACTACTTCTCCGGCATAGCGCACGCCCTTGCCCTTATAGGGTTCCGGCTTGCGCAGCTTGCGGATGTTGGCGGCGACCTCACCGACGGCCTGCTTGTCGATTCCGACGACGGTCACTTTGTTGTTGCCCTCGACCGTAAAGCTGATTCCCGCAGGCGGGTCAACCGTGATGGAGTGCGAGTAACCGAGAGCGAACTCGATCGAGTTGCCCTTGGCCGCGACGCGATAACCGGTACCGACGACCTCGAGGCCCTTGGTGTAACCGTCGGTGACTCCGACGATCTGGTTCGCGATGAGGGTGCGGGTCAGTCCGTGCAATGAGCGGGATTCGCGCTCGTCGTCCGGGCGGGTGACGAGCACCTGACCGTCTTCGAGAGCGACCCTGATCGGGCTCTTTACCGTGAGCGTGAGTTCACCCTTCGGGCCCTTGACCGCAACGGCCTGGCCGTTGATCTTGATCTCGACCCCGGTGGGGACGGAGATGGGGAGACGTCCAATACGTGACATGGCGGGTTACCACACGTAGGCGAGGACTTCCCCACCCACGCCCTTCGAGGTCGCCTCTTTGTCGGTCAACAGACCGGAGGAGGTTGACAGGATGGCGACGCCGAGCCCGCCGAGAACCTTGGGGATCTCGGTCGACTTTGCGTACACGCGCAGGCCGGGCTTCGACACGCGCTTGATGCCCACGATGGAGCGTTCACGGTTGGGGCCGTACTTCAGGTCGATCGTGAGGGTCTGGCCCACGCGAGCATCCTCGATCTTCCAGGCCGCGATGTACCCTTCGTTCTTGAGCATCTCGGCGATGTGCGACTTCAGCTTGCTGTTGGGCAGCGAAACCGTGTCATGGTACGCCGAATTGGCGTTCCGCAGTCTGGTCAGCAGGTCTGCGACCGGATCTGTCATTGTCATGATGGGTGTTTCCAAATCTCGCCCGGTTTCGACATCCGTTACGCGAATGCCGACCTGGTCGATCGGTGGTGCCTGGTTGAACTGGTGCCTGATGGCGATGAAACGTAAAGCGAGAACTACTTTGCGGTCTCCGCCGAGCGGAACGGGAAGCCCAGCGCCTTAAGCAGCGCGCGACCCTCGTCATCCGTTCTGGCGGTGGTGACGACAGTGATGTCGAAACCGCGAACGCGGTCGATCTTGTCCTGGTCGATTTCGTGGAACATCGACTGCTCCGTAAGACCGAACGTGTAGTTACCGCGGCCATCGAATTGGGTATCACTCAGACC
>JACMOZ010000222.1 GCA_014377785.1 Aeromicrobium sp.
CCTCTCGGTCGAAATGCCCGGTCCTCGCGAGGCCATCGCAGCGCAGGCCGAATGTGCACGACAAGGGGTGCGTGTCGGCTGCTTCCGGCCGCCTTCGGTGCCCGACGGAATCAGCCGGCTGCGGATCACCGCTTCGGCCGGGCTCGACGACGACCGTCTCGCGTACGCCTGCCGCGTCATCGAAGCGGTTTCCCGATGACGTTTCCCACGTCACGATTCGTGGTGATCACCGGGACCGACACCGGGGTCGGCAAGACCGTCACCACCGCCGCGTTGGCCGTGGCCTTCGAAGCTCTCGGCAGGAGCGTCGCGGTTGTTAAACCCGTGCAAACCGGCGTCGACTGGGACGAGTCCGGCGACATCGACGAGATCGTACGGCTGACCGGACTCACCGACGTCCATGAATTCACCCGGCGACGCGCGGCCCTCGCGCCGGAGTCGGCGGCCATGCGCCAAAACGCCGGACTACCCACCATCGCCGAACTGACAACCCGTATCCGTGCCATCGACGCCGACATCGTCCTGATCGAAGGCGCCGGCGGACTGCTCGTGCACATCGACCTCATCGGCGGAACGATATTCGACCTGGCGATCGGCTTGGCCGCCGAAGTGGTCATTGTGGGCCGCGAAGGACTCGGCACGCTCAACCATTTCGCGCTGACCGTCGAACATCTGCGCACCGCCCGAATCGAACCCCGACTCGTCTTCGGCTCCTGCTCACCGGACCCCGGCCTCGCCGAAAGGACCAACCACAACGATTTGCCGCGCAACACCGGCTTGCCGATCGAAGCCTGCATACCCGAAGGCGCCGGCACGCTCACGCGCGAGGAGTTCCGAAATCAGGCGCCGTCCTGGTTTACTCCAAGATTTGACCGCTGAGGCACCCGACCCAGAGGGTTTTCCCGGGTTTTAGGTGCTTTAGCCGCCAAATCTCGGGGAATTTGGTTGGCGCATAGGATCAACAGATCATGGATGTCCCCCAACTGACAGTTCTGGTCGTCGACGACGAACGGCCGGTGCTCGACGAACTCGTTTTTCTCCTGGGCCGCGATGAACGGATCGGTAGGGTGCGCGCGGCCAATTCCGGCGCCGAAGCCTTGCGCCAACTCGATGCGGGCGACATCGACGTGGCGTTCCTCGATGTCGCGATGCCCGGACTCACCGGTCTCGACATTGCCCGCATCCTCGGCAAGTTCAAGTCGCCGCCCAAAGTCGTCTTTGTGACCGCGCACGACGATCATGCCGTCGATGCGTTCGAACTCAACGCCGTCGACTACCTCCTCAAACCGATCCGCGAAGACCGCCTGCGCGAAAGTGTGCGCCGTGCGCTCGAAGTCAGCGGCTCCGCACCTGCGTCGGCCGAGGATTCGATCGCCGTCGAACTCGGTGGCATTACGCGGTTTGTCTCCCGTTCACAGGTCGTCTACGCAGAGGCCCAGGGCGATTACGTTCGGCTCTTCACGGTCGTCGGCGACAACCACTTGGTTCGCATCCCGATCGGTACGCTTGCCGCCGATTGGGCCGCGGCCGGATTTGTCCGCGTCCACCGCAGTCACCTCGTGGGTCTCGCCCACATCCGCGAATTCCAGATGCAGGGCGGCCGCTGCAGCATTCTGGTCACCACTGGCACCAAGGATGTCGAGATTCAGGTCGCGCGACGTCATACCCGCGAATTGCGCGATTTGCTCCACGCCAGGGCCTTGTAATGAGGACGACGCCGTAGTGAAAAGGGCACTGTCATGGAGGCGGACCGGTGACTGACGAGCCCGAACCGCTGACCGAACGCGTCCGCATTACCAATCCGCTCACGAATGCCTCCCCTCACCTGCGACGCAGCGTCGAGCAGGAGATCGACGAGTCGACGGCGGTCGGCGAGGTCTACATGCGCTCGCTGATTCGCTCACAACTGCGGCTCGCCCTCGTTGTCGTCTTCACCTTGATGTTGTCCGTCGGGATCATGCCAATCGTCTTCGTCATGTTCGACTCGGTCACTCTGTATCGGGTCTTCGGCATACCATTGCCGTGGTGGATTCTCGGTGTCGTCGTCTATCCCTTCCTGCTCGTCCTCGGTTGGCTCTACACCCGCCAGGCTGAGCGCGCAGAACGTGATTTCACCGAACTCGTCGAGCGACCGTGAACGCCTCCTACGGGATCTTCGCGGTCACCGCCGTCGCCATTGCCACCATTGCGATCGGCGCCTTTGGCCTGCGATTCAGCCGCACGACCAGCGACTTCTATGTCGCCTCGCGCTCGGTGAGCCCGATATGGAACAGCTCGGCAATCGGCGGCGAATACCTCTCTGCCGCCTCGTTCCTCGGTGTGGCCGGACTCGTGTTGGCCTTCGGTGCGGACATGCTCTGGTATCCGATCGGGTGGACGACCGGCTACCTGCTGCTGCTCGTCTTCGTCGCCGCACCTCTTCGCCGGTCGGGTGCCTACACGATCCCCGACTTTGCTCAGGTGCGGCTGCAGTCGACCGCTGTCCGCTACACCGCAAGCCTCCTCGTCGTCGGCGTCGGCTGGCTTTATCTCATGCCGCAGTTCCAGGGCGCCGGACTGACAATGCGCACCGTCACGGGCGCGCCGAGCTGGGTTGGCAGCGTTCTCGTCGCCGTCATTGTCGTCATCAATGTCGTCTCTGGCGGAATGCGAAGCATCACCTTCGTCCAGGCCTTCCAGTATTGGCTCAAACTCACGGCCCTGCTCATACCGCTGTTTTTTTTGCTGCATGCCTGGCAAAACGACGGATCCCCATCGCCGGCGACCGACAACCAGTGGTTGTTTCCGGTCTACAACTCCGACGGGCAAGGCATCTACCGCACCTATTCGGTCATGGTCGCGACGTTCCTCGGCACGATGGGGCTTCCCCACGTGGTCGTGCGCTTCTACACCAACCCCGACGGCCGCACCGCCCGCCGTACGACCCTGATCGTGCTGGGCCTGCTCGGGACGTTTTATCTGCTTCCCACCATTTACGGCGTCCTCGGCCGGATGTATGCGAGTGACCTGATCGCCGAGGGTCGAACCGATGCGGTTGTCCTCGAACTGCCGAGCCGGATGATCGGTGGCACCGCCGGAGATCTCCTTGCAGCATTACTGACCGCCGGTGCGTTCGCGGCGTTTCTGTCGACGTCTTCGGGCCTGACCATGTCGATCGCCGGCGTCGTCGGTCAGGACCTCGTCGGCACCCGGTTCGGCAAACGCTTCACCGGCATCACCGCCCTGCGGATCGCCGCCGTCACCTGCATACTCGTGCCGCTCACTCTCTCGCTCACGGCTGAGCGGATCGCCGTCGCGAACTCGGTGACTTTCGCTTTTGCCCTCGCCGCGTCGACGTTCTGCCCTCTTCTCGTGCTGGGGATCTGGTGGCGCGGACTGACCGCCAAAGGTGCCATTACCGGGATGATCGGCGGCGGTCTGTGCGCCGGCGTCGCCCCAATCGTGACGATCGCGGCGCAGCCCGACGGTTGGGTGGGGCTGCTGCTGGGACAACCCGCGGCGTGGTCGGTCCCCGTCGGCTTTGCCCTCATGATCGGGGTGTCCATGGCGACGCGCTCAAACATCCCCGCCAACGTCGCGCGCACCATGGTGCGACTGCATACGCCCGAAAGACTCGACGTCGACCGGCGCTTCTGACGGTTTACCACGAGGCCTCGGCAAACAGTGATTGGTAAACCGCCTACCGTTCGTCGGCGCGATCCGACCGCTCATCGCCGTGGCCTGACCGCATACCGACACCTTCGGGTACTCCGGCGCACAGCACACCATGTGATCTGGCACACAAGTCCTCGCGCTCCCTATCGTCAAGACGTGGCGCGAATTGCGCCTCCCCGGCGCCTTGGAGGCGGCGGTAAATGAGGAAAGAGGTGACGGCCCGTGGCCGAACCCATCTCAGCAGACGAGCATGAGGCCTACCAGCGCATTCGCGCATCGGATGACTTTGCTGAACTGCGCAAGAGTTATCTCGGTTTTGTGATCCCGATGACCGTGGCCTTCATGGCCTGGTATCTGCTGTACGTTTTTGCCTCCAACTGGGCCGGCAGCTTCATGAATCACAAACTCTTCGGCAACATCAACGTTGCTTTGGTGTTCGGGCTGCTGCAGTTCGTCTCGACGTTCGTCATCGCTTGGCTGTATTCACGTCATTCGGACAACGTCCTCGATCCGCTTTCCGACAAACTCAAAGACGAGTTCGAAGAGGAGTTCAACAAATGAGTACGACAGAAGTCCTCCTCGCCGCAACGGACAACGGCCATCAGGCCCTGACGACGGGCCTGTTCCTGCTGGTCGTTCTGTTGACGGTCGCCATCACCTTCTGGGCCAGCCGGAACAACAAGACCGCGGCCGACTATTACGCTGGCGGACGCGCTTTCACCGGCCCTCAAAACGGTTTTGCCATCGCCGGCGACTACATGTCAGCGGCGTCGTTCCTTGGCATCTCGGGCGCCATCGCCTTGTCCGGTTATGACGGCTTCCTCTATTCCATTGGCTTCCTCGTCGCCTGGCTCGTTGCCTTGCTCCTGATCGCAGAACTGTTGCGCAACTCCGGTCGCTTCACCATGGCCGATCAGTTGGCTTACCGCATGAAGCAGCGCCCAGTTCGCACGGCGGCATCGATCTCGACTGTCGTTGTGTCGATCTTCTATCTGCTCGCCCAAATGGTTGGTGCCGGCACGCTCGTCGCCCTGTTGCTCGGCGTGGACGGTGCGGCCTTGAAGAACTGGGTCATCGTCGGTGTCGGCATCATGATGATTTTCTACGTCACCGTCGGCGGCATGAAAGGCACGACCTGGGTGCAGATCGTCAAGGCGATCCTGCTCATGGGCGGCACCATCGTCATCACGTTCCTCGTCCTCGCCGAATTCGGTTTCAACATCTCCGATCTGCTCGGCCAGGCCGCCACCAACAGCGGCAAGGGCCAGGCATTCCTCGAGCCCGGATTGAAGTACGGCGCCGGGATCACAAGCAAGCTCGACTTCCTCTCTCTGGGACTCGCACTCGTGCTCGGTACGGCCGGACTGCCGCACATTCTCGTCCGCTTCTACACCGTTCCCACGGCCAAGCAGGCCCGGCAGTCGGTCCTTTGGGCGATCACGCTCATCGGCGCCTTCTATCTGATGACGCTCGTCCTCGGCTTCGGTGCCGCAGCACTCGTGACCGGCGACAAAAAAGACCAGATTGCGGAGAGTGGCGGCAACCTCGCTTCGCCGTTGCTGGCCGAAGCGGTCGGCGGCGGTGCCGGTACCGCCGGCGGCGCCGTACTCCTGGCGGTGATTTCGGCGGTCGCGTTCGCGACGATCCTGGCCGTGGTCGCAGGACTGACCCTCACCTCGGCTTCCTCGGTGGCACACGACCTGTATGCCAATGTCTGGAAGAAGGGCAACGTCACCGAGAAGCAAGAGGTCAAGGCCGCCAAAATCGCCGCCTTCATCATCGGTGGTGTGGCCATCATTCTTGCCATCCCGGCGCAATCGCTGAACATTGCGTTCCTGGTGGCATTGGCCTTCGCCGTCGCGGCATCGGCCAATCTGCCGGCGTTGTTGTTCAACCTGTTCTGGAAGCGCTTCAATACCCGCGGCGCGACCTGGAGCATCTACGGCGGCCTCATCTCCGCGGTCGGACTGGTGTTCTTCTCGCCAGTAGTGTCGGGCAAGGTCGACGCTGTTACCGGAGCGAGCCTCTCGCTCTTCGGCACCGGCGTCGATTTCAGCTGGTTCCCGCTGGAGAACCCCGGAATCGTTTCGATTCCGTTGGGCTTCTTCTTCGGCTGGTTGGGCACCATCACCTCGAAGGAGCGCGAGTCCGAAGATCGCTTCGCCGAACTCGAAGTCCGCTCCCTCACCGGAGCCGGCGCCGAGAAGTAAGAACCCGTCAGTCGTGGCGCGGTGCGGCTCCCCGTCGGGGGGAGAGCCGCACCGCGCCACTTCGCCGGGTCGCCTGAGGGGTGCCTTCCCGCAACCCCTTGCCACTCATGCTGTGGTGTGAGACACAATGCAAAAGAGAAGTTCTACCAAGGAGCAACCCGTGACCGAAGATGCCATCAGCAACCTCGCGAATGAAACGCGACACTTCGACCCCCCGGCGGACTTTGTCGCCAAGGCGAACGTCACCGCCACCGCGTATGACGACGCGAAGGCCGACCGTCTGGGCTATTGGGCCAAAGAGGCCGAGCGCATCAGCTGGGCGACACCCTTCACCGAAGTCCTCGACTGGACCAATGCCCCATTCGCCAAGTGGTTCGTCGGCGGCACCCTCAACGCCTCCTACAACTGCGTCGACCGCCATGTCGAGGCCGGCAATGGCGACAAGGTCGCGTCCCACTGGGTCGGCGAGCCGGCCGATGACACCCGGACGATCACCTACTCCGACCTCAAGGACGAAGTCTGCCGGGCCGCCAATGCGATTGAAGAGTTGGGCATCGAGAAAGGGGACCGGGTCGCGATCTACTTGCCAATGATCCCCGAGGCAGTAGTCGCGATGCTGGCATGCGCCCGCCTGGGCGCGCCACACACCGTCGTGTTCGGCGGCTTTTCCGCCGACGCACTCGCCAGCCGAGTGATCGACTGCGGCGCCAAGCTCATCATTACCGCGGACGGCGGCTACCGGCGTGGCGCTCCGTCCGCGCTGAAGCCGACAGTCGACGAAGCGGTTGCCAAGGTCGAAGCGCAACAGTCCGGCCTTGTCGAGAACGTCCTCGTCGTCAAGCGCACGGGCCAGGATGTCGCCTTCAACGACGACATCGACATCTGGTGGCACGACTTGGTCGACGAGTCTTCGCCCGATCACACGCCCGAGGCCTTCGACGCCGAACATCCCCTCTACGTCATGTATACGTCCGGCACGACCGGCCAGCCCAAAGGCATACTGCATACGACCGGCGGTTATCTCGTCGGAGTCGCGTCAACCCACAGCGCCGTCTTTGACGTGAAGGCCGAAACCGACGTCTATTGGTGCACCGCCGACATCGGCTGGGTCACCGGGCACTCCTACAGCGTCTACGGTCCGCTCACCAACGGCGTCACTCAGGTCATGTATGAAGGCACGCCCGACAGCCCGCACAAGGGCCGCTGGTGGGAAATCATCCAGGACCTGAAGGTGACGAAGTTCTACACCGCACCGACCGCGATCCGCACGTTCATGAAGTGGGGCGACGAAATCCCGGCAAAGTTCGATCTGTCTAGCCTGCTCCTGCTTGGATCGGTCGGCGAATCCATCAACCCCGAGGCCTACATGTGGTATCGCGAGCACATCGGCGGGGACAACTGCCCCATCGTCGACACCTGGTGGCAAACCGAAACCGGTCAAATCATGATCAGCCCTTTGCCCGGAGTCACCTCCGGCAAGCCCGGCTCGGCCATGAAGGCCCTGCCCGGCATCAGCGCAGACGTCCTCGACGATGCCGGCGAGTCTGTCCCCAACGGTTCGGGCGGCTATCTCGTCCTTACCGAACCGTGGCCCGCCATGCTCCGCACCATCTGGGGCGACGACGAACGCTTCAAAAAGACCTACTGGTCCAGGTTCCCCGGCATGTATTTCGCCGGCGACGGCGCCAAGAAGGACAACGACGGCGACATCTGGTTGATGGGCCGCGTTGATGACGTCATGAACGTTTCGGGCCACCGACTGTCCACTACCGAAATCGAGTCGGCCCTCGTGTCGCACCCCAAGGTCGCTGAAGCAGCCGTCGTCGGCGCCAACGATGAGATGACCGGTCAGGCACCGGTCGCCTTCGTGATCCTCCGCGACAGTGCAACCGGCGACGGGCAAGGCGACGGCGGCGCCGCTGTGATCAAGGAGCTCCGCGACCACGTGGCCAAGGAGATCGGTGCGATCGCCAAACCGAAGTTGATCATGATCGTCCCCGAACTCCCGAAGACCCGTTCGGGCAAGATCATGCGTCGTTTACTCCGCGACGTCGCCGAAAACAGGGCCGTCGGAGACGCCACCACACTCGCCGATTCTTCGGTGATGGATCTGATCTCGGCCGGCATGAACACGACCAAAGACGAGGAGTGAGTCAGCGCAGGCGACCTCCGATAGGCTCGTGCGTATGAGTCATGAGGGCGAACCGACAATCGGGCGACTGGTCGCTGACGCCAGTCGTGACATCTCTGCATTGGTCCAATCCGAGATCGCACTGGCCAAGTCAGAATTGACGGTCAGCGTCAAGGCCGGTGGCATTGGTGCAGCGTTGTTCGCGATTGCGGGATTCTTCGGACTGCTCATCATCATCATGTTGTCGTTCGCCGCGGCCTATTTCCTCACCATGACCGGTCTTCACCCAGCGTGGGCGTTCCTCATAGTTGCCGGGGCGTATGTGTTGCTGGCCGGACTTTTGGTGTTCGTCGGCATCAAAAAACTCAAAAAGATTCGCACCCCGGTCAAGACGATCTCGACGGCGAAGAAGATTCCCTCAGCTTTCAAGAGTTCGCCAAAGCCCGCTCTCAAAAGCTAGGCGACTCCTGAACGCGAAGTGAGCAAGCGGCCGGCAACACCCACGACAGCAGCAACCGCGCCGCCGACGGCCAGCACGACGAGCCAGTGATCAAAGGATGTGTTGGCGCGACCAATGAACACGTCGAGCGCCGCCTTGGCGAACGGCGTCGGTGCGGTGTTGCGGTCAAGGATCTCCGGCACGCCGACCGAAGCCGCCACCTTGAGGAGTCCCGCGGCCACGAGGGCGCCGAGACCCAGCCATGCCACGGCAACGCTCCGGCGTCGGGCGAAAGCCAGAGCCACCAACAAGAGCACTCCGACAGCGATCAGCCCGTTGCGCGCATACGTCGGCGATTCCCTTATGCGGTCGAGCGTTTGAGCTTGTGGCGCCCCGTTGATCTCGACGACGGCCTGATTGGGCGCCGGGATCGTGAACGGCAATTCCTTGTTGACCTGGTTAATCACGAATGTGCCGAGCGGTGCAAGGTCAATCGCAAAACGCGAGCTCGAATCGAGTTCGGCGGGCAGGTCCCCCGGGCTGCCGAGCATGATCTTGTGCGATTGGCGCTGAGTGTCGTTCCACGCCGTGACGAATCCGGGCTGATCGGACACCTTGTTGGCAACGCGAACGATGGCCGCCATGGCGGCCGGCTGCAGGCTGGCGGGCAACACTGAGTCTTGGACGAGGTTTTCGCTCAGGGCATTGGCCAGTGCGTCTTGGAACGCCGCATCCCGGGCGATCAGCTCGGCGAAGGCCACATAGCCGTCCTCGTTCGCGACGTTGTGGCTCACCCACATGGCGGGCACGGTCAAAAGAGTCGCGAGGACGGCGGCAACGCCAAACAGGAAAGCGAGGAATGAACGCATCAGGTGCAGGGCCCGGTTGAAACCGGTGCCGTGGAATTCCGGCCGGTCCTGGCGTCGTCGGCGACCTGGGTCGCGGTGAGGGCGTAACCGGTCGAGCTGTCCGTGATCGACGCGGCGAAGATCACACCCAGGACCTTGCCTTCTTCGGACACCAGCGGCCCGCCGGAATTGCCCGAGCGCACCAAGCTTCTGATTGAGAACGTCTGGCGAATGACCTGACCCTCGTCGTAAATATCCGGGCTGCGCAACCGTTGTTCCATCCGGATGCGGGCGGCGCGGGCGTCGAAGGGGCCGTTCTCGGGATAACCGAGAACGGCCGCATTTTCGCCGGCCTTGCCGGTTTCGTCGAACTCCAACGGCGACAGTTGAAGCCCGTTGGTGGCGAGTACGGCGACATCAAGTTTTGCGTCGAAGAGGACGACCTCAGCGGCAATTCTTCGCTGGCCGACGATCACGAAGGGATTGGAGACGCCGGCCACGACATGGGCGTTGGTCATGATCCGGTCGTTGGCAAAGACGAATCCCGAGCCTTCGATGCCCCGGTTGCACGACGCCGAACCGAGGATCTTGACAACACTGCCGGCGGCTTTTCGTACGCCCGCCGAGTTGAGCGACGTCGGATCGGGTGGGCCGACCGCAGTGATGTTTTCATTTTCGATCGGGTCGAGATAACGCGGAAAGAGATTGGTGTCGAGGACCTTGTTGAAGGCATCGAGGACATCGGTCGCTCCGCTTGGCATGACCCGGTCGACCCGGTTGAGGATGGCCGAGCCGCGTGCCTCGGTCGACACATACGGGATCTGGGTGCCGGTGACGGCATAACCGAGCGCCCACGCGGCAGCCAGAACGGCGACAATGCTCAACGCACTGCCGCCGACGGCATCAACCCAGCGCAGCGGACGCCATACGAGACCATTGCGCAGGTTGCTGCCGACATAGGTGCCGATGGCCTGACCGACCACTGCCGCGCCGATGACCACCGCGAGCGCGATGAGCGAAGACGTGACTGTCGGGGTACGCCCGCTCATGAATTTGGGGATGAGCGAAATGGCAAGCAGCCCGCCGACCAGCAGCCCGATGGTTGCGACGAGGTTGGTTACGAAACCCTGAACGTATCCCGAGATCGCATAGGCCACCAGAACGAAGATGACTACAACATCGAGGGTGTTCACCCGATCGCCGGCAACGGTCGGATGATCGAGTCGTCCCACTCGCGTTCCCAGCCGGCCCGGGCGAACAAACGTGACACGACCCCGGCGGTGAAACCCCAAAGCGGCATGTCGCTGTCGACGGTGAAAGCCGGTCCGCGCCAACCCGAGGGGTGGACGATGGTGTAACGGTTGGTGGGGTCCATCAGGTCGGCGATCGGGGCGCGAAAGACGGCAGCGACTTCACCGATATCGACCGGCAAGAGATCTCGGGGTTGTGGCCAGTAGCCGAGCACCGTGGTCACGGCGAAGTTATTGGGCGGCAGCCACAGCGTCGGCAACTGACCGAAGATGTGAACCTCGGCGGGGGCGAGACCGACCTCTTCCTCGGCTTCGCGCAAGGCTGTTTCGACCGCATCGGAGTCACCGGGATCGGACGATCCACCGGGAAACGCGATTTGTCCGGCATGGGCGCGCAGCGTCGAAGCACGAAGCGTCAGCAAAAGATCGGGGCCTTTGGATCCGTCGGCGAACAGCATAAGGACGGCCGCCTGACGGGCATCCTCGGGCGGCGAGGGGAACCGCGGGGCCAAATGCTCGGGTTCGACGCTTTCCAGCAGTTCGGCGAGCGGCAACAACCATGCGGGCAGAGTGGTTTGCGTCATGGCGTCACTCCCAGATGTCGTGAAATTGCGGCGGTCAGTTGGTCGTATGAGCGGTATGCCCGGCGTTCCGTTGCAACGATTGTCCCCTGTTCATCCACGAAAATAGTTTGTGGCAGGCCAACGACCTTGAGACTGGACTTGAGCGAGGACGTCGGATCGGCCAAAAGTGGATACGTCACGCCGGATTTTGCCGCAAGGTCGAGCGCAACGTCCGCTGCGTCGTCAGCGAAATCGATGCCCACGATCCGGACACGATCGCCAAGTTCGCGGTGTGACTTGGCCAGCAGGGGGAGCTCTTCACGGCAGGGGCCACACCAGGATGCCCAGAGGTTGATCACTGTCGGTTCGCCCCGGAGGCCGGCCAACCAGACCGGCGCGCCACCGCCGAGGCAGTCGAGCGTCAACGCCGGCAGCCCCTTGACCGTTGCTTTCGTTGACGTTGTCGACGGGCAGTCTTCGACGCGGGCTGCCGCTTTGGCCTTGGCGAGTTCGTCGGCGCTTGCCACCGATGCGCTCGCCCCGCCAAACGTCGGCTTGATCCTCGAGTCGGAGAGTCCCGAAGAACACCCCGCCAGCAATGTCGCCAGCAGCAGCATCGCCGCGATGCGTTTCACGCCGGGCCTTGAGTCGTGACGAGTTTGAAGGCTTCGATCGGATCGATGGGACCGATGCCGAACGACGGGCACCAGTGCGCCACCGGACACGCACCGCAAGCGGGCTTCTTGGCGTGGCAACGGCGGCGACCGTGCCAGATGAGCCGGTGGCTGAGCATGGTCCATTCCTTACGGGGAAACAGCGCACCGACGGCGTGTTCAATTTTGACCGGGTCCTTGGCGATGTCCTCCGCAACCCAGTCGAAGCGGCGTACGAGTCGCGCGAAATGCGTGTCCACCGTCAGCCCGGGCACGTCGAACGCATTGCCGAGGACGACGTTGGCGGTTTTGCGGCCGACACCGCGCAGCGTCACCAGGTCCTTGAGGTTGCCGGGGACCTCGCCGTCATATCGGGTGATGAGTTCTGCTGCGAGGACCAGGAGGCTTTCGGTCTTGGCGTGGAAGAAACCGGTCGGTCGGATGATCTGCTCGACTGCAGCACGGTCGGCCGCCGCAAGGGCATACGCGTCGGGGAACGCCGCAAACAGCGCCGGAGCGATCGCGTTGACTCGTCGATCGGTGGTTTGCGCGGACAAAACGGTGACCACGAGGAGTTGGAAAGCATTGTCGAAATCGAGTTCGCAACCGGCGTCGGGATACGTCTGGGCCAAAACGCGATCGATTTTGCGGGCCCGCCTGACCAGCGATGTTTCGGGACGCGGCGGTCTCACGTCGTCGTTTGGCACACGGTCAACACTACTTGTGGCGCGCAATCGGCGCCGAAAGACACCCGGGTGTGGAAAAGTGTGCACCGTTGCGACAGACTGTGACCGGAGTTACTAAGAAAAGGACCCCCCAGTGAACGACGATGTGTTGCGCCAGGCGCCACTCTTCTCGGGCCTCGACGATGAGGCCGCCGCTTCCCTCGACGCCTCAATGACGGCGGTCGCGATCAAGCGTGGCGAAATTCTGTTCAATGAGGGCGAGGAAGGCCATCAGTTGTATGTCGTCACCGACGGCAAGATCAAACTCGGCCGCACATCACCCGATGGCCGCGAAAACCTGTTGGCGATTCTCGGCCCCGGTCAGATGTTTGGCGAATTGTCGCTTTTCGACCCGGGACCGCGTTCGGCCACGGCGACGGCGGTCACCGATTGTTCGATGAAGGCCCTCGGCCACGATGCGCTGCTCCCCCTGGTCGCCCAACACCCCGATGTCGCCCGCGCGCTCCTGCACCAGTTGGCTGCCCGTTTGCGCCGCACCAACGAAGTGGTCGGTGATCTCGTGTTCTCCGATGTTCCCGGCCGTGTCGCCAAGGCCCTGCTTGATCTGGCCAACCGCTTCGGCCGCCGCGCCGACGACGGCATCCATGTCAATCACGACCTCACGCAGGAAGAACTCGCCCAACTCGTGGGCGCTTCGCGTGAGACGGTAAACAAGGCCCTCGCCGACTTCGCCGCCCGCGGCTGGCTCCGCCTCGAACCTCGCTCCGTGGTGATCATAGATTTGGAACGCCTCCAAAAAAGGGCGCGCTAGCCCCCCCATCCCCAAGATTTGGCCGATTTTGCACGCTAAAATAGCCCAATCAGGGTTTTTGAAGTGCCTCAGCGGCCAAATCTTGGTCGGGAGCCGGTGTAGCCGCGTTGATGAAGAGCGTTGTAGACCCGCCAGGCGATCGACCATTCCTGGCGGAAATCCTCCGCCGTCACCACAACGACCCGCCACCCCTGCGCTTCAAGTAGCTCCCGACGCAGATGATCGCGCTGCCGCTGGACTGCATCGCGTTCGTGGTGCCAGCCGTCGTACTCGACCAGCACCTTGAAGCTCGAGTAGACGAGGTCGCCCTTTGCCAGGAACTGACCACTCTCGTCCAAGAGGTCAGGGTTGGGTTCGGGCATCGGTAAACCCGACGACAGAATGATCCATCGCACATCGGACTCACGCACCGAATCGACCCTCTCCCTGACGACCGGCGCAACCCTTCTGGCCCGCTGCACACCGTCGAGGTGAGATGTCACCGCGAACGCCCGCAAGTCGAGAATGTCCGTATGCTTGTTCGCCACGAGCCAGTCGCCGACGCGTAGGAGTTCTCGTTCTGACAACTGTGTGGCGGCATCGACGAAGGTACGGTCCGGGCCGAGCAGCGGCACACCGCGTACGAAGGAGGAACTCAGAAACCCCTGCCGGCGATGTGGGACGATTCCCCGACGCTCGACGTGGAGCTTCGCGTTGGTGGAGAAATGAAGGGGCCATGCCGCCACAGGGCCGTAACCGCGCCATCGCAGATTGCTGACGTGGCTCAGAGTCGCATCGGCCGGAAGCACGAGAATCGCTGCCCGCACTCGCAGGTCGAAGGAGTCAGGCGTGTCAACTGATCGGTAGGCACCGGCGAAAACCTGCACGATCCGAGGGCCTTGAAGCATCCGGCGGGTGATCCCGTGGGCTTTCGCCTCCAAGGCTGTGAAGGGGCGACCGCGAAGTTCGGCCGGGAGATCGATCATGAGCCGACAATGACTGAACCCGAGCCGCTTGGCGCCACCGATGGATCCACCTGTGGAGGAAACCCCTCGACCGGCCACCTGTGGATCCCCAGGATTTGGCCGATTTTCAACGCCAAAACGGCTCAATCCCTCAAATCGAGGTGCCTCAGCCGCCAAATCTTGGGGATGGGGAGGGTTAGGCGTCGCGGAGGTAGTCCAGTTGGGCGGCCACTGAGAGTTCGGCAGCGGGCCAGAGGACTTCGTCTACGTCTTGATAGACCAGTTCGACCACTTCACGAGGCGTGACCGCGCCTTGCTCGACGGCCTGCAACACCTGATCGAGTCGGTTGGCGCGATGGTCGAGATAATAGTTGACGACAGCACCTGGATCGTCGATGACCGGTCCGTGGCCGGGCAGAATCCGGTTGATGAGCCGCTCTTCGACGAGTTCGCCGATCAGTGCAAGCGAGTCGAGATACGGCCCGAGCACTCCGTCGGGATAAGCGACGACGGTGGTGCCGCGACCGAGAATCGTATCCCCGCTCAACAACGTGCCTTCGTCGCGAAGCCGAAAGCAGGTCGAGTCTGCCGTATGCCCCGGAGTCGACACGACGTCGATCGTCAGACCGTCGACGACGATTTGCTCACCATCGGTGAGGACATCGGCGCGAACACAGAACTGCGGATCGGTCGCCCGCACCGCGGCTCCGGTCAATTCGGCGAATCGTGCGACGCCTTCGGTATGGTCGAAATGGCGATGAGTGATGAGGATCAGGCCGACGTCGCCAGCGGCCGCAAGCACAGCCTGGAGGTGCAACTCATCGAGCGGACCGGGATCGACAACGACCGAGTGCGAAGCTCCCGGTTCGCGCAGTATCCAGGTGTTGGTGCCGTCGAGAGTCATATGCCCGGGGTTGTCCGCGAGTACAAAGGAAGCGCGTTCGGTGACCCGGGTGAGCTGCTCAGTCATCGTCCTCCCCCAAGGGTGTCTTGAGGAAATACTGTCCATCGATCTCGATGAGTTCCGGCGCGATCGGGAAGATCCGTCGTTGAGCCGCAGCCGCCAATACCTCGTCGGCGGACAGTTCTAAGAGTTCGCTACAGGTGATGTGGGTTGGCGGAAGCATCGCCGTCTCACCGGCATCAACGGCCGCGAGGACCTTCGTCAGTGGCGCCCATACAGCCCGATCGGCCTCACGGGCGAGGTGTCCGACCGCCTGGCCTTCGGGAAGCACAGCGACAAAGAACCGGGTGTCGAAGCGGCGCGGCTCAAAGGCCGGCGTGATCCAGTGCGACCAGGCGCCGAGCAAATCGGCCCGCAGGACCAGCCCACGTTTGAGAAGGAACTCGGCGAAGGAATACTCGTGCGCCTCAAGGGCAAGCCGTGCCGCCTGCCACTCCGGCCCACTGGTGTCAGCGACGACCGAATGCTCGTCGGACCCAGCCAACAGGACACCGGATTCCTCAAAGGTCTCCCGTACGGCCGCACACACAAGTCCACGTGCGACGTCCTCGTCGCAACCGAACCGAGCCGCCCACTCTGACGGCGGTGCACCCGCCCACGGCACATCGACATGGGAATCGGTTTTGTCGACCCCGCCGCCGGGAAAGACATACATCCCCGGAGCGAACTTCATCGACTGCTGACGCCGCAGGAGGTAAGCCTCAAGGCCATCGGCACCATCGCGGACGACCACGACTGTCGAAGCATCACGCGTCGGGGCAACCTCGCCTTTTTGCTTGAGCGCGTGTTCGACGAGCGAGGGAGGTACGGGGACGAGCACGCTTCAGCTGACTTCGACGACGAGTTCGACCTCGACGGGCGAATCGAGAGGGAGCACGGGCACGCCGACGGCGCTGCGCGCATGCTTGCCGGCGTCGCCGAAGGCTGCGCCGAACAATTCACTCGCACCGTTGGCAACGAGGGGCTGGCCGGTGAAGTCCGGTGTGCTGGCCACGAAGACGACCGCCTTGACGACACGTGTGACGCGATCAAGGTCACCGATTTCGGCTTTGACCGCCGCGATGGCGTTGAGGGCGCATTGCTTTGCACAGTCCGCTGCTTCCTCGGCCGATACCTCGCCGCCCACCTTGCCGGTAAGGATCATCTGTCCATCACGCAGCGGCAACTGACCTGAGGTGAAGATGAGGTTGCCACTGGGCACAGCCGGAACGTAGGCCGCAACCGGAGCTGCTACTGCCGGCACGACGAGACCGAGTTCGGCGAGGCGGTCCTCCACAGCACTCATCAGGCGACCGGCCTCTTGAAGTAGGCGACCAGGTTCTCGGGGTTCATACCCGGAACGATCTGTACGAGTTCCCATCCGTCCACGCCGAAGTTGTCGAGGATCTGCTTGGTCGCGTGGACGAGCACCGGTGCTGTCATGTATTCCCACTTGGTCATGGATCGACTCTATCGCTCATGCCATCGGAGGAAATCACTGAACCCGAGCAGGTCCTGACCAGTGGCGATAGTGTTCAGGCGTGGCTCTTTCGACGCAGCTCCACATTGTCACCGGCAAAGGCGGCACGGGTAAGACGACCGTGGCCGCCGCCCACGCGATGGCGCTGGCCGACAAGGGCAAGAAGGTTCTGCTGTGCGAGGTCGAGGGCCGCCAGGGCATCGCGCAACTCTTTGACGTCCCGCCGCTGCCTTATGAAGAGCGCAAGGTCGCCGTCGGCCTCGGCGGTGGCGAGGTGTTCGCGCTCGCGATCGATCCTGAGGCGGCGCTACTGGAATACCTCGCGATGTATTACCGGCTCGGCCGCGCCGGAAAACTCCTCGACAGATTCGGCGTCATCGACTTCGCGACCACCATCGCGCCGGGTGTGCGCGACGTCTTGCTCACCGGCAAAGTGTATGAAGCGGCCAAGCGCCAGAACGGGTCGACGTTCGTCTACGACGCGATCATCATGGACGCCCCGCCGACAGGCCGCATCGCCCGATTCCTCAACGTCAACACCGAGGTCGCCGGTCTCGCCAAGGTTGGCCCGATCAGGCGGCAGGCCGAATCCATCATGCAGATGATGAGATCAGTGACAACCCGAGTGCACCTGGTGACCGTTCTGGAGGAGATGCCCGTCCAGGAGACGATCGATGGCATTGCCGCTCTTGGGCAGGAAAAACTTCCTGTAGGCCACGTCATCCTCAACCTCGTACGCTCCTCGCTTCTCACCGACGCAACGATCACAGCCATCAGCGACGGCACCCTGACCACAGCAAAAATCGGCTCGAGCCTCAAGAAAGCCGCCCTCGACCCGGGCGCCGCGGCCGCTCTCCTCGACGAGGGCAGTGCCCACATCGAGCGCCAGAATCTCCAGGATCGACAACGTGCCGTGCTCACCGGCGAGGCCGAGCGCCTCGCCGAGCTGCCTTGGCTCAGCGAAGGCATCGACCTCGGCGCGCTGTTCGAGTTGGCCGAGAAGCTGAAAGCGGATGGAGTCGCATGAGTAAGAAGGCGCAGACCTCGCCGACTGCCAAAGGCGCGCGTTCGGCCGTGCGGGTCGGCGGTGGCAAGACCTCCGGCTCTCTCGACATCGATGCGATGCTCGCGGACACCAATACGCAGATCATCGTGTGTTGTGGTTCGGGCGGTGTCGGCAAGACGACGACATCGGCAGCGCTCGGCCTGCGTGCCGCCGAGCAGGGTCGAAAAGTATGCGTGTTGACGATCGACCCAGCCCGACGCCTCGCCCAGTCGATGGGCCTGACGACTCTCGACAACGTGCCGCGTCCGGTGAAGGATGCCGGCGCCAACGGCGGTTCGCTCGACGCGATGATGCTCGACATGAAGCGCACCTTCGACGAAGTAGTCGAGGCGCACGCCACGCCGGAGAAGGCCGAGCAGATCCTCAACAATCCGTTTTATCTGGCGTTGTCGAGTTCGTTTGCGGGCACACAGGAATACATGGCGATGGAAAAATTGGGCCAGCTTTATGGTCAGGCGACTTCATTCGTCCAGGACTCGGACGGGAGCCTCACCGAGCGCCGCTGGGACCTCATAGTCGTCGACACGCCTCCCTCGCGTTCGGCGCTGGACTTCCTCGACGCCCCCGAGCGCCTGTCCTCGTTGCTCGACGGCAGATTCCTGCGGCTCATGCTCGCGCCGGCGAAGGGTCCCGCGCGGATGTTCAGTGCCGGCCTCGGCATGGTGACGAGCGCCCTCAACAAGGTCCTTGGCACGCAAGTGCTCACCGATGTGCAGACCTTCGTCGCAGCCTTCGATACCCTGTTCGGCGGTTTCCGGCAACGGGCCGAAGGCACCTACGCCCTGTTACAGGCGCCGCAGACCGCGTTCATCGTGGTGGCCGCACCCGAACCCGATGCCATGCGCGAAGCCGCCTACTTTGTCGAAAGACTGGCAGCCGAAAACATGCCGTTGGCCGGGCTCGTCGTCAATCGAGTCAGTGCGCCGGGTGCCAAAGGCATCAGCGGCGCCCAGGCCGAAGCGGCGGCGGACCAGCTCGCGGCCGGCAATGCAAAGGATCGCCAGAGCGCCGAATTGCTCACCGTTCATGCCGAACGCTTCAGAGTTCAGACTCGCGAAACGCGACTCAAGCGAAGATTCTCCGCTGCCCACCCAGCAGTGCCCACGCTGTCGGTGCCGGCTTTGGCCAGCGACGTCCACGATCTCGACGGTTTGCGGACGATCGGCGCCTTGCTTGCCGGAGGGTCCGAGCTTGCCGGGTAATCAGTTACCAGCGACCGCTGATTGTCAGGCGACCTGGAGTACCTTGCGCCACGCCGTGACGTTGGGCTTGCGGCGAAGGAGCGCCCGACGTTCACGCTCGGTCATACCGCCCCAGACACCCCATTCGATGCGGTTGTCGAGCGCTTCTGCGAGGCATTCGGCGCGAACTACGCACGAAGCACATGCTTGCTTGGCGCGATTCTGTTCAGCGCCGCGGACGAACAATGCGTCAGAGGCGCCTTTGCAAGCTGCCAGTGACGCCCAATTGTCATTCCAGGTCATGATTTCCCTCCCGAGAGTGGCCAATGTGACCGAAGTGAATCCTGATTTAAAGGTAGGGAATTCGTAGGGCCGCCGTAAGATCACAACGGGCCATCTTCAACTAGTCCTTTCGGACTAGTCGCCGGGCCGTTGGTGAGGTTTTCACGTACTCTTGACCCCATGTCTTGGGAATCACTGCGTTCGAGCCTGCGCATGCGGGTGCAAACCGAACAGGACCATGCGAGCAAAGGCTCGATCATCGCGTCGATGGCCCGTCTCAGCGCCATCGCCGGTGTGATGGTCGCCGCTTTACTGATCCCGGCAACGACGTTTGTGGCGGTCACTGCCAACAACCTCAGCCAGGAGGTGCTGAGTCTGCCGCTCGAACTCAGCCAGACACCCAATCCGCAGACGACGCGTTTGCTGGCCTCCAACGGCGACCTGATTGCCTACTTCTACAAGGAAAACCGACAAGACGTCCCACTCGACGACATCGCGCCGAACATGCAGACCGCGCTCCTGTCGATTGAGGACAACCGCTTTTATCAGCACGGAGCCCTCGACCTCAAGGGCACGCTGCGCGCCCTCGTCAACAACGCCTCAGCCGGCCAGACCCAAGGTGGTTCATCGATCACTCAGCAATTGGTCAAGTTGACGCTGGTGCAGCAGGCCAAGACCAAGGAACAAATCCGGGCGGCGACTGAGAAGTCGACATCGCGCAAGATCCGTGAACTCAAATACGCCATCTCGTATGAGAAGACGCACAGCAAAAAGGAAATCCTCGAGCGTTACCTCAACATCGCCTACTACGGCGACGGCGCTTATGGCATCTCGTCAGCGGCCTCCCACTACTTCTCGGTAAGCCCGGACAAGCTCAGCGTCTTGCAAGCCGCGACGCTCGCCGGGCTCGTCAAGAACCCGGTCGAGTTCGACCCGAACGTCTTCCCCGAACGCGCCCTCCAACGCCGCAACACTGTCCTCGGCGCGATGGCCCGCCTCGGCAAAATCTCCCCAAGCGAAGCCGACAAGTTGATGGCCGAGCCACTCGGCCTCAAAATCAAGAGCTATCCCAACGGTTGCGTCTCTTCGGTCGCCGCCTTCTCCTGCGACTACATACGCCGCGTCCTTCTGACCGAGAAGGATCTCGGCAGCACGATCCAGGAACGCCAACAAAAGCTGGAGAGCGGTGGACTGACGATCAAGTCCAACATCGACATCCGGGTTCAAAAGGCGGCCAACGCAGCCGTCAAGAGCAACGTCAAGGCCAAGGACAACGCGATTGGCGCCCTGGCCCTCGTTGAGCCCGGCACCGGCAAGGTACGCGGACTCGCCCAGTCACGACCGATGGGCCGAGACAAAAAGAAGGGCGAATCCTTCATCAACTTCACCGTGCCGAAGGCCTATGGCTATTCGAACGGTTTCCAAGCCGGATCGACGTTCAAAATGTTCACGGTGGCGGCCGCCCTCAAAAAGGGCATCACCGTTGGCCAGACCTACAATGCACCACAGAACTTGACCGTCCCGGCCGGCACGTTCTTCGACTGTGAAGGCGGCAACACCGATACGTGGGAGGTCAAGAACTCTACCGGCTCAGGCACCTTCAATATGTACACCGGTACCCGCCGGTCGGTAAACACCTATTTTGCCCAACTCCAGAAAGCCGCCGGCCTCTGCAACACCGTTGAGGCCGCCGAGTCCATGGGCATCAAGGTTCCGTTCAATCCGGCGAACAACGTCACCCAGCAGGTACCCTCATTCACGCTCGGCGTCGTCTCCGTGAGCCCGCTCGACATGGCCGCCGCCTACGCCACACCAGCATCGGGCGGCATGTATTGCAAGCCGATGCCAATCGCCTCGATCCTCGACGACGACGGCGAGACTCTCAAGAAGTATGAGCCCGACTGCAAGCGCGTCATGAGCAAGGATGAGGCTGCGCAGATCAACGACATCCTGCGTGGCGTCCAGGAGCCGGGCGGCTTCGGCTATAGCAACGGCACAGCGCTGACCATCCCGTCCGCGGCCAAGACGGGCACGACGAACGACAACCAGTCGGTTTGGTATATCGGCTACACCCCCGAGTTGGCCACCGCTGCCATGATCGCCGGCGCCAACGACGAGGGCGTTCCGACCTCGCTCAACGGGACCGAAATTAACAACCGTATCGTCAGCTTCGAGCTCGCCGGCGGCAGTACGCTCGCCGGGCCGATGTGGAAAGCCGCGATGGGCGTGATCCAGCAGTACCTTTCGCCGGTCAACTTTGCCCCGCCGCCTTCGACCCAACCGTTCGCGCAGCGGACCACCACGCCAGAGAAGAAGCCCGCGAAGAAGCCGGACACCGGCGGTAACGACACCGGTGGCGGAGGCGGTCGCGGCAACGACTAGGGCTGCACGCCCAGTTGTTTCTTCACCTCGGCGGCGACAACTCCGCCGTCGGCTTTGCCCTTGAGCTGGGGTGACACAATACCCATGACTGTGCCCATGGCCTTCATGCCTAGTCCTGCCGACCCGGTCGACTCGACGGCGGCGGTGACGATCGCCTGGATCTCTTCGGCGCTCATCTGCTCGGGCAGGTAGTCGGCGAGGATCACGGCTTCGTCGCGTTCCTTCTGGGCGAGTTCGGGACGGTTGCCCGCTGCGAATGCCTCGGCCGATTCGCGCCTCTTCTTGGCCTCGGCGCCGAGAACGGTGATGACATCCTCGTCGGTAAGCTCACGCGCCTGTTTGCCGGCGACCTCGGCCGTCGTGATGGCGGTGAGCACCATCCGGATCACCGACGAGCGCAAAGCATCGCGCGCCTTGATCGAGGTGGTCAAGTCGGTGCGGAGTTGGTCTTTGAGAGCTGACATGAACGTATTCTCTCACCGCTACGCTGGGGCAGTGCGCAAACTACTCTGGCCGGCCGCGGCCGCGACCGCCAGCCTGGCTTATGCCTCCCTCTACGAAGTAAATGCCTTCACGTTGCGCGAGGTCACGGTGCCGGTGCTCGAACCAGGATCCGCACCGTTGCGAATCCTGCATTTGTCGGACGTACACATGACGCCGGGCCAACACCGCAAGCAGGACTGGTTGAGTGGCCTCGCCGCACTCGAACCGGATCTCGTCGTCGACACCGGCGACAACCTCGCGAATACCGGTGCGCTGCCCTCTTTGTTGCGCGCTTACGGCGATCTGCTGGATCTGCCGGGCGTTTTCGTGTTCGGCTCCAACGACTACTACTCGCCGAGACCCAAAAACCCCCTGCATTATTTGACCGATGGGGCAAGCGGCGAAGTCCAGGTCGAGTCCGATCTGCCGTGGCGGGAAATGCGCGGCTCGTTCACTCGGCGGGGTTGGCGGGACCTGGGCAATCGCCATGACGAATTGACGATCAAGGGCCAGCGACTTTCCTTTGTCGGCGTTGATGATCCGCACCTTGGCTTTGACGAACTCGACGAGATGCGGGCCGATGCCAGCGCCGCCGTGTCGATCGGCGTCACACACGCCCCTTACCTTCGGGTGCTCGACCGCTGGAATTCCCTCGGACACCAACTCATCCTCGCCGGACACACCCACGGCGGGCAGCTGTGCATACCCGGTTACGGCGCGCTCGTCACGAATTGTGATCTGGACACGGCACGCGTCAAAGGACTGCATACGCATCAAGTCGACGGCAACAATCCGTCGTGGTTGCACGTCTCCGCCGGCCTCGGCACCTCGCCGTATGCCCCGGTCCGTTTTGCCTGCCGCCCCGAGGCGACGTTGCTGACGTTGACTGGGATAGACTCAGTCGGTCCTCTCAGTTAGAGGCGTCGGGCTGTGGCGCAGCTTGGTAGCGCGCGTCGTTCGGGACGACGAGGCCGCAGGTTCAAATCCTGTCAGCCCGACCAATCGAAAAGCCCACCCGCTCTTCGGGTGGGCTTTTCAAGTGTCGGGCGTTTTGACAGGATTTGAGGGCGGGGAGACGCTTCTATGTTTGTCAAGCGGTGGTTGGGTGTTGGGTGGTCTCCAGGAGTCGGTAGGTGCTTCGGGCGATGTAGCGTTTGAGGGCACGTCGGATTCTGCGGTCGGTGTGAGCTGCCTCGGTGATTTCGGATGGTGGGCCCTCTTAAAATGAGGGTTCTATCCGAGAGTGAGATCCAGAGCATGACTGCTTCACGCAGACGGTTCAG
>JACMOZ010000223.1 GCA_014377785.1 Aeromicrobium sp.
CGTTTTGACTAACGAGTACGGCTGGCCGGCTCTCACGGACTTCGGGATTTCGTCGCTGGTCGAGGATGATCTGCCGACTCACACCACCACGCTCGCTTCGCTTGCCGGCTCCGGCTCGACGACCGGGAGCCAGTCCGTAGGACTGTCAGTGCCTTGGTCGCCTCCGGAAATGTTCGAGGACGATCCGAAGCCGGATGTTCGCTCCGATGTCTTCTCCCTCGCCGCCACGATCTATACCCTTTTGGCCGGGCGCACTCCCTTTGAAGTTCCCGGTAAGTCGAACCAGGTCATTGAACTTATGGGACGTATCGAGCGCGGTGCGATCACGTCGATGGATCGCGACGATGTCCCCTCGGCGCTGCTTGCCGTGCTGCGGAAGGGTATGGCCGTCGACCGCACGCAGCGCTACGCAAGCGCGGTCGATTTTGCGCGCGCGCTGCAGGCGATCGAATTGTCGCTGTCCTACCCGCCGACCCAGATAGACGTGCCGAACTTATCCCAGGTTGAGGCACCGCCGCGCGCAGCGGGCGACGATCTTGCGGATGCTACCCGTGCTCGCGGAGTCACCCCGGTGGTTGCCCAGCCTGTGCGACCGTCGATACCCGCCTCCGATCCGATGGATCGCACTCGAGCACGGGGAGCGACGATCATTTCCCCGATTGCCTCCAACAGCGTAGGTGCGCTTCCGGTGGCGTCGCCAATCGTGACACCGGACAGAACCCCGATTGTCGTCGCGTCCATGGTCGCGGACTCTACAATCGTTCGGCCCGGCGGCCGAGCAATTGTGTCGCCGGATGGGCCGACTCTGGCCGTTGGTCTGGAAGAGGAACCTCAGCACCGGAGGCGTTTGGGCGTGATCCTCGCAGCGATCGGTGGATTTCTTGTCGTCGCGGCCGTGATCGCCGGGGTTGCGGTGTTTGGTCCGCATGGCACCCCGGCGGCGACCAAACCCAGCACCACGGGGGCACCCCTCGACGTGGGAACACAGTTGGCCCCAGCCGTGGCCGGCGCCGTGACCCTCTCAGCCGACGGCACCGCCGCAACTTTCACGTGGACGAACCCCGGACCGCAAAACGGCGATCAGTTCCGCTGGCAGCGCACCGATGGCGCCGCTACCAACACGGACGTCACGACGTCCGGGGTTGCGCAGGCGGTCGTCACGGGGATCGCTCCGCGTACCAACGTCTGTATCGACGTCCGGATACTCCGACAGGGCAACCTGTCAGAGCCGATGAGCCCTCCGTTCTGCGTGGCGAAATGAAACCGCTGCGGGTCGAGTACGTAGGGGAATGGTACGACGTCACAGAACCTGATGGCCTGTCGATCGGCCGGGAGTCCGAGCTCGTGATCGATGAGAATCCTTTTCTGCATCGTCGGTTCCTGCAGATCTATCCCGAGAACGGACTCTGGTGGCTCGGTAACACCGGCAACCTGCTTTCGGCGACGGTCACGGACCCCTCGGGCCAGATCCAGGCCTGGCTCGCTCCCGGCGCGCGGATCCCGATCGTCTTCGAGCGGATGCATGTTCTGTTCAGCGCCGGCTCGACGACCTACGACTTCACGATCCACGGAGACAAGGAGTACTTCGCATCGTCCTCCTCATTCATGGACCGTAGCGGAGCGACCACCATCGACCCGATTCCGCTGACCTCAGGCCAGCGGCTCTTCCTC
>JACMOZ010000224.1 GCA_014377785.1 Aeromicrobium sp.
CCGTCCAGCGCTGCACCGTCCAGTGTCTCGCGAACCTGCGCGACCGTCAGCCAGTCCGCGCCAATGATCTTGGCCACCTGGGGAGCGAAAGCCGGAGAGGCGCCGAGGACTTCGGCCGCCACGCCCTCGGACACAATCTCGCCCTCAGCCATCACGATGGCCCGGTCGGCCACGGTCGCAGCGAACTCGACATCATGCGTGGCGATCATGATCGCATGGCCTTCGGCCGCGAGCCCGGCGATCACCCGGGCAAGTTCGGCCTTGGCCCCATAGTCGAGTCCGCGGGTGGGCTCATCCAGCAACATGATGCGCGGAGCGGCGGTAAGTTGCACCGCGAGTACGAGGGCGAGCTTCTGGCCTTCGGAGAGATCACGCGGATGGGTGCCGCCATCAATGCCCGGCACGATGCCGTCGAGCATGGCTCGACACGTCCCCGCGGCCGAGGACGCCTGCCGGTCGGCCGCGGCGCACTCGTCGTCGACGGACTCAAGATACAGAAGATCACTCGCGGTCTGCGGAACGAGGCCGACGAGCTTGCGGGCGTTGGTGCTCGAAAGCACCTGGGGATCGGCACAGTCGACGAGTACGGTGCCGCTGTTGCGCGCCCCCGATCCCTGCAGAGTCCAAAGAAGAGACGATTTGCCGGAGCCATTGCGGCCCATGACGGCAACGACTTCACCGCTGCACAGTTCAAGGTCGACGTCACGGACGGCAACCTTCGATCCGTAGCGGACGACAATTCCGGTTGCGGAGAGGATCACGTCAACGGCGGCCGCCACCGGAACTGCGACGGCCGAACCCAGCGTTTCTCGCACGTCTGTAGCCCGGCGGCGCGCCTGGCGAATCGTCAGCGGCAAGGGCGACCACTCGAGCAGTCGGCCAAGCTCGATGATCGGCGGTGCGATGTCCATCTGCTCGAGGATGACTGCCGGCTCACCGTCGAGGACACGGCCATTTCCCGGCAGATAGATCATCCGGTCTGCGAACGGAATCACGCGTTCCATCCTGTGTTCGGCCAGCACGACGGTGATGCCCAGATCGTGGACGAGTCGGGAAATGGTCGACAACACTTCCTCGGCGGCGGTCGGGTCGAGCGCCGATGTCGGCTCGTCGAGCACAAGCACCTTGGGATTCATGGCGAGTACCGAGCCGATGGCTACCCGCTGTTGCTGGCCGCCCGAAAGGGTACGAAGCGCGCGGCGGCGCAGCTCAACAATGCCTAGAAGGTCGAGAGTCTCCTCCACCCGGCGGCGCATGATCTGGGGTGCGATGCCCAACTGCTCCATACCGTAGGCAAGTTCGTCCTCGACGATGTCGGTGACAAAGCCGGCCAGCGGATCCTGGCCGACGACGCCGACGAGATGGGCGAATTCGCGCGGCGGATGATCAGCCGTTGTCACTCCATCGACGGTGACGGTGCCGTCGAGATGGCCGCCGGTGAAATGCGGGACGAGGCCGTTGGGCAAACCGAGCAGGGTCGACTTGCCGGTGCCAGTGCGGCCAGTCACGAGCACGAGTTCGCCCTCGTCGATCGCGAGATTGACGTCGCTGAGAGTGGGTAGGGCGGCTCCGCCGTAGCGTATCGACACCTGCTCGAGCCGAATCATGATGACGCCGCTTTTCGGTGCTCGTCGTCACGGTCAACCTGGGTATGGGCGGGCGCCGGTGTGACAAACGCTGGCAAAACCCCGCAGAGCACGCCGGTCACCGGGATCAGGCTGAGTTCGGGCCAGAAGGCCGTCGCCAGAGACGGGAAGAGGACCGCATCATTGAAGCCGAAGCCGGACAGGAGGACGAAGGCGCACGCGAGTCCGGCCAGTGCTGTCACGATTTCGGCAAATTGCCAGGTGTCCGGGCGATACCTCGTACGTTGGACCCGGCGACCAGCCAGAACGAAACCGACGAGGGCCACAAGGGTGCCGACCATCAACACCGGCGTCGCGAGATAACGCGGCGTCGTTGCGTCCAGCGAGGCATACGTGCCGACACAGACGCCGACGAGTCCGGCGATCATCAGGGCTCCGGTCAGCAGTCGCGCCCGGGCGGTGGCGTTGCCGGTACGCCCATACCCGCGGGAGTCCATCGACGCCGCAAGGCTCATTGAACGGTCGAGGGCGTCCTCGAGCACCGGGATGACGATGGCCTTGAGGACATGCCGCTTCTTGCCACTCACCCCGCGTAGTTTGCGGGCCCGATTGACCCGGACAATGCTGTCAGCCAGTTGCGGGAAGACGGTAATCGCCACCACGATCGCCGTCGCGATTTCGTAGAGGGCAGGTGGCATGGATTTGAGCAACCGCTTGGGGTTGGCGAGGGCATTGGCTGCGCCGAGACAAATCAGTATCGTCGCGAGTCGCAGACCGTCATAGAAGCCTCCGAGCAGGGACTCGGCCGAGATGTCGCCAAAGAGATTGATTCCGGCCGCGAAATCGGGCAACGGAATTTCGGGCAGGCTGATCAGCACCGTCGGCCCTCCGCTGCCGCTGAAGATGAACCGGAAGAGGACACGCAGGACGATCACCAGCCCACCGAGATAGAGATAGAGCCTGAACGACATCGCCCACGGTGCGTCCGAGCGTCGTGCGACAACGACTTGGCACGCTACGACGAGGATCAGTCCGAGAAGCCACGGATTGGTAGTCCGGCTGGCGGCCGTCGCGAGGCCGAGCGCCCAAACCCACCAGGCTGCGGGGTGCAGGTCGCGCGGGAGGAAGTACGGCGAATTCACGGCGTTCGTTCCTTCCCGCTGTTTGCGGGAGGATCCCAGCTTCCTGGACTCCACACTGCAATTTCACGACAGCGTTCTGAGTGACTGAATCTTCGGGCAGGTATTCCGGCTTGCCCCGTGGCGGGGCCTACGGTTGCGGGTCAGCGCCGGATTCGGACCGGCTTCCCCTGCATCGAAAACAAAGTTGTTCGGGTGTGCGCGCCCGGTTGGGCACAGTGAATCTACCACCGGAAAACACGGTGGAAGAAGACCTCCCGCCGCAGCCACCTGCCCGGTAGCGTTTGGGTATGGTGCTCGCAGATCAACTCCGGATGACTCTTGACGGCAAATGGCGTCACGTACGCGAACAATCGCGCAAGGAACTCAACGGATTCGCACTGTTGGCCGATCCCTCCCTCACTCCCGACGAAGCGTGCGACCGCGCCCTCGAACAGATGAAACTGCTCGTCCCGACCGGCGTTCCCGGTGCCGGTTTCCGCAAGGAGAACGGCGGCGGTGGCGATCCCGGTATGGGGGTCACCGGCATCGAAATGCTCGCCCAGTTCGACTTGTCTCTCATGGTCAAGGCCGGCGTCCAATGGGGATTGTTCGGCGGCGCCATCGAAAACCTTGGGACCAAACGCCATCACGAGGCTTATATCCCGGCCCTGATCAACCTAGATCTGCTCGGCTGCTTCGCGATGACCGAAACCGGCCACGGCAGCGACGTGCAGAACATCGAGACGACGGCGACTTACGACATCGAGACCGAAGAATTCGTCATCAATTCGCCCACCCCGTCTTCGCGCAAGGATTACATCGGCGGTGCCGCAAAACATGCGACCTCGGCGGCGGTGTTCGCCCAACTTCTCACCAAAGGAGAAGGTCACGGTGTGCATTGTTTTGTCGTGCCGATCCGCACGTCCAAGGGCAAGGACATGCCCGGGGTGACGACGTCGGACTGCGGCTACAAGGGCGGTCTTGCCGGCGTCGACAACGGCCGCATCATGTTCGACGACGTCCGGATCCCGCGTGACAATCTCCTCAACCGCTACGGCAACGTCGCCCATGACGGCACCTACACCTCTCCGGTCGACAACGTCAACCGTCGGTTCTTCACGATGCTCGGCACCCTCGTACGCGGCCGGGTCAGCGTCGGCGGCTCGGCCAGCGCCGCCGCGCAGGTCGCCCTGAGCATCGCCGGCCGCTATGCCCTCAAACGCAAACAGTTCGCTGCGGGCGACGGCGAAGAAGTCGTCATCATGGACTACCGCCTGCATCAGCGTCGGCTGCTGCCGCTGATGGCGCGTTCGTATGCCTACCAGTTCGCGCAGAACCAGCTCATCGCCCGGATGGACAAACTGCAGACTGATGTCGAACCCGATCCGCTGCATCAACGCGAACTCGAGGGCCGTGCCGCGGGGCTCAAAGCCTTGCAGACCTGGCATGCCACCCGCACTATCCAGGAATGCCGCGAAGCCTGTGGTGGAGCGGGTTATCTCACCGAAAACAGGCTCACGACCCTCAAAGGCGACACCGATGTCTTCACCACGTTCGAGGGCGACAACCACGTCCTGCTTCAACTTGTTGCCAAGGAACTGCTGACGTCATACGCCGAGGATGTCAGGGGGCTCGACCCGTTCGGCATGGTCCGCTTCGTCGCCGAGTCCGTCGCCGATGTCGTCAAGGAGCGGACCGCGGCGGCCCAACTCATCCAGCGACTCATCGACGCACGCCCCGGCGACAGTGATTCGGAACAGAGTCTCCTCGATCGCGGAACCCAGCTCAGTCTTTTCGAAGACCGCGAGCAGCACGTCCTCGAGACGGGGGCCCGTCGCCTGCAACGGGCCGGCAAAGACAAAGAAAAGGCCTTCGAGATCTTCAACAACGCCCAGGACCACGTCGTCAAGGCCGGCCGGGTTCACATCGACCGCGTTGTCCTGGAGGCGTTCACGGCCGGCATCGCCCGCTGCGAAGACCCCGAGGCGCAGGCATTATTGCGCGACGTCTGCGACCTCTACGCTTTGTCGATCATCGAAGAGGACAAGGCGTGGTTCATGGAGCACAAACGCCTGACCGCTACTCGGTCGAAGGCCGTCACGAGCGAAGTCAACAATCTGCTGGAGAAGCTTCGCCCCTACACACTCATCCTGATCGAGGGATTCGCCGTACCCGAAGAGAGTCTCGGCGCCTCCATGTTGGTGGACTGACTTCTTATTGGCGCAGCTGTCCTGGGTCGGAGCGGTATTCGAAGACGGGTGGTCGTTTCGAGTTGTAGCGGTGGCCGGTAGAGGTTTTCCAGACGATGTCGCCGCGTTTGTCGGCGCTGATGCACCAGCCCGGCAGGTGCTTGAGCAGGTGGGACCGGCCGCACAGTCCCTGGCCGTTGTCGCGAGTGGTCAGTCCGCCGTTCAGGTAGCTGACGATGTGGTCGAACTGGCTGCAGTCTTCCACCGCCGCTATGCGCCATACTGCGGTGGCTCCTCTTCCGAGTTGGCGGCAGACCCTGTCTTGGGTGGTTATGAGGTGCCGG
This sequence comes from Aeromicrobium sp., assembly GCA_014377785.1. GTDB lineage: Bacteria > Actinomycetota > Actinomycetes > Propionibacteriales > Nocardioidaceae > JACMOZ01. Next base: position 5,241 of record JACMOZ010000224.1, read on the forward strand.
ACTTTGCCCCCGAATCGGCGTCGCCTCTGGTCGCAATCGACGAGCGACCCGTCGACTTCGTCGGTGAAGAAGCGACGGATCCAGACGTCTTTGCCGGCTGCTATGAGATTGTGGGCGAGTTCGGCGGGGATGGGGCCGAATCCGGCGAGCATGGCCGGGGCCTGTTCGGTGTGCATCAGGCTGCCGGTGGTCATGATCACGCCGACCTCAACGTTGACGTCGGTGACCTTTTTCTGGCTGGTGGCACGAAGGACGAACTCGTCAAACATAACTTGACCACGGGTACGGGTGTCGCCGGCGGACTTGGCGGCCGCGGCGACCGCTTCGAGACTCTTGTAGACCGACAGGAGTGGGGGTACCTCCCTGCACGAAGTGCTTGGGGGAATCGGCCGGGCCGCGAATCTGCAGGATGCCGACACCGTCCTTGTCGGGAAACATCGACACGAACCTTGCCCTGCGATTAGTACTGGGCGATTGGCCTTGGCCCGTTCGTAGGCGGCCGCAGCATCGATGCCGATTGCATACTGGCGGGCCAGGTTGCCGGCCTTGCATGGGGTCAGCCCCGCGACCCGCGCGCCGAGCCTGCGATCAAGAGTGGCGGCCTGTTTGGCGGTCAGCCCAGTCGATTCGTTCACGATCGATTTCGCGGTGAACTCGCTGATCTGGCCCCCGGCGAAGACCGCGGCGACCTTGGGCATACGGGCCAACCCGACCGCGAAAGCATACTGGCCATATCGGACGAGTCTCGCGGCCGCCAAATACCCACTCGTGGCAATGCCCGCTATTGATTACCTAGAGTAATTAGGTATGCTAACTACATGCCAACCGACTCACAGAATCTCGCACAGTCGGTTGTGCGCCTCTCACGACGACTACGCCAGGAACGCCAGTCCGAGTTGACGGCCAATCAAATGTCCGTCCTCGGAGCATTGCGCACCAAGGGCCCCTTGACGCCGGGCGCGATCGCCGCACACGAGCACGTACAACCGCCTTCGATGACCCGAACCATCAATTGTCTGGACGAGGCAGGACTGGTGACTCGCGGCCAGCATCCCGATGACGGCCGTCAGGTCATCGTGACGATTTCGGCCAAAGGCGAAGACGTGCCCGCCACCGAACGCGCCCGCCGCGACCAATGGCTTGCCCGGCGCATCGCAGAGCTCAGCACCGATGACCGCAAGGTGTTGCGATCA
>JACMOZ010000225.1 GCA_014377785.1 Aeromicrobium sp.
CAAGCCCGGAATCCGCGGCTAACTGAATGGGTAAACGTCACTGAGCCGGATCACATTCGTGGTTTTTCTAGGACGCGTGTCGGGCAAACTTCCAACAAGGATCTCCTGCCGTTCGAAATCACAGCCTCGGGCCGTCGCCGCTTTCGGCGTGCACAGATCGAGGTAATTTCCCGGACACGCCACATCCGGTGGCACCCAACCGCCCCGCCTGTGGCCGACAAAGAGACGCAGTCTCACACCGTTTCACAGCCCAGATCTCCACCGGCGGCGACCGGCTTATCCATCCTGAGTCACCAATCACGGGGTCGGGTAGGGCCTGTCGGGAAGGGTGAACGGAGTAAGCGCAGCGCCGAGTGTTTTGTTGTCCTGGTTCGGTCCGAGAGAAGCATGATGCGCCGAAGGTGTCGAGGCTGCCGGTGCTAGGCGAGGACCCGGTTCGCGATGGACCCAGCCACCCGTGGCTCCGCCCTCGGCTTCCGCAACCTCACCAACTACATCGCCAGATCACTACTGGAAACCGGCGGCTTCAGACCCCAACTACACCCTGGAATGTGACGAACCTTTTAACCGTCACGCCAACCACGGTCGTACGTGACATCTTCCCGTACGACCGTGATTGTTGAATCTGAAGCGTCTGGACGACTCCACTCGCGACAGTCCTACCAATCGCAGATGCGACAAGGCCATTGGGCAGCGCCTTGGGAACCGGACCAATTGAGTGGTCGTGTCACGATCTAATGACCAGAGCGTGCGGAAGCAGGGGGACTCTGTGACTTGAAGACGCTCGGATCTTCATCCCCTTCGACCGACAGCACTGCCCAGGCCCCCTTGTTCATGCGCGCCAGAGCGTGATCCACCAGGAGGTAGGAACCCGGCACGTCAAGTTTGAATTCCACGATCGTGGCGCCACCGGCTAGCACGGCGGTAGTCTGGATATTCTGATGGGGCTCAGACCCAATAGCCGCTTCTGGATAGACGGTATCGAAGATTTCACCAATCACGTGGAACGAGGAGATGAGATTGACGCCGCCATTTCCGACATAAACGCGAACGGTCTCTCCGACCTTGGCTTTCATGCGCGGTGAACTTTCAACGCGACCGTTAAAAGTGACGTAGCTAGGATTACCGTCCATCATTGCTTTCGCATCGAAGAGCAGCAGACCCTTGCGCTCAACGCCGCCGTGAGTGTAGAGCTCGCTTTGGACCACGTAGAACTCGCGGTCGACTGCCGGCAGCTTCTCTTTCGGCTCCACCAGTATCAAGCCAAACTGACCGTGGGTGTTGTGCACGCCGACGTTCGATGTCGCGCAGTGGTAGATATAGAGTCCCGGGTTGAGGGCCTTGAACTGGAAGGACTTCGTTTCGCCGGGCTGTACCGCGGTGGCCTTAGCGCCGCCACCGGGTCCATTGACGGCGTGCAGGTCAATATTGTGTTCGTGCAGGCTTCTCTTGTCGTTGGTCAAATTGATTACTACGTCATCCCCCACCATGACGCGCATCATGGGCCCAGGCACCTGCCCGTTGTACGTCCAATAGTTGTTGTGTTTCCCGGGTGCCACCTCGGCCATCACCTCTTTCGCGGTGAGGTTGAAGGTCACTGTCTCATTGCCTGTGCGACTTATGGGCGCTGGTACGTCGTTGGGGTCTGCGCCGATGTCCTCAACCTTCGCGAAGTTGCGTGACTTCAGCATAAAGTCGACGCCATTTGCGAACGGTAGACTCGGCGGGTTCCCGTCCGGGCTAACGGCATGCATTGTCAGCGGCACAGCGGAATGGATCGGATAGTTCTGGGCACCGATGCCCCCCACGCTCAGCCCCAAGAAGGCAATAACGGCCATGCTGACGTATGTTCTCCGGGATGTGGTTCGTCGCGATGTGCCATGCGCGAGTTTTCGACCACTGCTTCGACGGGCCCGGATGAGCAAGTAGATTGCGTAACCAACAACGGCCATAACCGTAACCAAGCCGACCAACTGAAGTAACAAATATGTATACACGAACTGTGCATCTCCTCATGACGCCGAACGGGCATCCCCCAGCGAGTAGGTCCCGCCGAGGCCCAATCATGTCCCTGCGGACCCGCTGCCGCTAAGGGCCAAAGGTCCTACGGGCTGGCAGTGTGACCATGGCCACTCTTAACCAGCACAGCGAGGATGTCCCGAGTTCCGTGGAACTTCGATTGCGGTTCGGTAAGCATCAGGCTGCGCTCACGTCTTGAGTGTTGTAGTCGGCGCCGACACTCTTGACGGCGACATGGCGTTCCAACGCGACACGGAGGGTCGGCAGGTGCATGTGGCCGTTCACGCGGCGGAACTGCTTGGACGCCTCGACCATCCCGGCCGCACACCAGCGCAGCGCCATCTGCCCGTCTCGCCAGCGCTTGAGGTTGCGGGAGTGATCGCGGCTGATCGAGATCATCAACTCCACGGCGTTGGTGCTGGGAACGGTCCTAGGCGAGGTTGAGGAACAAGCCCGGAACCCGCGGCTAACTGAATGGGTAAACGTCAATGAGGCGGCTCACATTCTTGGTTTTTCTAAGACGCGTGTCGGTCAAATTTCGAACAAGGATCTCCTGCCGTTCGAAATCACAGCCTCGGGCCGTCGCCGCTTTCGGCGTGCACAGATCGAGGTAATTTCCCGGGCACACCACATCCGGTGGCATGCCGCTGGCCCACCTGTGGCCGACAAAGAGACGTAGTCTCACACCGTTTCACAGCCCAGATCTCCACCGGCGGCGACCGGCTTATCCATCCTTAGTCACCGACCCGGGGTCGGGTAGGGCCTGTGGGGAAGGGTGAACGGAGTAAGCGCAGTGCCGAGTGTTTTGTTGTCCTGGTTCGGTCCGAGAGAAGCATGATGCGCCGAAGGTGTCGAGGCTGCCGGTGCTAGGAGAGGACCCGGTTCGCGATGGACAGTCTGGCGAGCGAAGTGAGCCAGACCGTTGAGCGCCATAGCGCGACCACTCCCCTGCCAGCCCTGCGAGGTCGTCGTAGTTTTCCGGTTCGATCCCGTCGAGTAGTGCGTCGAGGATGTCGAGTATTTCGTTGATTTCTTCATCGGGGTTCACGGTGGCCATGTTTCTCATGGAAGTTGTAGGTCGCCACGAACTGCTGACTCATCGGTATCCGCCGACGTTCAAGGCCCGTTCACGCACTGGTACGCCAACCGTCGCGCGCCCGTGGTCTTCGGTTCCTAACGTGTCGCGGGACCAACGAATCGAACAGTCGCTGCGAAGCAGCCGCTTCGGAGTCAGGCAACGTTCCCAAACGCGAAGGAAGCTGCTCATGAGCACCCGAAACCCCAACACGGTCGCCGCCCTCGCGGTTGCCGCCCTCGCGGTCGCCGCCCTGGCATTGGCCGGACCTTCCGCCGCAGCCGCAAGCGAAGAGACCCCCGCTCCGGCCCCACACAGCCAGGCCGCCTTCTCGTTCGGCTTGATCGCCGACGTCCAGTACTGGGGCGGCCCGACCAAGGGCACTCGGCACTACAGCGAATCGACCGCCAAGCTCGCCGCTGCGGCAGAGACGATCAACGACAAGAACGTTGACTTCACCACTCAGCTGGGCGACATCATCGACCGCGACGCCGCGAGCTTCGACACCATCCTCCCGGTCTGGGAGAGCATCGACGGCCCCCGCTACAGCGTGCTGGGAAACCACGACTTCCCCCAGATGTATAGCGACGAAGTAGTGAGCAAGCTCCACATGAGCAACGAGTACTACCAGTGGACGCACCAGAACTGGCGGTTCGTGGTCCTCGACACCACCGACATCTCCCTGTTCGCCAACGCTCCCGACACCGAGGACTACCGGCAGGCCGAAGAAACGCTCGCGAAGCTGAAGGACGAAGGTGCCGTAAACGCTCAGTCGTGGAACGGCGCCGTCGGTGAGGAACAACTGGCGTGGCTGGCTGGCACCCTCGACGATGCCGCAGCCGAGGACCAGGAAGTCATAGTCTTCGGGCACAACCCGATCAACGGCACCAACGTCCACAACGCCTGGAACTCTCCAGAAATCCGCAAGGTGCTCGAGTCCCGTGGCAACGTGGCCGCCTACTTCAACGGACACGACCACGCCGGCCGCTACGCACAGGACAACGGCATCCACTACGTCAACCTCAAGGGCATGGTGGAGGATGCGGTCCCAGCCAACGCCTACGCGATCGTCAAGGTGCAGCAACACCAACTTCGCATCGATGGCTTCGGCAACGAGCCCGACCGTACCCTGAAGATCAGCGCCAACGCCCGCTGAACCTGAAGCAGCGCGCATCGCACCGTCGCCAACCGGCCGGGGGTGCGATGCGCTTCAGGTCGAAGCGAAGATGCTCCCCCGCCGCACATGGCTCCATGAACCAGCTCGCCACATGCCACGACCAGCCACGTCGACGTGTCCCGGCCTCCACAGGCATGCTTCATCTGGTCCCGATTACGCCGACCGGTCAACTGCCGAAAGACGCGATCCGGTCGCACGAGTTGCGATGCAACCCACGGCCACTCTCGGCGCGTGACGCGATACACCAATCCGATCGCCGCATGCAGATCCTTAAACCTGAATCCACCGCACGCCAATACCAGCTTGACGAACCCAGTCACCCATCCCCAAGAGCGCCGGCCGATTCAGGCTAAATGTCAAGGTGGGTTGAGGCCAGTCGGTCGAGCCCGGTGACCACGAGGGTGCCACCGCGCCGCAGGCACCGCGGATCGCGGCCACAAGGAAAATGGTGCGAAGAACTGTCACTGGACAGATGTAACGTATGGAGCACGCTCAAGAGCGACAGCGACAAGTACCTGGCTTGCTGTCCGGCAACCCCCTCACGCGGAGGGTGCCCCAGGAGAAGAGCGGGTCGCGGAGCAATCGCCCCCCGGCAAGCGTAGGGGCCATCGTGCCCCAGATTCGGAGACCATTATGGTCAAAATCAACTACTTCACCACGCACCGTTGCGCCCTGTACACACCAGGTCACAACGTCCATTTCATTCAAGCTCGAAAGTCATGGCAGAACCCCGAAGCCGGTGTAGCCGCCGAGTTCCTGACCATCGAGGACGATGTCATCGTAGTAAGGGCCGAGAGCGGCGACGTGCTCAAGTTCAGGAATCACGACCTGAAACGCTTCGCAAGAATCATTCACGACTTCGGACCGCACGTCACGCTGCGTGACCCCGGTGTTCTCAGGATCGAACACACTGGCAGCGGGTACCTGTTCTGCGTCAAGCCCGACGTCGGTGCACCCCTCGATCGGTGCATCGACCCCGACGACGTTCCGCGAGCTCCCACAGATCGCTCACCAGAGGCGATTGCGAAATACCTCATTGATCGGATCCATGGCGAAGGGGGCGGGACAATGCAACTGTGAAGGCTCATCCGCGGCCCGGTCGCTGCGCAACCGCGACCGCTGGCGGAGGAGCGCTGGGGTCCGCTGAAGAAAACGGATCTCTTTGCGGGGAAAAGAGAGAGCCGGCAGTTACCTGCCGACTCTTTCGCTCTTTGTGGCCAGTCTTCCATTACCGGCCCCCGAGGGTATAGCGCTAGCGGACGATCTGCTCGAATCCGGATGCGCCTTCGCCAGTCCAGCGGTACAACTCGAGTGTGGCTGCTTCTTGCTTGTGCCCGCTGGAGCGGTCGTCGAAGTCACGGGCGACGTAGAAATAGCCGTCGCCGATTGGCTCGATGCCGACGTCAGACTTGAACTCCCAGCCGTAGATACCGGTGGGTTCGTGCCACAAACCCTGCTGCAGGAGCGGCAATACAAGGCCGGCTTCGTCGTTGGGCTGGCCTTCGATGGTCTGCTCCTGGGGAGCGGTCGTCCCATCCAGAACATAAAGGTTCCGGTTAGGGTACCCGGGCTTGCCGCCGCGATAGACGCCCACATACCAGAGGTGGCTCTGCTCGTCGTAGGCCAGATTCTGCACGCCGTAGCTGGTGTTACCGGTGTGGACGAAGTACTTGGCGTCCACGTCGGCCGGACCGGATGTGTGCGGATCGGCCTGGGTCAGTTGGCGTTCGTACTTTCCCCATCCGGAAACGTCGTACTGCAGGAGCACCTGGTGGTCGTTGTCGACCCGAGCGTCGTTGCGGTAGACGCCGTAAGCGACCATCAGTTGCTGCTTGCCGTTCTTCTTCCCGAACTCGGGGCCGAAGGAGACGCCGTCAATGCCGCTGGAACCGTACCGGTGGTCTGCGGTGTTGGCCGTGTTGCCGTCGAATACGCCGTTGGCGTCCATGTCCGCGGTGAAGTCCTCCACGACCTCCTCGAGATACACGGCGGTGACGATGCCTGAATCCTCGGAGTCCATACCGACCTCGGTGATCTTGTTGACGTCGAAGATTGCGATATAGAAGGCCTCTTCGGCCTTGTACTCGAGAGAACCGTAGACACGGCCGTCCTTGGTGTTGAAGTCCAAGTCGCCGAGGTGGCCGGTGAACCCTTCGACCGTCCCCACAACGTTGCCCTTCAAATCTGTCTTGACCAGCATGTCAGTGAACGAGTGGTAGACATACCCGTTCTTCTCATCGATCGCTATGCCTTGAATGTGTCCGGAGTCCCAGGACCCAGAGTCAATGGTTACGGGGTAGTTCTCGATAGACGCAGGCGCCGCTGCATGGGCGGGAGGTCCCTGCGGGCCGACGGGTGCGGCGCTGGCCGGAGCTGCCACGCTCAGCGCGGCGGCCAGCGCAACAGCGGTGGCGAGTGGTGCGAATTTACTCTTCACGATTTGCGTTCCTCGGATTCGGTGGGAGTGAATGGTTCCGGGCCCCACTTCCCGGCGGAACCAACCCTGCCCTTGGTGTGAAAACGGTCGCACAGGTGGACATGAACGGCACGCGAACATGTAGAGACTGACCGCGAATCTGGCATTGCCGAGTTCGCCGCGTGCGGCATCGATGGCTTTCTCGACATCTTCGGCGGTCACGACCTTCGTACACGACGCGCAGTGAAGGCGTCGGCCACCTCTGTGGCCGGGTGTTCGTGGAGCCCGATCAGTGTGCTCCCGATCATGAAAACAGTGTGATGAAAGCCGCCGTCGGTCGGGTCGAATGCGCGCGTCGGCTGGCGGCGATGCGGTCTAGATCGAGGACAGCGGTGACGGTGCCCTCGAGGTGCGCGACCAGCTCCTGACCGAGGTCCGGCGCACCACGGGACCCGGCGGGAGGATCCGCATCGGAACTGATCGTCGGGACATACTCATCCAAGACCCACTGATCGGGACTACGCCGCTACAAGGTTCGTGCCACCGTGCAGGGTGGGCATCGGTTGGGGGGTGGCTGTGCGTGGCGCCGTTGGTGGGGCGGCGTCAGGTCCCGGACCTGACGTGCATCCGCTCGCCCTGAGGCCCGAACAGCGCCAGTATCTCGGTCGGGTGGTCGCCGCGGTTGGCGATGATGTGCGGGGTGCGGGTGTCGAACTCGACCACCTCGCCCGGACCGAGGTCGAGCACCTGGTGGCCGAGGACGAGGTGCAACCGGCCGGACAGGACGTAGATCCACTCGTAGCCCTCGTGGACCGCCGGTTCGTACGGCTCCGGCGGGTCGTGCGGAGGCACGATCACCTTGAATGCCTGCAGCCCACCCGGTCGCCGGGTCAGCGGGACGTACGTGCGGCCGTGCCGCTTGATCGGCTTGGCCCGTACACGCGGGTCGCCTGTTTCTGGCGCGCCCACCAGCTCGTCGAGCGGCACCTGATGAGCCCGAGCCAGCGGCAGCAACAACTTCAGGGTCGCCTTGCGCTGCCCTGACTCCAGCCGGGACAACGTGCTCACCGAGATGCCGGTGCTCGCCGCCAGCTCCGTCAGGGTTGCACCCCGGTCCATCCGCAACGCGTGCAACCGCGGGCCGACGCCCTCGAGCACGTCATCGAACTCCGCCATCCTCATAGTTTGCCAGAGCAGCAAGGAAGTTTGCCAATAGCGTGTGGGGTCCGCATGCTGGTGGGCATGGACATTAACGATTCGTACGACGTGGTGATCCCACTCAACGGCCAACTGACCCCGCAGCGAGAGGACGCTGAGAAGCTCGCCGCCCGCGGCATCGGGGTGGTGCCGGGCGAGATCGCCCGGGTGGCCGTCGCGGAGCACCGGAAGGAAGTCGCCTCATGAGTGGACACGGACACCAGCCCACCGATGAGGAAGCGGCAGCCATGTTCGAGCCGCCGAGTTGGGAGGAGCGGTACTCCGGCGAGGAGAAGCTCTGGAGCGGGAACCCCAACCCGCAGCTGGTCGCCGAGGTGTCCGGGCTGACTCCGGGCACCGCGCTCGACGTCGGCTGCGGAGAGGGCGGCGACGTGATCTGGCTGGCCCGCCGGGGCTGGAGGGTCACCGGCGCCGACTTCTCCGCCAAGGGCCTGGCCCGCGCCGCCCGGCACGCTGAGGAGGCCGGGGTCGCCGACCACACCGACTGGTGGCAGGTCGACGCCCGGACCTTCGCGGCCGAGGGCCGGTCCTACGACCTGGTCACCAGCCATTTCCTGCACCCACCAGACGGCGGGATGGTCGAGGTGACCAGTCGGCTGGCCGATGCCGTCGCGCCCGGCGGGCACCTCCTCATCGTGGGCCACGCGCCGTCCGCGGTGTTCACCCAGCTGGCCGCAAGCCACCGCAGAGCGATGTTCCTCGCCGAGGACCTGCTGCCCAGCCTGCCGGAGGCCTACGAAGCCCTCACGGTCGAGCAGCGGCCACGAACGATGACTCGCGAGGGCGCGACGGTCGACGTCCACGACTCCACGCTTCTCGCCCGCCGTAGGTATTAGTGAAGCGCAGGACGGTTGCGCCTGTCAGTCACCGGCTGAAGTTGGCCGCTGCTGTCGTGCCGGATCACGACGCCTGAGATGACCTGACCGAATGGCTGGGAGTTATCTGGCCCTCGGATCACGCCGTTGCACGAAGCAGGGAGGTAGACGCGGCCGTACGCTCGCCCGCGTCTGCCGCGGTCCGAGTGGGTCGGGCGACCGGATCTGCCGAAAGATGGGCACATCAGTTACGGAACTACCAGTTCCGCAATGTCGCTGGGGAGCTCATCAAGTGTGACGTCCTCAGCGACATAGAGAACGCGTGCAGCCATGGGGGTAACGAGTGCTGTTCGCGGGTCCACTCCATCAATGGGGCACTCAGGATGATGCGTCTTACCGCCGCGTTTAGCCCAGAGTGATGTGGTTCACGCATGGCCCTCGTTGCGTCCGCGCCTCCAGTTGCATTCAGCAGCTATGAAAGCGGCGCATTGAGACAGAGCGTGTGAGCATGATGTGGGAAAGCCCTGTCGCTACCTATTTAGGTGAGGGACCGATCAGCTGCGGGCGACCCTCGGTCATTACCAGCGTTGGGCGCAGGCACTTGGGCAGCCATTCTGCCGAGCTTCGCGCAGAGCGGTCTGGCAAAGTGGGCAGTATGTCTGCCGATGGCGTCCTGTCCTGGTTCCTTACTGCCACAGAGCGGGACAACTCCCGCACGCGTCTTGATACGAGGCATGCCGGTGATGAGGCGTGGTCGACCGGGAATCTTGTTCGCCCTCTGATCCATGGGTCGACCTATTTCGGTGAGCTGTTCGAGCGGATAGAAGCGACCCGCGAGGGTGACCTGATCTACTTCACGGACTGGCAGGGCGATGCTGACGAACGCCTGACCGGGGAGTCGGGCAGTGAGGTGGCCGAGGTGCTCGGAAGGGCGGACGAACGAGGTGTTGACGTGCGGGGCCTGGTGTGGCGTTCTCACGCTGAGGTACTTGGATTCGCTGCTGGGGAGAACCGGCGTCTCGGTAGGGACCTGCAGCAGCGAGGAGCGGAGGCCCTTCTTGACATGCGTGTGCGAATGGGCGGCTCTCACCATCAAAAGATGCTGGTCATCCGGCATCGTGATGACACGGCACGGGACATCGCGTATGTCGGTGGCATCGACCTCTGCCACTCGCGTCGCGATGACGCCGACCACCGAGGCGACCCGCAGGCCCTGAAACTGGCGCAGGAGTACGGTGCCA
>JACMOZ010000226.1 GCA_014377785.1 Aeromicrobium sp.
GCCGGAATGCTGAACGGATTGCCTTCATCGGCCATCAGTTCGTCGAGGACCTCCTCGATCCGCTCGGCTAGCGCGGCTGACTGTTCCTTCTCAAGGGCGACGCTAACGATTTGTGCCTTGTCACGGGCCTGGATGAAGAACGTGCGTGACCCGGGATGGCCAACGGTGCCGATGACTAACCGATCGGGCCAGTCGAATCCGTGAACGATGGGTGCCATGTAGTCATGTTAGGAGCCAGCCGAAGCCTGCGCATCCGGGCCTGCTCCGCCACCTACCTGCGCGTCGCCTGCGCCGGCGTGAGCGCGGAGCCAAGACAGGTCGCCTGCGTCGGTGTTAGTGGCCACGACATCTGGCCGAGTGGCCGTGTAGCGCACGATCGACGCCGACGCGGGATTGACGTTGATCCGCTGGAACAGATCGAGGTGCATGCCGAGCGCGTCGGCCAGGATCGATTTGATGATGTCGCCGTGACTCACTGCCACCCACACCGCGCCCGGTCCGTGCTCTGCTTCGAACGCCGCGTCGTGACGTCGGATCGCGGCGACCGATCTGGCCTGCATCGCTGCCAGTGACTCCCCGCCGGGAAAGACGGCGGCAGACGGCTGCGTCTGCACCACCGACCACAGCTTTTCCTTGGCCAGGTCGCCCAGCGCGCGGCCCTGCCACTCGCCGTAGTCGCACTCGGTGTTGCCCCGCTCGATCGGCGTCGCCGGGGAGCCGGTCTGATGGTCGAGGATCGCCCGCGACGTCTGCCGACAGCGCTCCAAGGGGCTCGAGACAACGCCGACCAAGCTCAGCACGGCCAGGCGCTTGCCTGTGTGGGCCGCCTGGCTACGACCGATCTCGTCGAGCTTGATGCCGGCGGTCCGACCGGCAAGCATGCCGCTGGCGTTCGCGGTGGTGCGGCCGTGCCGAACCAGGATGACTGTGGCCATGACTGCGAGCCTAGACACGTGGCCGCGGCGCGTGACCGGCGGTAGCCTCACTTTCTGCTCTCGTTGGGCAAGTGCGCGTCCCTCAAGGGCGACGACTTTGCCCGTAACGACTGAGACGAAGCTCGGTGGCCCGGAGGGTTCAGGTGCGCTCCCGACCAACTTCGTGCGAGCCTGTGGTCAAGAGATAAGGAAACGCATTATGGCCACATCGACCCCGACGGGTAATGAATCATCACCGCGTAGTTTGGATTCTGAGGAGAAGCCGTTGTGGGTATTGCAACGTCAGCTTTGCGAGCAGGGGATCTTCACCGATTTGACCCACGCATTCCATCCCGGACAGCCGCATTTCCCGGCATTCCCGAACGAAGAACGCGACAAAGTCTTCAATATTGCCGCAGGTGACGGATTCAACGTTCATCGATACACGATTGTGGGGCAGTGGGGTACCCATGTGGATCCGCCGTCACACTTCGTGGACGGTGCGCGAACACTCGACGACATTCCGGTCAATCAGATGATTCTGCCCCTGGTCGTGCTCGACATATCTGCCCGAGTCCATGACGACCCGGACAGCGTGCCGTCGCTCGACGACATTGCTCGGTGGGAGGCACGCCACGGGGCGATGCCGAGCGGCTCCTTCGTCGCCCTGCGCACAGATTGGGGCAAGTTGTGGCCGGACGGAGCCGCGATGGCGAATCGGGACGATCAGGGAGTGAGTCATTCGCCGGGGTGGTCCCGCGAGGTGCTCACGTACCTCGTCGAGCAGGTCGGTGTTGTGGCGGTCGGACATGAGCAGACCGATACCGATCCGGGCAGTGCAACGTCAGCGGGGGACTACGGGCTCGAGTTGTATCTTCTACAGCAAGATCGATGGCAGATCGAGCTGATGACGAATCTCGACCGCGTACCCGAAGCCGGCGCGCTGGTTGTCGCGACGTGGCCCAAGCCGATGGGTGGTTCTGGATTTCCTGCTCGCGTGTTCGCGATCCATGTCGGCGATCCGGGCAAGGGGCGATCCATACCCCGGTTGTAGGGAGTCACCAACGGGCATTCGGCAGATAGGATCGGCTGGTGCCGGCATCGATGAGCAACCGTGATCGGTTCTTGGCGATCCTTGTTGCCGTCATCTGGGGAATCAACTTTCCGGCGATTGCTACGGCCCTCGATCACTTTTCTCCGCTGTTCCTCGTCGCCTTGAGGTTCGGCTTCCTCGCGGTGCCGGCGATCCTTTTCGTCCCCAGACCGAAGGTCAGGCTCCGTTGGCTGATCGGCTACGGCCTCGGTTTCGGAACTCTTCAGTTCGTCGGCCTGTTCGTTGGTATTCGAGAAGGTTTGCCGTCGGGATTGGCCTCGGTCGTGCTCCAGGCCTCGGCCCCGATGACGGTCGTTCTGGCGGGGTTCTGGCTGGGCGAGAGGATAACGCGACGGCAAACCATCGGCATCCTCATCGCAGCATCGGGACTCGCGTTGATTGCGATCCATCGCAGTCAGACAGCGGCGATGCTGCCGGTGCTGCTGGTTCTTCTGGGCGCCTTCGGGTGGGCGATCGGCAACATCTGTTCCCGTGAAGCGCGGCCAGAGAATCCGCTGCATTTCATGATGTGGATGTCGGTCATCCCACCCGTGCCGATGTTCGCGCTTGCCCTCTTGGTCGAGGGCCCCGATTCCATCTGGAAGCAGGTGCGAACGATGGGTACTGCCGAGGCGTTTCCGTCCATGATCGGCCTAGCGTATGTCGTATTGCTGGCAACCGTGGTGGGTGCGGGCATTTGGACGACGCTGTTGAAGGCCCATCCGGCGAGTTCCGTGGCGCCATTCTCGATGCTGGTGCCGGTGACCGGGCTGCTCAGCGCGTGGATCCTTCTCGGTGAGGTGGCTGAACCGATTGAGCTCGCCGGCAGTGCGATCACCGTGTGCGGCGTATTGTCCGCCAGCATCGGGCGACGGCCAGCCGCCGTCGCCGAGCCACGGGCATAGGCAACTGGGAGCGTCATACAAGTCGCGCCACTTCGAGTCTGTGCCATGATCGAACAGCGAGATCTTCTTGCTGCGAATGGCTAGGGTCATCGTTGTCTTACAGCACAGAGGGGGGCACCTAGCCGTGGAAAATGCTCAACCAAAAATCCTTGTCGCCGATGCGACTCCCGCGCAGGACTTGCGGAGCCCCGAGTCGTTTGTCAGTCTCTACACCAACCTCATGTGCGAGGTGCGGGACGAGGGCCTGCTCAATCGCCGATACCTCTGGTACTGGACCACGATTTTTGTTGCGATTGCCTCATTCGTCGGAATCTGGGCCGGCATCTTTTTGCTCGGCAATTCGTGGTTTCAGCTCATCCTGGCCGCCGCTTTGGGCGTGGTGGCCACGCAATTCGGCTTTATCGGTCACGATGGCGCACACCGGCAGATGTTCAAGTCTGCCGCGTGGAACGAATGGACTTCGCGCATACTGTCCGGCGCTTTCGCGGGACTGAGTTTCGGCTGGTGGCGGACAAAGCACAACAAACACCATGCTGCGCCGAACCAAGAAGACAAAGACCCCGACATCGGTCCCGGCGCGATTGCCTTTACCCGTGCCATTGTCGAAAGGCGTACGGGCTTCGCCGGCTGGTTCGCGCAACATCAGGGCTGGTTCTTCTTCCCGCTGCTGACGCTTGAGGGGCTCAATCTCCACCGCGAAAGCGTTCAAACCGTTCTGCGACCACACTCGGTGCCACATCAGCGCGTCGAGGCGGTCCTGATCTTCGCGCGGCTCATCAGCTACGTTGCCGTGTTGTTGATGGTGTTGCCAGTCGGCAAGGCAGCGGCTTTCTTCTTTCTTCAAATGGCCATCTTCGGGCTGTGCCTCGGCGGCTCATTCGCGCCCAACCACAAGGGAATGCCGATTGTCCCCGCGACGATGAAGATCGACTTCCTGCGGCGCCAGGTCCTCATGTCGCGCAACGTCCGGGGCGGATTGTTCGTTGACTTCTTCATGGGCGGACTGAACTACCAGATCGAGCACCATTTGTTCCCGAGCATGCCGCGGGCCAACCTCAAACTCGCCCAACCGATCGTGCGGGCCTATTGCGATAAACACGGTGTGAGTTACAGCGAAGTCGGGCTGTTCGCGTCCTACGCCATTGTCGTCAGATATCTCAACAACGTCGGCTTGCGCGCGCGCGATCCCTTCGAGTGCCCCTTGGCACAGCAATTTCGCGGGTGAATTGATTGCATGGAACTGCCTGAGGGATTCGCAGCCCGCCCGCTCCTTCGATCTGATCTCGACGACGTGTATGCGGTCGCGGAGGCCTACGACATCGAAATGCTGGGCGAGCCCGACCTCGAAAAAGCTGACATCGAAGCCTATTGGAAGATGCCGAATTTCCACCTCGACACCGACTCACTGGGTGTCTTCGACGGCTCGAGGCTGACGGCATACACCGAAGTCATGATGGGCAAATACGTCGTTCTCTGCGTCCATGCTGACTACCGCGGACGCGGAATCGGCACAGCGCTCGGCCGTTGGTCCGAGGACCGGCTTCGTGCCATGGGGGCCGGCAAGGCCATCCAGAGTGCTCCCGTCACCGACAAGGCCGCGTTGCGGATCTTTGCCGATCGTGGCTATGACCTGGGCTGGACGTCGTGGGCTTTGGCTCTCCCCAGTGATGTGACAATCCCGCAACGCGAACTCGCCGATGGTTATGCGGTCCGCCCGTTCATGCCGGGGATCGAGGACGAGGCCGTCTATGAAGTGATTCAGGTGGCTTTCGGCGAATGGCCCGATCGCGAGCGGACGCCTTACGAGGATTGGCGCGCTGTGGTCTTCGAGCGCGAAGGCTTCAACTCCGACAATATGTTGGTCGCGACGCACGGCGACGAGATCATCGGAGTTTGTTTTGTCATCGACCGTGAGCGAGCCGGCTGGGTCAACAGCCTGGGGGTCGACAACGCGCACCGTCATCGCGGTATCGCCCAGATCTTGTTGGCGCGGGCCTTCGAAGGCACCCGCTCACGTGGACTCAAGCGCGCCGAACTTGCGACGGATGCGCGCACCGGCGCGCTTGGTCTTTACGAGAACCTCGGAATGCATGTTACACAGACCTATGAGGAATGGTCACTCGAACTTTGAGGTGTTCGATCAGCCTTGGCGCGCCTTCAAACGCGGATTGTTTTTGTTGATCACGAACGTATGTCCACGCCGACGGACTACCTGAGCGCCGGGCATGTTTTTGAGCGAACGGATCGAATTGCGGACCTTCATGGAGTCTCCTTGAGCCGGAGGGTTGCCTTAACGGCTTGCCTAAACGGGTTGCCTTATTAAGAACCGTTCCCAGTAAGGAGTTATTCCCCGGAGGCGTGGCGCGCCAGGAGCGTGACGCGTCAGCCGATGACTCTGGAAAGCGATTCTTCATCGCGCCCGACGACGGTCGTGCCGTCGGCGGCGGTGAGAATCGGCCGTTGGATGAGGATGGGCTCGACAACCATGGCCCCGATCCAGTCGGCGCGATGGGCTGCATCTTTGGGCAGGGCCTTCAACGCCGCCGCAAAGCGCTTGGCGTCCTCGGCTTCCTCCGGCAGCAGCATTACGTTCAGGCCGCATTCGGTTGCCCGGCGCGCCCGGATCAGCTCTTCCTCGCGCGGCTTGACGCGCGGCACGATCAGCGCCGGCTTGTCGAAGGAGATGATCTCGCAGAACGTGTTGTAGCCGCCCATGGTGACGAGGCCGGCGGCGCCCTCGACCATGGGTTCCATATTGGTGTGAAA
>JACMOZ010000227.1 GCA_014377785.1 Aeromicrobium sp.
ACGGCCAGCAGGTCGACATTCACGGCGTGCACGATGATGGCGCGCAGCGAGTGCTACGCAATTACCGTGTGGTTTCCTATCCCAGCGCCCGCGGGTGCGCTGCCGCTTACTTTCCTGAGGCGAACGTACTCATTCCCCTTGAGAACGTCGCAGACGACAGCAACACACCGGTATCCAAGGCCGTCATCGTGCGTCTGGAACCTGCTCAACAACAGGAATCTCACCCCACGATCCCAGAAGCAACGCCCTTACTCCTGTAAGCACGGAAAACAGCGATTGAATACAGGGAGGGCTGCTCAAATGGACTTGACCGCGACCGCCGATAGGTCACGTCCATGTGCCGTAAAACGTTCCCACGATGCATGCGAACTCTTCCCGTGCGTTCGTACTCTGAACTGAGACGAAGAAAAAAGCGAATACGTGTGTGCGGCGTCGGCCAAGGTCTCCGGCGGGTCAGCCGATGCGGATGAGTTTCTTGTTTACGAATTCGCTGGCGCCGTACCGTCCTAGCTCGCGCCCGAAGCCGCTTCGTTTCACTCCACCAAACGGTAGCTCGGCGCTGCCCGCGTCGACGAGGTTGACGTAGACCATGCCGGCCTCGATGCGATCGGCCACTCGCAACGCCTGCTCGGGATCGGTCGTGAACAGGTAGGAGCCGAGCCCGAACGGAGTGTCATTCGCGAGAGCAACGGCATCCTCCTCCGACGCTGCCCGATAGACGAATGCTACGGGTCCGAAGAACTCCTCATGGTACGTGTCGTTGTCCCGCGTCACATCGGTGAGTACGCCAGACGGGAAGAAAGCACCAGACCTCTTGCCCGTGGCTGCCAAAGTGGCCCCTTGGGCGACTGCGCGTTCTACCTGCTCCTCGAGATGCTCGGCCGCGCCGAGAGATGACATTGGTCCGTAATCTGCACCGGAAGCAGTCGGGTCGCTGGGTGCGCACGCAAGAATAGCGGCGGTGAACTTCTCCGTGAACTCGTCATAAAGTTCATCGATCACGATAAATCGCTTAGCCGCGTCGCAGGCCTGCCCGCCATTGCGAAGACGACCCGCCACCGCGGAAGCCACTGTCGCAGCCATATCGTTGGTGCTGAGCAAGATGAACGGGTCTGACCCACCAAGTTCCAACACGACTTTCTTGAGGTAGCGACCGGCCACTTCAGCCACGGCCGCACCAGCACCCTCCGAGCCCGTCAGAGAGATGCCTTGGATTCGTGGGTCGGCGATGATCGCCGCGACCTGCACACTGTCGGCATACACATTGGTGTAGGCGCCAGCAGGAAAGCCTGCATCATGAAAGATTTCCTCAATCGCCGCAGCCGATTCCGGGCACTGAGACGCATGCTTGAGGATTATCGTGTTGCCGGTCATAAGGTTCGGTGCGGCAAAGCGGGCAACCTGGTAATAGGGAAAATTCCACGGCATGACGCCAATCAACACACCCAGAGAGGTGGCGCGCATGAAAGCGGAGCCCTCACCACCGAGAAGAGTGATTGGTTCGTCCTTGAGAAAGCCCTGCGCGTTATCGGCGTAGTACCGGTAAATCTCGGCGGCATAATCGACCTCGCCAAGCGCTTGATCTACCGGCTTACCCATTTCCCGCACGATCATGGCTGCCAGCTTGTCGCGGCGTTCCTCATGCAAATCGCCGACCCTGCGAAGGAGAGCGGCCCGCTCGTCGGTCAAAGAGTGACGCGACCAGCCCTGATGCGCGTCTTCCGCCGATGCGATGACCTGCTCGAGTTGATCTTGGGAAATCTGTGGGTAAGTCTTGATGGTTTCGCCGGTGGCGGGGTTGACGATGGCGTGGTGGCTCACGAGCCACCTCCTTTCACGGTCGATCTACTGTGCCGGAAATTGCTTCGTACTACGAGCCAATCATCTTCAGCGAAATTGTCAAGCTGAATAAGGTTGCGCCAGCCACAGCAGGACGGTGAAAAGACGCACTGCCTTGAAGTGTCCTACGCCTCAATTTCCCTGATCGCTTCTATCGTCGTCCAAGCCGACGCCATCTGAGCGTGGGCTTAGCTTCGCGCCGCCGATTACGGCCGTCGGTTCTCGGCGCTCACCATCCACGCGAACTGCTCCAACTTCTCGATGAAGAGGTGCAGAATATCGGCGCTGGTGGGATCTTCCTCGTCGACCTCATCGTGCACGACCCGCATGTTCTCCACCGTGAGATTCAAAAGTTCCGTAATGAGGTTGACCGCGTCCGTCGTGAGAACCTCGCCGGCAGGAAAAGTCGGCAGGTGCGTGGTCGCGGCGACAGTTTCGATGCGCCCGTCGGGCACCACGTTGAGGGCGCGTAAACGTTCGGCCAACTGATCAGAGAATTCACGCACCTCCCCGACGATTTCATCGAGCTGCAGGTGCAAATCGCGAAAGTTCGGTCCAACAATGTTCCAGTGCGCCTGCTTGCCCTGCAGGTGCAGCGCGATCAGGTCGACAAGAACGGACTGCAAATTCGTGCGAAGTGTCTCAGAGGCGTGCATGATGCCCTTTCATGATGCGGAGATGGAGCCTGAAGAATACTGCCACCGCGCCTTCCACCATCGAGGTTAGGCGGGTTTCAATGAACGACTTGTGCCACATGTAATGCCCTCGATGATACGTCCATGAACCCGAAAAAGGCTCCGGAAGCACGGCCGCCTGAAGGTCAGGGGTCGCACCATTCGGTCCTCCGGGCAAGACCACACGCAGCAGTATCCGTCCTTTGGCCTGAATCGGACCTCGCGCCCACACTCGCCCGCACCCCTGGACAATCTGCGAGCCATGCCCCACCGACACCCTGGTGAACGACGCCACGACGAAGATGCCTTCCGCCCGTGATCGTTTGTCCACCGCGATGACTCCAAATCAAAAAGAAGGATCTTGACAAAAAAATTGAGCGGCTTTTACAGTGGAAACTACGAAGGTAGCCAGCACACCAGCGGAAGAGGAAACATGCCAGATTCTGAGAGCTATGTCATCGTCGGAGCAGGCCTTGCCGGAGCGTCCGCCGCTAAGACGCTGCGCCAAGAGGGCTTCACCGGACCTATTCGACTGATCGGCGCGGAAGCTCACCGAGCCTATGACCGCCCCCCGCTATCGAAGGACTACCTCAGCGGAGCCGCCGACCGCGACTCTGTGTTCGTGTATCCCGAGGACTGGTACGCGGAGCATGACGTTGAGCTGCTCCTGGGCACGCCCGTCACCCGCATTGATGCCGCCCGGCGGCTCATTCATACCGACGCAGGTAAAGAACTCGCTTACAGCAAACTGCTCCTCGCCACTGGC
>JACMOZ010000228.1 GCA_014377785.1 Aeromicrobium sp.
CTCGGCAGCCTTCTGAGATACCCGAATCCGCGCTGACCCTTCTTGCCTGCCATGTTCCCTACCCTCGATTTCGTGCTATGTCGTGCTATCCGAGAGTACCTTTGTGTCCTTTTCTGTCCACTCGTGTAGGCGATAAATAACTACGTCCGTGCAGGTCAGGCTATGTTTATGCAGGTAAACCCAGTATCGCCTGAAAGTGCTGATTAAAATTCGAACCCAGTATCGCCCACCCGTATAACCGCACCTGACCGTGTCGAGTTGGCCGTCGGCGATGTAGAGGCGGACGGTGCGCGTCGAGACTGCGAGTGCGCCGGCAGTCTCAGCAAGCGAGACGAGGCGTCGGGTGATTGTGGCAGCCATGCTTACCTGCTGGGGTCGGTGGCGACAACGTGCCGGTCGCCCTGGACTAGACGCAGAATGATCGCGCCCGCCATGAGGGATCCCTCCGCGGACACTCAGTTCTTCACAAACGCTCAATGTCCGAAACCCACGACCGAGCGGCGTCTGATTTGAGTGCCTGCAATCGACGCGTTGAATGCCAAGCAGAGCGTTTGGTGGGGTTCGTCGCAAGTTACATGATCGTTTCGTTAGGTGCAGTCGCCAGCCCGACCTCGGTGGCACTGCAGGGCTCCAAGGCACAGCCCGGAAGGACGCCGGCAGATGCTACGCCCAGGTGCTGCGAAAGTCTTGGTTCGTAGTCATTTCGAGCCATTGAGCGGCTAACCCGGCAGGTGTAAAATCTGCCGCATGGGCTCGGGGACGATAGCAGCTCCAGCCTCAGAAAACTGGCAAAAAAGAAATCTCTCGGGGGTTCCCTGGTGTGTTCGTGTATTCGCTCGCTTGGGGGGTGGACGCGTATGCATCTAAGCAACACTTCATACAGTCCTTAGGAACAGCCATGATTCTACGGCGAATAATCTCATTGGGTGCGGCAGTTTTTGCAATACTGCTGTTCACCACCACTGCTGCCTTTGCCGGCAACGGTCATTTCATTAGTAATGCCACGTCGGCCTCGTCTTCCGGTTCGACCCTGACGGTCAAATTCAAGGAGGCCGGTCTGCAGTCCGGTGCGACGGAAACGATCACAATCAGCGCACATCTGGATGCCACCTATAAGTGCATCAACGGCGGTGGCAAAAATCCTTCAGATCCGAAGAAGACGACTATCAACAGCACCGTCAGTCAAAGCGGCGAGTTCACGGCCGCCAAGAACGGCAACCTGACGGGCTCGCTGAGTGTTTCGGCGCCGGCTGCCTCCAGCGTCCTCGACTGCCCGGGTGGTCAGACGGCGACTCTGATGTCAGTCACCTGGACGAATGTTTCGATCTCGGATGCAGACAGCGGTGCGTTCCTGGCGATCCCGGGCACCTACTGACAGGGGGTAAAGGTCATTGACCAGCTGACGAAACCTTGAGCAAATCCATGGCGCCCGGTGTGTTCGCACCGGGCGCCGTGCGCCCCGATGCTTGCCGGGTTGAACCTCCCGCAAAATGTTGGCAAGGATCCTGAGAGCGTCGGCACCGACTCGTCAGCACTTTGGAAGCCCCACAGCGGGTTGTTCTGACGTTCACTTTGGGCGTACTTTTAAATTCGGCGGTGTTCGCCGCTTCTCATGACGGAGATGATGAATATGCCCGAGTTCATGGACATCCACACTGGTATGACCGGCCTCACCGCCGAAGGCTTGTCGGAAGCCCATGCCGCCGACCTCGCCATTCAGGATGAAGAAGGCGTCAATTTCAAGAAGGCTTGGGCAGACCCTGTCAGTGGACATGTCTACTGCCTGTCCGAGGCTCCATCAGCCGAGGCGGTTCAACGCATCCATGAAAGGGCTGGCCACCCTGCCGATGAGATCCACCCTGTGCCGCTGAGCGCGTAGCGACACACGGCCCGCGCGGGTCCCCGCCTGAGTGTTTCGCCAGCACGCACTGTTCTGTCCTGGAGAGTTTGTCTGGAACTCTATTCGCCCGTGCAGGCGGTGAAGGCCTTGCTGTATTCCTCGGTGTCCTGAAGGGGTGAGACGGCAGACTTGCGAATCTTGGCGCCGGTCACGGCATAAAACGCTTCCTCGAACACCATGAGCGACGTGCCATCCTGGCAATTCGCGGATTCCTCAGCACCGGGCTTGCCGTCACTGACACAACCCTTGTAGCTCCTGGGAAGTACTGATCCTTCCTCCCAGATGTTGATACACGGCGGTGTTGACGGGACGCCAGTCGAGCCGGCACTCCTAGGAGATGATGCACTGGGGGAGTCCTTGGCCGAAGGCAAACCGACGCCGCTGGAGCAGACCGAAAGAGCAAAAATGAAGACGAATGCGGTGGCAAGCTTCGTGAACATGGTGTCACCCCAACTCTCATCGGCTGATGACTCTCGTGCGATGGCTAGGGTATGAGCATCATGACAATTCCCTTTCGCGCATTTCGGGCAGCAGACAAGCAGCAGCTCGAACTCGGCGAGGTTGTCGCAGCACTCTCCGTAAGGTTTACGGTCGCGACCGGCACGAAACACCTTGTCCGGCGTGCGCGGCTCGATACGTTCGACCGTCGCCTGCTTGAAGCGGGTCTCACGCTCGAGCACCAGACTGTGGCTTCGGGGCAGCGGTTGGTACTCGGTCGACTGAAAGAGCCATCGCCCTTGGCGGTGTCAGTGACGAAACTGCAGTGGCCGGCGCTGGCCGACCGGCTGCCGAACGGACCGCTCCGGGAAGCGATCGCCGGTGTGAGCGGCATTCGAGCGTTGATGGTGATTTCGGATGAGCGGCGCAGTATGCGGGTTCTGGATTTGAACAACGAGGAGGGCAAAACAGTTGCTCGGGTCGAGTTCGACGAACCGGCCCCCGCTGCGATTGCGGCTGGTGACACACCGGCCCAGCTCACAATCCGGTCACTGCGGGGTTACGACCAAGAAGCGCGACGGGCGACTCAACTCCTGACCGGCCTCGGCTTGCAAGCGGTCGAAACCGACGAGGGGCGCGAGCCCGGTTCCATTCAACCGATTATCGGGATGGACCGCGGGGCACCCGGAAGTGAGCTCATCACAAAAGCATTGAATGCCTATCTTGTGGCAATGCGCGAGAACCTGCCCGGACTTTTGGACAACGTGGACACCGAGTTCCTGCACGACTTTCGGGTCGCGGTGCGCAGGACTCGTGCGGCACTCAAACTGGGGCGGCCGTGTCTGCCCGGGGAGATGCGCACCCGGTGGGAGCCGGCATTCAAGTGGCTGGGCGACTTGACAACCCCGGTCCGGGACCTGGACGTCTATGAATTGGACTTGCCGGCGATGGCGGGTTGGCTCGTGGCTGCGAAGCCGACAGACCTTGAACCCTTCGAGGCGCATTTGCGCAGTAGGCGTGTGGCGAAACGACGCACGCTGGTACGCGGACTCAGATCCGACAAGTTCACCCGGTTGGTGGGCGAGTGGGACGAGGAGTTGGCACAGATGGGAAGCCTGCCTCAGGACGTGGGCCCCGAACACCCGTCGGCAGGTCAGACCGCCGACCGGGGGATCTCACGGGCCTATCGGCGGGTTCTGGGCGGTGGCGGTGCGATCTCGAATGACTCGCCGGCCGAAGACCTGCATACGCTGCGCAAGAATTGCAAGGAATTGCGCTACGCGCTCGAGGTTTGCGCTCCCGTGATCGCCAAGAGCCCGCGCAAACGCGTCGTCGCCGACCTCAAGGGTTTGCAAGACGTCCTGGGTCGCTTCCAGGACTCCGAGGTCCAGCGTCAGGCGTTGCATGGATTTGCCGAGGAGATGATGGCCGATGGAACTCCTGCGGCGGCGGTGCTTGCCATGGGCGAACTGATCGGTCACCTCGAAGCCGAACAGGGTCGAGCCCGCCGCGAATTCGACGGTGCCTTCGCCCACTTTGCCCGGCCGTCCAGCCAACGGTTGATGCACACCCTTGGGGGCCGAACATGAAGGTTTTCGCGACGTACAACATCAAGGGAGGCGTCGGAAAGACCTCGACGGCAGTCAACTTGGCTTATCTCTGCGCACGTGAGGGCCGGCGAACGTTGTTGTGGGACCTCGATCCGCAAGGCGCCGCGACCTACATGTTCCGGGTGAAGCCTCGGGTCAAGGGTGGAGGCCACGGACTGGTGACCCGTAAACGCCCGATCCAAACGGCGCTGAAGGCCACCGACTTCGAAAACCTGGACTTGCTGCCCGCCGACTTCAGCTACCGCAATATGGATCTCGACCTTGATGACACGAAGAAGCGCACCCAGCGGCTGGGTCAACTGTTGGATGGCGTCGCCGACGACTACGACGTCGTCTTTCTGGACTGTCCGCCGAGCATCTCATTGGTGTCCGAAAACGTCATGCACGCCGCCGATACTCTGCTCGTGCCGATGATCCCGGCGACCTTGTCGTTGCGCACCTTTGACCAACTGATCCGGTTCGTGGCCGACTCGAAGGGCAGCCATCCCGAGGTCATCGCCTTCTTTTCCATGGCCGACCGCCGCAAGCGCCTTCACAAAGATGTCATCGAGCACAAAGATGTCTTCGAGTCGATCCCGCGCAACCGCGCCCGGGTCGCCGACACGATCATCCCCGCACTCTCGATCATTGAGCAGATGGCGGAGCGCCGGGCGCCCGTGCCTGCTTTCGCCCCGACCAGCAGGGCGGCGCTCTGTTATGAGGAGTTGTGGGCGGAGGTACGCCCGAAATGAGCGGTCCCACCGTATTCGCAG
>JACMOZ010000229.1 GCA_014377785.1 Aeromicrobium sp.
TCCGAAAACCTGTGCGCTGATGTGGTCACAGCGAATCAGGCACGGATAGTCGCACCGTGGCAGCACGCGATCCTGTTTGGTCCCCCAGAACGTTATGTTTCCAGCGCTTGGCTGCAAGGTGCGCAGGCTGCCGCCAGTGCAGGATGGCTCCTTTTCGCGCCGGCGGCACCCGCGGTGACTGTAATGAGTTGGGCCGGCCACCGACAGGTTTCCGCTCCCGGTTATGCGCCGTGGGAGGGAGCGCCTACTGCACCCATTCACTATGAAACGAAGCAGCAGGCAATTGAAGAGAACCAGCCGGTGATCGAAGACTTCGTTCCGGAGATAGTCCACGACCTTGCGTTGGCGCGGGTCCCCTCATTTGAAGGTGAGGATGAGTTGCGGGTGGAAGCGCAAGGAATTCAATTCCAACTTGATGGGCGGACCCTCTTGGGATATTTCAGCACGCAAGTCGGATCGAAGCCGCTCACCGTGATGAATGACGGCGGAATCGATCTCGTCCGTGTTCCGGTAACCGCTGTCGAGGTGGGTGATTGCCTGCTATTCAAGACTTCAGTTGCGGGGGCGGATGCCCTCGACAAGACCACCGCCGAGTGGTTCCTGGCGCATAACAGTTCCGACACTCACCGCGCGGCTGTATTGCAGCAGGTTGAACTTAAGCAATCGATGACGGCTCGCCTCGGGGACGTCGGACGCCGACAGGTGGTGAATGACCTCATCGACAGCGGGATGGAGCGTCAGTACGCCCAGATGCTCCCACCTCGACTACTGGATGCCGAATTCATTGCGCCGCAGCACTACCCCACCTACGAGCAGCTGTGCCGAGCCATCAAGACCGAATCGACGCCTGCACATTTTGCCCTGCTGAAAACTCTCCGGACCGCGCGGCGGCAGGCTGGCCTGATGCTGTCCAGACGGATTGCAAGTCGTCTAGGAGCGATGCCTGAACTTCCTTCGCAACTGCGCGACAGCGGTGGGTTGGTGCTCGACGAGGACGGGGTTGAGGGAGTGGCGCTTCTGGTCGTGCGCAATATCGCGCCAGAACAGGTATCGGTGCCTGCCTCACGGCTGGGTGCTCTCATTACGGAGGATGGTCGACCATGGCACCGCTGAGTCCGATAGATGCTCGCAACATTGTCGCGGCAACACTCAAGCGAGCGTTGCACGGTCCTACCGGGACGCAAGACACCCGTTGGCCTGGGGATGCGCGTGCCCCGATCGTGGTGACTTCGGACCAACTCTTCGAGTCATTCGACAACCTCAACGAGGCCATGATGAACCTAGACGGACAGGAGGTGTTGCGGTTTCGCCCGAGTGCCGTTTATGGCGTCGGGGTGCTCTTCCCTCAGCTGACAGAGGATCAGGAAGACGCGCTGACGATTGCGCAGGATGAGGAGTTGACCACCCAGCCCGAAGACTTCGAAGCAGCTGACAATATTCCTGAGCCGTCCGACGAACCGGATGTCGCTGAGGACACAGTCGCGGTCCCGGACGGCGGGAATCGGCCTCGCTCGATCGCGATGACTTTCCATGTGCCCGCCGAGGTTGATGAGATCATCATCAACATCACAGGCGGTCGCTATCGCCCGTTACCGGTCGTCGTCGGCGTCGCATCGATCGACCTCTGGCAGCGCGAGCCAGTATCGGAAGTGATCACGGCGTCTCCAATGCTGAATTTGCGCCATCAGATCGTTGTGGAAGGGCTACAGCTGGATGTCGGAGTTGATAGCCGGCCGACTCCCAGAGGTTTCCTTGTGACGGTCTATCTCGCGAACACTGGGGAATCATCCGGGGAATTGGCGCGGCACTGTCTGTTTCAGGCGCAGATTTCAGTCGAAGCGTCCTCCCTTCACCCCTACCCCACCGCGGCGATCGGCGATCGTGATTCCACGTTCGACCTGTTGTATCGGAAGCATCCGGTGGAAGTGATCGGACACGGCACCGACGCAATAGTGGAAAAGCGAAACGGGCGCGTCATCTTGCACACCGAGACAATGCCGATAGTCGATCTCCCAGCAACAACACCCGATGTCAGCGATGACGAGGGCATGCTGTACGAAATTGGCATGCGAGACCTGGCTGCTCTTAATGCAAAGGCTCGCATTGGTGTGCAGCGGCTAATCACGGACTACCAGAGGTGGATCAATAGTCGATCTTCGGATGCAGAACTGATCAAACAGCCTGAACTGCTCGCTACAGCCCGACGACACCTAGCCGTCTGTCAAGAGTTCTTGAGCGACGTTGAATCCGGTTGGGCACTTGTGCAGTCCGATCCCGAAGTAGCCCAATGTTTGTCGTGGGCATCGCAAGTCATGGACGATCAACGTGCGGCAGCGACGACCGCCCTTCGTGTCACGACGGTCAAAAAATCTAACGGTGTCCGACACGAAACGGTAGAGGGTTCGCCTCCAAGCAGACGACAGAATGAACAGTCCTTCTGGCGCCCCTTTCAGATCGCCTTCATCCTCGCCGCGATACCCCCGGCAGTCAATCCGAATCATCCCGCCCGGGAGCGAGTCGACATCATTTGGATGCCGACCGGAGGCGGTAAGACCGAGGCCTACCTCGGCCTGTCGGCTTTCACAATGTTGTGGCTGCGTCGTCAGCGCGTTCTAGGAGGGCAAAGAGTCGAGCCCTCGGTCGATGTGATGATGCGCTACACCCTGCGGCTGTTGACCACTCAGCAGGTACAACGTGCGGCGGCGCTGATCTGCGCAATGGAACTGCTGCGTCAAAGCGCGCCCGATTTGCTTGGGACGCGTGAGTTCCGAATCGGAGCGTTCTTGGGCGGAGGCAGTACCCCGAATACTCGCAAAGACGCAACAAGCGCGTGGAACAGACTGGACGCGAACCCTCGCGCAGAGGGTGCCGGTCAGGGGTTTCTTCTCAACCGATGCCCTTGGTGCGGTGCCCAGATGGGAGTAGTCCCGACCGGCGTGGCCGGATATCGCAAGATCCCAATGAAAAATGGAGACACCCGCGTTGTTGCGTGTTGCCCGTCCGCAGCGTGCCCCTTCGCCTTCTCCGGTGATCCGCTGAATCCAGGCGGTCTTCCGGTGCTGGAAGTCGACGAGGACATCTACAGCGTCCCGCCCACGTTTCTGGTAGGTACCATCGACAAGTTCGCGCAACTGGCCTGGAAACCGAAAGCACGATCACTTTTTGGCCTCCGGCTGAAGCAGTCGATAGTTGAACGTATTGCTGAGCCGCCCGCTCTGTTGATCCAGGACGAATTGCATCTCATCGCTGGTCCGCTCGGATCGCTGGACGCACTTTATGAAGTGACAATCCAAGAGCTGTGTAAGTTCTCCGGAGGACGCACACCTCGGGTCATCGCTGCCACCGCAACGACAAAAGACTTTGAGAAACAAGTGCTCCGGCTTTACGGACGCGAGTCAGCACGCCTGGTACCGCCTCCGGGTCTTGACGTGGACGACAGCTTCTTCTCGCGCACCGATCGGGCAATGGCCGGGAAGACTTACGCTGCGGTGTGCGCTCCTGGGTACGGTAGCAACGTGCAGGCTCAGATGCGAGTGCTTGCAGCGTTGAATCACGCCGCCGGAGTGTTGGATCAGCTCGAAGCGAATCCAGACCCATGGTGGACGAACCTCGCCTTCTTCTCCAGCCGCCGCAGTCTCGGACTCCAACTCTCCGCGTGCCAAACAGGGCTGGACAATGCAATTTACGCGATGTCCAGACTCAGCGGAGTTCGTGTCGGGCGCCTCACCGAGAAGGGTACGCGTCTGTCTCGACGAACGATTGGGCAGGTGAAGGAGCTCACTGCGACGTCGCGTGACAACGTCACTCAGCTGCTCGCGCAGCTTGATGTCAGCAAAGATATGGCCGGTTGCGTCGACTTGTGTTTCGCGACTTCCATGATTGAGGTCGGCGTGGACGTGCCGCGTTTGGGACTGATGACTGTTATGGGCCAGCCGAAGAGCTACAGCCAGTACATTCAGGTCACCGGACGAGTCGGTCGCAGTGCCCGAGCGCCCGGCCTAGTCGTAGTCGTGCTTTCCCGCCGGAGTGTGCGCGATCGATCACACTACGAGACCTTCACCTCGTCGCATCACCGCCTCTACGCCGCCGTGGAACCGGTGAGCATCACTCCCTTCACGCCGCAAGCTCTTGAACGTGGCCTGGCTGGCGCGGTTTCAGGGCTGATTCGCCCGACGACATCGGATCGCAGCCCGAACGAAACCATCAGCGAGGAATCCCTTTCTCTGGTGCTTCAGGCTTGGCAGGATCGAGCAAGACTCGCCGGAGGGGAACAATCTCTCCGACCGCTCACCGAGGAATCTGTCCGGCTATTGCGGCTGGCGAACGCTGCCTTTAGCGGCGGAGTGCCGGTTGAGTGGGATGACTACCGGTCGTCATCGAGTCAATCTTTCCTTCGTCCGACCGGGAACCGACCTAGCAGTCTGACCTTGGGCGGGTGGCAAGTCCCCCAGTCGATGCGATCTGTAGATGCTGAGGCTGGTGTTGTTATCCCAAAGGAGATGGCCGGGTTCCAAGCACGGCCGACTCGTGTCGATGACGAAGTGGAGGACTTCTAATGGGATCGATGTATTACACCCCTGTGAGACGCAACCACCTGATCGGACCTGCCGGTGTCGGTAGCTTGCTGGTCACTCGTAGTGGCGTAACGGTTCTCATGTGCGGGCTGCCGTCATGGGTCGACGCTGTTCCGGCGTTCGGCTCTGAAGAGTCAGCCCGCCGAGCAGATCGGGTCCAGCGGATGCGGTCGCAGGAGCTTCACGATCACAATCTGGAGGAGGCGCTCGGCATAGATCGACTGATCAGTCCGCCCGTCATCGAGGATAAGGCCAAGTACGCGACGACGTGGTTTGTGCCAGCCGTCCGCTTTCCACGAGGTGAGTACTGCACAAACCCAACATGCCGATCGCTCGGCATTGCCTCGCCGGAAAGTCAATCCATTGGTCGTTGCGACCGTTGCACCGGGAAGTATCCACCGCGCCGGCAGCAGACGCCCGTCGTCCTGGTTTGTGCGTTCGGGCACCTTGCTGAAGTGGATTGGGCAGGCCTGGTCCACCCTGCCGGTTCTTGCACTGGCAGCCCCCGCCTGAGCTACCACATAGGAAACAACAGCAGTGCGCCTGAAATCAGATGCGAATGCGGAGCGAAAGCACGGCTGGATCCGTCTGAGCTACGGCCGTGTACAGGAAGTCGTCCTTGGCTCCCTGCGAGTGGTGCTGAGCAGTGCGCCGGAACGATGCGGGTCTTGGATCGGACTAGCACGCAGGTTTACTATCCGGACGTGCGGTCTGCCGTGCATATTCCTCCGGACGGCGGCCTGCGAGATGCTGTTATCCGATGGCTTGAGGATGATGTGGTCGCAGTTGAGTTGCGGAAGATTGACGCCGATGACGCCCGAGGCCTCCTACTTCGCCGCGCGCTGCCGTTGTTCCCAGACCTGACGGTGCAGGCGTTGGAGGAACATGTTCAGCATTTGAATCAGGCAGCACCGCACGGTGACCGATTTGCCGTGGAGTTAGAGGCATTGACTTCTGGGCGCCGAGGGACGCACACGAGCGATGGTCCGCCAATTCTTGATGCCGAAGTAATCCAGAGTGAGCTCTTTGCTCCAGGGTATGTGGGCGACGATTCGCCGATTGAGCGAGTTGTCGCGGTTCATCGACTCGCCGAAACTCGGGTTCTTGCCGGGTTCACTCGACTTGACCCGCCGTCGCGCGCGCTTGAGGGCGCGCCGGGGTACTCGCTGCTCTGGGGCCACCAACCCAACACTGATCCCAGTCGCGATTGGCTACCGGGAATGCGGGTGTATGGCGAGGGGATCCTGCTGGAACTAAACCCGCGTCAAGTGTCTGACTGGGCCAAACACGCCACCCGTCAGCTGATGCCGATCACGCTGCAGGGAGAAGTGCTCACCGCCGAGTTCATGCTTGCGCACACAATGGCACACCTGCTGATGAACGCCGCCTCACTGCAATGTGGTTACCCAGTTGCTTCGCTGCGCGACCGCATCTATACCGTCAACGGGCGAACCGCCCTTCTCATCTACACCGGTGAAGGAGACATGATCGGCACGATGGGGGGACTTGTCGAACTTGCTCAACCTGGGCGGTTGGAGGAGATTCTTGACCAGGCGTATGCAAACGCGCACTGGTGCGCTTTGGACCCAGTGTGTCTGAGCCCTGTCGCTCATATCAAGAACGACTCGCCAGGCGCGTGCCACCAATGCTGCTTCCTGCCTGAGACGTCCTGCGACTGGTGGAATGAAGGGCTCGATCGCGCGACGCTAATCGGACGAGATGAGTTGCGCGGCTACCTCGAAGAGGGTCGGAGCGCGAGAGTATTTGATGGGAGTTCAACTTGAGCGATGAAGTGGCACGGTTGCCGAAAACAATGCCGCTTCGATATAGGTCAAGGCGACGAGGGCTCGGGCCAAGCAATGCTGTGTTGGCGGTTGGGTGCGAGAGATGTCAGCTGGACGACGCCGTAGTCGAGAAACACGTGGCTTGTCGGCGAGGTCGTGCCTCAGATTAGGGCACGGCGGATCGGCAGGAACTCGCGAGCGCCCGAGGTCACAAGATAGCTCAGCTTACAAAAGCGTCGACAAGTCCACCATCGACGTCGGCATCTGCGGATAGCCACTGCAGAACCTCTGCCGATGACTTCACGGTTGTTCGCATCTCGGTAGAGGCGAACGGGCGCACCAAATTCAAGAAGGATTCGTGTCCGCCCATGTCGGGGTCTTCTCCCGTGCCCTGAATGTAGAGCATCAGAATTCGTGCTGAGCGACCGTCCTTCTTGAGTCGGATGACCCGCCCCATTCGTTGAATCATCTGCCTCGCGGTCTTGCTGGCGGCTACGATGACCGCTAGCTCAGCTTCGGGCACGTCGATACCTTCGTCCAGAATCCGCGGCGCGCAA
>JACMOZ010000022.1 GCA_014377785.1 Aeromicrobium sp.
TGACCGGCAAACAACACGGTCGCCATGGGCAGCCCACTCGCGAGGCTCTTCTTGGATCCGCAGAACAGCAGCGCGATCCGGTCGCCCCTGTCGAAATGCAACATCCGCCCGAGGACGATTGTCGCGGTCATCACCAGCGCCAGCAGAGCGATGCACACCGCGACGAGACCGATGAGCGCGGCAGCGTCGAGGTTCGCCCATATATGAGCGTTGACGCCTTCGCTGAACGCGACATAGACGATCAACAGGATGCTGGAGCGATCGAAGATCCGCAGCCGCGAATCGTTCTTGGTAACCCACCGCCTGATCAGCGGTCGGACCAGTTGCCCGATGACGAATGGCAGGAACAACTGCGCCACGATCTTGAGGATCGAGCTGGCGTCGATGTGGACATCGCCGGTCCCACTCATGAGCGCCACGACCAGGAGCGGCGTGATGAAGACGCCGAGCAGGTTCGACAAGGAGGCACTGACGACCGCTCCCGCGACATTGCCGCGGGCGATCGACGTAAAGGCGACCGAGGACTGGACGGTTGATGGAACCAGACACAACAGGAGCACGCCGGCATAAAGCGGCTTCGTGAGGATCCCCGGGACGAGAAAATGGGCGGCGAGGCCCAACAGCGGGAACAAGACGAAAGTCATCGCCAAAATCGCCGTATGAAGTCGCCAGTGCCTGAGCCCCGTGATGGCTTCCCTGGTCGATAAACGTGCGCCGTAGAGGAAGAACAACAAGGCGATCGAGATCTTGCTTGCCACTCGCAACACGTCGAGCGCTTCACCCGTCGCGGGAACCATGGACGCGAGGATCGCCGTCGCGACCAGGGCGAGGATGAAGGGGTCAGGTCGGATTCGCACGGGTCGAGCCTAAGGCTCGATGTGCCAAAGCACTGTTCTGAGGTCGGCGTTGACGGGGCACCTTCCTGCACGAAGTGCTTTGGGGGCGTCGATCCGCTGGCACCAAGATCACCGACGTCGGCCTCATCCGGATGCCGCGCTCGGCTTCCTGGCCACTAGCTGTCTGGCTCAGCGTGCTTGAGCCAGGGATAGTGCGAAGAGTCCCTCGGAGTCGGTCCACCATGAGTCGAGGCTGAAGCCGGCGGTGTCGAGTTCGCGTTCGATACCGTCCCGGCGGAACTTAGCCGAGATCTCGGTTCGGATCTCCTCGCCGGCCTCGAGGGCGATGTCAAGGTTGAGGTCGGCGAGGGTCACCTTGGCGTCGCTGGTGCTGCGAAGCCTCATCTCGATCCATTCGTTCCGCGTATCCCAGACCGCGACGTGCTCAAAGTTCTGGATGTCGAAGTCTCCGCCCAATTCACGGTTCAGGACGGCGAGGACGTTGCGGTTGAATTCGGCGGTGACGCCGTCCGCGTCGTCATAGGCCGGGACCAGAACGTTGGGGTCCTTCACGAGATCGGTGCCGAGAAGCAGCCATTCGCCCGGAGCAAGGGTGTCGCGCAGCTCGCTCAGGAAGGCGGCACGCTCATCGGGAAAGAAATTGCCGATCGTGCCTCCAAGGAACACAACCAGCCGAGGTGCCCGGCCAGGGATGCGGCCGAGATGTTCGGTGAAGTCTCCAACGACCCCATGAATCGCCAAGGCGGGATAATCGAAATGCAACGCCGTTACGGCGTCACGCAGCGCCGATTCGGAGACGTCGAGGGGCACGAACTCGCGGAGCGTGCCCTCATCCTGCAGCGCATCGAGCAGGAGTCGGGTCTTGTCCGACGAGCCGGACCCGAGCTCCACGAGCGTATGGGCACCGGTGCGACGGGCGATGTCCCCGGCATGGGCGACGAGGATCGAACGCTCTGCCCGGGTCGGGTAATACTCCCGAAGCTGGGTGATCTCTTCGAACAAGTCACTGCCCCGTTTGTCGTAGAACCATTTCGGCGGCAGCCATTTCGGGTCGCTTGTCAGCCCGAGGCGTGCATCCGTGCGCAGTGAGCGATCGGCTTCTTCGCGAGTCAGATAGACGTCAACTTTGGGTGTGGTCATGACCATCCTTCGTCCCGGGAGCGGATTGAACACTGATTGGTGGTTGTCTCGAGCAGGCTGAGTTCGGGCACTGGTTGCCACCCAGGCTCATCGGGGTCCAACGGCTCGGAACTCACAGTGATGCTGTCCTTGCCTTCGCAGAACCACAGAGCATGACCGGCCGTGATTGCGGTAATGCGCAAGCCGTCATTGAGGAGCAGGTTCAACCGGGAACCAGGTGCCAGGGCCAGCACGTCATCGACGACGTCGGTCAATGCTTTGGCGGCCGGGTGTCCTTGTCGCAGATGGTGTCGAACCAACGCCCAGAGGAAGGCCGAGTCCGTCGGCGCATCGAGCGTCATCAGATCCACTGGCGGAAGCGTGCCGGCCAGGGATGCAACAGAGTTGGGCCAGCCGCGGACCACGCCGTTGTGGCTGAACATCCAGGCCCCTTCCACGAAGGGCGCGCAGGCCGTTTCCGTCACCGGCATGCCAACCGTGGCGCTGCGAACCGCGGCCAGGATCGCTTCTGATGACACCGACTCGGCTAGATCGGGCAGCGAGGAATCGGACCACATCGGAACGTCTCGCCGATAGCGGCGTGCGGGACCGCCATCGCCGGAGCCGGAGTCGAACCAACCGATGCCGAAGCCGTCGGCGTTGATGGTCCCTCCGCCACGCATGTCGTTGGGTGCCCATGATTGCCGCAGCAACGAATGAGGGGGGTCAAGCACAACGTCCGCCAACGTGACGGGCGGTCCAAGGTAAGCCAAATGGCGACACATTGTTTAGCCGACCTCGCCGGGTCGGGGTTCGCGGGCGCACCGGAATCCGGCGAAGATCTGGCGCCTGATCGGGTAGTCCCAATTGCGAAAAGTCCCGCGCACCGCGACGGCATCTGCGCCAAACGACCCGCCTCGCAGCACTTTGTAGTCTGCGCCAAAGAAGACCAAAGAATATTCGTCATACGGAAAGACCCTGAAGCCCGGATAGCCGCCGAAGTCGCTCGAGGTCCATTCCCAGACATCGCCGATGAGTTGGTGCACGCCAAGGGGTGAGGCGCCGCGAGGATAGGCGCCAGCCTCGGCGGGACGGAGGTGGCTCTGGCCAAGGTTCGCGTGTTCGGGCCCCGGGTCCTCATCGCCCCAGGGGTATCGCCGTGACCTGCCGGTGGCCGGATCCCACCGTGCGGCCTTCTCCCACTCGGCTTCGGTCGGCAGTCGTTTGCCCGCCCAGCAGGCATATGCCTCCGCCTCGTGGAACGACACGTGCATGACCGGCTCGTGCGGCGGCACCTGCTCACGGACGCCGAATCGCAGCCGCCACCACGTGTCTCCTTCGCGTTCCCAAAACAATGGCGCGGTCAACCCGTTTTCCTCGCGTTGCGCCCAACCCTGAACACTCCACCACCGCGGATCGTCATAACCACCGGCGTCCATGAACTCCAGGTATGCGCTGTTGGTGACCGCTGCGGTGTCGATGAAGTATTCGGCAACCTCAACCACGTGCGCGGGGCGCTCGTTGTCGAGAGCCCACGGCTCGGTGGAGGTGCCCATCGTGAACGGTCCGCCAGGCACCAACACCTCGGAAGCCGAAAGGCGTGTGCCCGGCGGAGGCGGCGGAGCATCCAGAACCACGGCGCCGGAGCGTAATTGGTGGGTGGTCAACATCGTCTCGCTGTGCTGCTGCTCGTGCTGGGCGATCATGCCGAACGCGAACGCTTGTTCGAGGAGCGGTCGACCCTCGAGCGTGGTGTGATCAAGGACGTCGAACGCTTTGTCGCGGACCTCGCGAACATAACGGCGGGCCTCGGCCGGACCGAGCAGGGGCAGCGTGGGCCGGTCGGCGCGCGCATGTTTGAAGGCGTCATACAGCTCATCGATGTCTTGGCGTACGGGCGCGCGCCCGCCGACGTCACGAACCAGCCACAGCTCTTCCTGGTTGCCGATGTGGGCGAGATCCCAGACCAGGGGCGACATCAACGGGGAGTGCTGGCGCACCAGTTCATCGTCATCGACGGCGTCGGTCAACAACGCGCTGCGGTCCCGGGCTCGGGTGAGGACTTCGGCAACGTGGGAACGCCAAAGTTCGGGTGTGCGGTGGGAAGTTGTCATGCGGAGCGCCTCCGGCTGGTCGGAATCGTCTCGATGCGGCGGGCTAGGTCGTCAACCACCTGAGACTGTTGGGCGGCATTGAGGTCGAGATCGTGCAGGGAGTCAACGCCGAGTTGGACGATCTGGCGCGCAGTGTGACGAAGCGCCGAGTCCGCCAAGCCCTCGCGGGCCGCTTCGAACCACCGGTCCGCGGTGGACCCGGTGTGATCGAGGACCTGATCAATTGTGGACGGTCGTGCCATCAAGGCCGCCAACAGGGCGAAGGGCGTAACCCAGCCCGATCCCGCCTGAATGTCGAGGTAGCGAATCTCGAGATAGCCCTTGGGCCGCACCGGTGGGAAAAGCGTCGTCAGGTGGTAGTCAAGGTCGTCGTACGTCGGCGGACGGCCGACCAGCCCCGGCTCGGAAACCCAGCGGCTAAAAGTCAATCCTCGTGGGGCAGCCCAGGACGATCCGTCGCCGCGCACGCAGATCACGGGGGCTTCCATGGACGTCCGCGCCCATTGTGCGGCCGGGTCATCGGTGGGCGCCGGCGGCAAGGTGACAGGCGGGCAGGTGCCCAGCGTTGCCCTTAGCCGTGCGGAGACCCAGCCGGTATGACTTCCGCCCACGTCGGTCGAATTGGCGAATAACGCCACGAGTGCAGGACCAAGAGCGTGAACCGCACGCCACCGGGCGGCGTGCTGGTTGGCTTCGCCGGAATCGAGGCACACTTGGACCGAGGCGGTGCTCAACATCATCTGTGAACCCTCAGGACCGATGCAGTCGAACGCCGCCCGCATGGCGTCATAGCGCGGAAGCTTCAACAACATGGTCGGCGGACGGTGCGGGTCGATGGCGTGGCGACCGAGCACGAGTCCGTGGGAGTCGAGAAAACCCGAAAGAGTGGCAGCGTCAGCGTTGGTGGCCGAAATCAAGTCGGCGGCGGAGGCAAAAGGTGGCGGTGAAATCTCGACCTGACCACCAGGCTCAACGGTGACCATGGAGCCACCGGGAAGCGGGAGGTGAGTGCTCTGTGGGTTGATCGTCTTTGGTGCGTGGTGCCCGAGCGCGCAACTCAACTGGCTTGCGATCAAAGGCCGACTGGGATCGGAGCGGTGGTGGACGGTCCACTCAAGCTCGACGCCGTGCAGTCGAGGCGGACCGTGTTTGAAGCAAATCATTGCCACGTAAGCCTCGGCCTGATCGCGATTGTAAATCTGCGTCGACGGCGAGTCCGGGACGGGCGACCTATTCATGCTGACTGGAATATCCATGATCTGAAAAATCTAAGCGCCGCTCCTGACAAAAGCAAGCATTGAGATCGAAGCGTCACCAGTTGGACAGCAAACGTTCTCCCCGGACATCGCCCGTTGTGCCGAAAGGTTCGGGTTAACATGCCGCCATGGCTTTCGATATCGACCGCGCGCGGCGCGACACACCGGGAACGCGCAACGTTGCACACCTGAACAATGCCGGGGCGGCGCTCCCCCCGACCCAAGTGACGGAGGCGGTGATTTCTCACCTTCGCCGGGAGGCCGAGATCGGTGGGTATGAGGCTGCAGCAGCTGCCGCCGGACAGGTTGAGTCGACATACGCGGCGATCGCGAGGCTTATCAATTGCGGCACGGATGAGGTTGCCGTCATCGAGAATGCGACCCGGGCATGGGGAATGGCCTTTTACGCGATGGCCTTCGCGCCGGGCGATCGAATCTTGACCGGTCGGTCCGAA
Source organism: Aeromicrobium sp. (assembly GCA_014377785.1). Taxonomy (GTDB): domain Bacteria; phylum Actinomycetota; class Actinomycetes; order Propionibacteriales; family Nocardioidaceae; genus JACMOZ01. The sequence continues at coordinate 5,802 of JACMOZ010000022.1, forward strand.
TACGCCAGCAACGTCATAGCCTTCCTGCAGGTTGCGGCCCGTACCGGCGCGATCGTGGAGATTGTCGATGATGACGAATACGGTCAACTCTCCATCGTGGACCTGCGTCGCCGATTGGAGGTCGGCGACGGTGACGTCGGTGCGGTGAAACTGATCGCCATCACCCATGTTCCGAGCCACGGCGGCCTGGTCAATCCTGTCGACCAGGTTGGTGCTGCCGCTCGCGAGGCCGGAGTCCCGTTCTTGCTCGACGCGTGTCAGTCCGTTGGGCAGATGCCGATTGATGTCGGGCGCATCGGTTGCGACATGCTCGCCGCGACCGGACGGAAATTTCTGCGCGGCCCGCGCGGTACGGGCTTCCTCTATGTGCGTTCCGGACTGATCAATGAGCTGGAGCCGCCGTTCCTCGGCATTCACTCAGCCACCTGGTCCGCGCCGGATCAATTCACCATCCGCGCCGACGCACGACGATTCGAGACTTGGGAGACCAACATCGCCGGCAAGATCGGCCTGGGTGTTGCCGTCGAATACGCCTTGTCCTGGGGAGTTGAGGCGATCGAGTCTCGCGTGACCGCGCTCGCCGAACTGCTGCGCGAAAAATTGCGGTCCGTCGAGGGCGTGCAGGTGCACGACCAGGGCCAGCGTCGCTGCGGCATCGTGACTTTTTCGGTCGCTGGCGTTCCAGCCCAAAACGTGCACCAGCGGCTGTCCGAAAACGGCGTGAACACCAGTGTGTCTCCCATCGACTACGCCCGATTCGATTTGCCGCGCCGAGGCCTGCCCGATCTGGTCCGCGCATCGGTGCACTACTACAACAACGAGCAGGAGATCGACCGGCTCGTTTCTGCGCTTCCCGGCCCTGACGTTGCGTTGTCCTAGCCAGTAGCGGGCTCATAGATCCGGCATCCACGCGAACTGACATTGGGTTCGAAAACCCAGGACAACAAGTTCCGCCCGGCGACAGCGGCCGGCTGATCCATCGCAGCGGCCATTTTCCGCTTTTCCTGTGCCGATATTTCCTGCCCGGCCTGAAGTTAGGCAGACCTGTCTGAAAGGTCAGGATCGAATTACGTCATACTGTTGTTGCGTTAATCGTTGACCGCTGTGTTCGTCACGGTGCGAACGGGCCCGGCACATGACTGAGCTTGGCCCGCTCGTTGAGTCGGTCATCGAGAGATGTCAGATAAGGGAGATGAAGATGAGTGCACCCACGACCGCGACCGGGATCTCTGATGAGGTCCGCGAGTTGGCGAATCAGGAATACAAGTACGGGTTCGTCACCGATCTCGACACAGACGTGGCCCCCAGGGGGCTGAGCGAAGACATCATCAGGTTGATCTCGGCCAAGAAGAATGAACCCGATTGGCTGTTGGACTGGCGACTCCGTGCCTACCGGCACTGGATTACGCTCGCTGAGCCCACTTGGCAGCACGTCGCCTACGGGCCGGTCGACTATCAGGACATCATTTACTACGCCGCGCCGAAGCCGAAGAAACAAGTGGCGAGCATGGACGAGGTCGATCCGGAAATACGAGAGATGTTCGACAAGCACGGGATCTCGCTGGGTGAGCAAGAGCGGCTCAGCGGTGTGGCGGTGGACGCGATCGTCGATTCGGTGTCGGTTGCGACGACGTTCAAAAAGAAGTTGGCCGATGTCGGCGTCATCTTCTGCTCCTTCTCCGAAGCTGTTCAGGACTACCCGGACCTGGTGCGTAAATACCTCGGCTCGGTCGTCCCGTACAACGACAACTTCTTCGCCTGCCTGAACGCGGCCGTGTTCACCGACGGCTCGTTCTGCTACATCCCCAAGGGCGTGCGCTGCCCGATGGAGTTGTCCACCTACTTCCGCATCAACGCCGCAGACACGGGTCAATTCGAGCGCACCCTCATCGTCGCCGAGGAGGGTGCCTATGTGAGCTACCTCGAGGGTTGCACCGCGCCGGTACGCGACAAGAACCAGATGCACGCCGCGGTAGTCGAACTCGTGGCCCTCGACGACGCCCAAATCAAGTACTCGACTGTGCAGAACTGGTACCCAGGCGACGCCGAAGGCAACGGCGGTGTCTACAACTTCGTCACCAAGCGAGGCATGGCTGCCGGTCAAAACTCAAAGATTTCCTGGACCCAGGTCGAGACCGGCTCGGCGATCACCTGGAAGTATCCGGGCGTCGTCCTCAAGGGCGACAACTCGGTCGGCGAGTTCTACTCGGTCGCGCTGACCGCCAGGCGCCAGCAGGCCGATACCGGCAGCAAAA
>JACMOZ010000230.1 GCA_014377785.1 Aeromicrobium sp.
CACGATGCGTTCGCGTTTGAAGGCCAATTCCATCTCGGTCAACGCGGCCATCGTCGTAAAGGCCATGCTTCTCAACCCAGGTTGAACACGCGAAGGTCTGCCCCGCGCGTGGGTAGCGATCCAGCGAGATCCAGCAGGATGGCCGTCGATCTTGAGTATTTGAGGCTTTGAGCACCACCCAATCGTGCGGTTCAGCACCACCGATCGTGCGGGAGAGCGCCAGTGGTGGTGTGGTTGGGAGCCACTGACGCCCTCCGTCCTGGATTAGGCGCTGACCAGGGCGGTGTGTTCCCTCATGTTGTAGGTTCCGGTCTCGACCCAGACCGTGTTGTGGATGATCCGGTCCATGATCGCGTCCGCGTGAACGCCGGAGCCGAGGCGCTGGTGCCAGTCTTTCTGCGAGTACTGCGTGCAGAACACCGTTGACGTTTCGCCGTAGCGGCGCTCCATCAACTCCAGCAACATGCCGCGCATTGATTCCGTCGGCCGGTCCAGCAACCACTCGTCAACAACGAGCAACGTGAATGCGGCGTATTTGCGGAGGAACTTGCCGGACCCGCCGGGGCTGTCTTGCGCGGCGACCCAGGCTTCTTCGAGGTCGGGCATGCGGACATAGTGGGCGCGGATGCGATGCTCGCAGGCGCGTTTAGCGATCGCGCAGCCCAGATACGACTTCCCCGACCCGGTGAACCCTTGGAAGACGACGTTCTGCTGCCGGGCCACGAAGGAGCATGTGCCGAGCTGGGTCAGTAGCTGGCGGTTGAGGCTGCGTTCGTCGAGCAGATCGATGCGGCGCAGGTCAGCGTTCGGGTAACGCAGCCCCGCCCGCCGGATCAAACCCTCCACTTTGGAGTGCGTGAAGGTGGAATAGGCGTCGTCGACGACCAGGCGCACTCGCTCTTCGAACGGCATGCCGATGCTGAGTGTCTCGTCCTGGCTGTCGATCGCTTCCAAGAGTTCGCCGGCGTTCATCTCGCGCAACTTGCGTTTGGTCTCCCCGTCCAGCCGGCTCATCGGGTGCCGCCGGCGTAGTAGGCGCTGCCGCGGACATAGCCGCCGCCATCAGCCTCGGATTCATCGGGGATGTTCCCCGTTTTGTCTTGCCCGGTGTCGAGAATCGGCCGCAGGTGCGCATACCGCGGAGAGCGGATCGGCCCCCGCAATGCCAACTCGCAGGCCGCCTCGACCCGGGTCGGAGAGAACCGGCGCGACAGACGCAGCACCGCTAACGCCGGATCGTAGCCGGCCTCCTCGATCGAGGCGGCTTCGAAGATCTTGCCGATCACCGTCACCGTGGCCGGGCCCATCCGGGCGGCCCAGTCGTCGATCCGGACCCGGTCCCAGGCCTGCCAGCTGCGCCCCTCGGGCAGGTCGGCATCGTTGGTCTGATACCGATTCGCCGTGCTGGCCGGCAAAAGCAGGTGGCTGGTCAGGCGCTCATCAGCCCGATAGACCTCCAACATCGTGTCCGTCACGCGAAGGTCAACGAGGGCGCCGATGTGACCGATGGGGACCGAGTAGAAGTTCTTCGCCCAGACCACGTGAGCATTCTTGCCCACCTTGCGTTTGTAGGACCACGTGCTGATCTCGAACGAGGCCGCCGGCAGCGGTTGCATCAACGGCTTCTCCTCCGCGATGAACACGCTCAGCCGAGACCCGTCCCGTTTCTGGAACGGCTGCCGGTTATAGGCATCGATCTGCTCAGCGACGCGGATCCGCAACTGCGGCAGGGACGTGAACTGCTCGTGCCTGAGGCCAGCGATCACCCAGGTCGCGACATGAGAAACCGTGTTCTCGACGCTCGCCTTGTCTTTAGGCGCCCGGACACGTCCCGGCAACACCGCTGCCGAATAGTGCGCCGCCATCTCCCGGTAGGCGTCGTTGAGAACAATCTCGCCCTCGCGCGGGTGGGAGATCACCCCAGTCTTCAAGTTGTCCGGCACCAGGCGTGGCACGCTGCCGCCAAAGAACGCGAACATCCCTGTGTGGGCGCGCAGCCACGACTCCTGCCGCATATCCAACGTGGCTTCCACGAACGCATACCGGCTAAACGGCAGACACGCGACGAACAAATACACCTTCGAGATCTCGCCCGTGGTCGGATCCAACAGCTGCATCGTGGGCCCCGACCAGTCGACCTCGATGCTGCGGCCGGCCTTGTGGCCAACACGGGACGACGCCCCTGTCACGGCGGCGTAGTCGCCATTGAGCCGGCAGATCCGGTCGTAACTCATCACGGCCTGCCCGGCGCGAGAATACGCGTCGACATACTCTTGGTGCAAAAGCTTCAACGTCACTCCCACCCGGGCCAGATCGGTGTGCACCCGGGGCCAGTCCGGCTGCGCAAAGACACTCTCCCGGACCCCGCGGCCAGGAAACAACGCCGCATAGACCTCGGTCTCGGACATCTCCGCGACTTCGTTCCAACCGAGACCCAGCCGGTCTGCCGCATCAAGGACTGCCTGAATGCTGTGCCGGGATATCCCGTGAGCAGATTCAATCGCTCGTCGCGACAAGCTTTGATTACGTAGCTGCAACACCAGCTTCGCTTTGATCTTCCGTACCATTACCAGTACTCCTTCCACCACGTGGCCATCACATGGTGGAAGGAGCCTGTCAGGTGGTGCTCAACCACGCCGGTAGTGGTGCTGAACAGCGCGCATCAGCAATCTGAACAGTGGCGCTCACCCGCACCGCAGGTGGAGCCCACAGAAGCCAATATTCACCACAGCAGATGACCTGGTGCGCCGCAAGTTTCACCGGGTCTCACCCAACGAATTGTGGATTACGGATATCACGGAACATCCCACGAAAGAAGGGAAAATCTATCGCTGCGCCGTCATGGATACGTTCTCCAGAAAGATCGTTGGCTGGTCGATCGACAACGCCCAAGACTCCACCCTGGTCGTCAACGCGCTCGATATGGCAATCAAGAACCGACAACCGCCCG
>JACMOZ010000231.1 GCA_014377785.1 Aeromicrobium sp.
GGCTGGTCGCGGCCATCCTGGCCGGCACGAAGACCTCCACCAGCTCGACACTCGTGGAGTACTCGATAGAGGACGAACCGCTGCCGATCATCGGGAACAAGCAGACGGTCGTAGATTCAAACGATGCCGCGGTGGCGACCATCCAGACGGTTTCGGTCGAGATCGTCCGACTCGCTGACGTCGGCGTCCAGCATGCACGCGACGAGGGCGAAGGATTCGACTCCGTAGCCGCCTGGCGCCGCGGTCACGAAGCCTTCTGGCACAGTCCGGAGTTGCGCGACTTCCTTGGCAACCCAGACTTCACAGTCGATGACGAAACGCTCGTCGTGTCGGAGCGGTTCCAATTGATTGAGACGCTCGGCCAGGTAGACCGATAGCCCTCGTACCGGCAGCCCAACCCCTTACGGATCGCTGGAGCGATTCCGTCGTGTACAAGGGCGAGACCTGCGAGACTCACCGCATGACAACTCAGACAAGTACTCCGAAACGACGTGCTGTGTCTCCGGTGCTCATCGGGTTCGTTGGGATGATCGTCGTCCCACTCTGTATCGTGCTCTCGACCACCTCCTGGGATGCACCAGACGGAGCAGATTTTGTGCGGATGGCCTTTGGTACCGTAATCGCCTCCACCTTGGCGACGGTGGCAGCTTGGTGGCTGGCGTTCAACCGGATGAAAGCGGGTCGGAGTGACCGCTACTGGTTCTGGGGCGTTGCTGGCATCGTCACTCTCTCCTCAATTGGCAGCATCTCCAGTGCTGCTGAGACTCTGCTGGTGCAATTGAACAATTCATAGATCGCCAATCCGCGGCCGGGCAAAAGTTGGACGCAGAAGCTCTGCCAGTCCTCAGTTTCCGCGTCAAAGGAAAGATATTCATGGCTTCTCGAACACCCAGGCTCGCTCTGGTCGTACTTGTCGTGTTGGCCGTCAGTGGGTGTTCGGCTGGTGTTGGCGCCGGCGATACAGCGTCGGATACCGGGGGAGCGATCGAGTTGGCGGTCTCGCAGACGTGCGCTGATGGGGCGGACCCGCAATGCGTTCAGGTCAATGGCGAGAATGTTGTTCTCCCATCCGCACTTGAGCGAGCTGGAGTGAAGGAGGCCACCATCGCCGAAGGTGAGGGACAGAACGCGGTTGACGTGACGTTCACCGAAGGTGGGGCAGTGGTCTTTAACGCCCTCACGGTGAAGGCCGTCCAAGCCGGGGATTCGGCGCGCCTGATTATTAAGATCGGCGGGGAGATACAGGCTGCCGTCGTGGTGATGGAAGCGTTGGAGGGTGATCATGTGCAGATCAGCGTCTCTCCAGACGACAACGCCCAAAAAATCGTAGACCTGATTCACAAAGGCTGAGAAGCGTCGTTGCATCCGGACAGATTCGGGAGAGCGTGGAGAATGAGCTGTGCTGAGCCCAAGTCGTAGGGGTGCCCACAGGGAACCCCCATCGGACCGAATTGGAGACAGGTCGGTGCTGCTGCTTGCTCCCAGTCCGTGACACAGTGGCTTGGTCTCAGTTCTGACTCGGGTCGGTGAGCGGCGTGCTCGAGATCGTTAGTCCCCAGATAACATTTCCCGTCGTGGACACCGAGACCGTTGACTGTCCGTGAGGCTCGTTTGAGTGATTGCCGTAGTGCAACACTGTGTCCGAGGTGCATTGGAATGTGGACGACGTGCCGTCGCTCATGTCGACTGTCACGGTCCCCTTCCCCGCGCAGTCAAGGGCGATCCACAGGCCCTCGCCCTTGGCATCGATAGGACCGCCGAGCGCAGTGTCGGGCAAGCTGACCCATGTTGCGAGAGTCGTCCCTGGTGTGGCCGGTGGCTCAGTTGACTGGGGAATGGACGTGGATGCCGTCGAAGGTTCCGCTGAGGACCGCGTGGAGGTCGAGCTACTCTGCGCGGCATCGGGTGCAGTCGTGCAGGCACTCAACATTGGAACCTGAAGCACGGCCGTCCCCATGGCGACAGCAAGTCTGCGAGTTGTAATCCGTTCCCCCTCAACGCCGGTCCCGTAATTCGTCTCATGATAGCCATGAGCCGAACCGAAAGCCCCTCCTACTTGCTTGCGAAAGCCTCACCAATGGCGGCGATGTCGCCCAATGGCGTTGCGAAAGTGGGCCAGCCCGCAAGCCGGAAGCAAGGCGGGCCTACGGCTTAGCGTTTGCGACCGAAGAGTCCAAGAAAACTCGGGAAGTTGCCTTTGGCTGTCTGTCGGATGACACGCGCCGTGGGCGAATACAAGCCGAGCTTCGCCTTTGCGCGCTGCTTCACCCGAGTTGGTTTCGTCCACGCTTGGACCTGCGAGATTCCCAATCCGCGCTTCACGCGCCGTTTCGCCGCGGTGTAGCCCGTCAAAGAACGGATGGACGGGGCGCGATAGCGGAAAAGCTTCATGACCGCCAGCATCCTCCCCACGACCCACAACGGCGACCCCGCTTTCGGGCTGAAACAGCGGACCCTTGCACGTAAGCCGGACCTTGTACGGTCACTTCGATTGTGGCGTTGGGATGCGGGGAAGTCCGTTTCCATCAGGGCATGAAAGCGACGGCATCGGCTCTCCTCAGCCATCGGGAGCCGGGGCCTTCGGCGGCGGCCTCGTCGCCGGGGTTGAATAAGGTGCATTTGCCCAGGGACAGGCACCCGCATCCGATACAACCGTCAAGTGAGGATTGCAACGCCTCCAGTTGGCGGATTCGTCGAGCGACGGTCACCGCCCATATCTGGCTCATGTGGCGCCATTCGCGTTGCGTTGGCGCACGATCTGCGGGAAGTTCCGCCAGAGCGTCATTGATCGATTGGAGAGTCAAGCCAACGCGCTGGCCCGCGGCTACGACGGCGAGCCGTCGGAGGGTATGGCGGGGAAACTGGCGTTTGTTACCCGCCGTTCGTGAGGATTGGATGAGGCCGCGCTGTTCGTAGTAGCGAACGGTCGGCACACTGACTCCCGCCCGTCTGGCTAGGTCGCCGATCGAGAGGAGCTCAAGTGGAGTGATGTGCGGCATAACGGAACTCTCCCACCTGCACGACTTGACCTCAAGTTAGCTTGAGCATCTTGACTGGTGAACATGAAGATCACAAGAGTTTCTGCACAGGTCCGGAACACACGCTCAGCCGCAGAGTTCTTCGAGAATGTCCTTGGCCTCGGCGCAGAAAGTATTCCCGGCGCAGTGGGGGTGAGAATCGGCACGACGCTCCTCGAACTTGTGGAGAACCCAGAAGCTGAAGGTGACCACCACTTCGCGGTCACGATTCCATCTAACAAGTTCGCCGAAGCGAAGCAATGGCTCCAACAGCGAGCGGTGCTTCTCGGAACGCCGCAGTCGGACGAGTTCGAAGGCCCGCCTGGATGGAATGCCCGCTCGCTCTATTTCTCTGGCCCAGACCGGTCGGTGCTCGAGCTCATCATCCGACGTGACCTTGACAACGCGACGACCGGCCCATTTTCCAGCGACGACCTCCTTTGCATTAGCGAGGTCGGCGTTGCCTCACCCAATGTCGTGGCCTCAGCCACGTTTCTCACAGAGGCAGCTGATGTTCCTTCGTATGGTGCCGATCCTGAAAGTTCCTTCAGCCCCGTGGGCGACACGGACGGCCTGCTGATTCTCGTAAGTCCCCGCCGCGCCTGGTTTCCCACCACGGATCGCCTGGCAACCGCAAGCCCGATCACTATCGATGCGACTGGCCACCGCCCAGGCGTTTTCTCGCTCGGCGTTGGAGGCACGCTCCACATCCGGCCGTCGTCCTGAACCTGCGCCCGTAAGCCTCAATCCACCGATCGGCTGAGGCTGGGCGTCGTTTTCTGATTTGAGTTGCGGTGGCATGCTGGGGCGTGGTTGTGCGCTGAGCCTCGCTGCTCGTGTTGTTCCACTGGGGTTCTATGTCGTGTCGAGCCGGGGCTGGCAGGTCAGGTTGGGATGGGGCTCGGCGGGGCGAAGGCGTGGTTGAAGAGGTGTGTCCAGCCGGTTTCCCAGGGCCAGTTCTCGGGCAGGTGCAGCATGATGCGCCGGGCGGAGGAAGCGATCCGCGCGGGGATATTGATCAGTTTCCGGCGGATGGTCGCGGTCGTTGCCCGGGCCAGACCGGTGCCGGCGGTCACCGCGGCGGCGCGGGTGAGGTTGAAGGCGATCACGGCCAGGACCAGCCAGGCCGCGTTGGCCGCGAAAACACCGGAGGGCATGTGGGCCAAGGCGCTGCTCTTCAAGTCGGCGTTCACGAGTTCGATGGCCGCGTGGGCGCGGTGGGTTTTATCGGCGGTGACCGTGTCCAGGGTGCTGGTGGTGAAGAACGCGTGGAAGCGGTGCAGGTCGAAGAGCGTGGTCTGGCCGGCGAGTTTGTGCTTGTTCAGTTCCGGGATGCGACGCACGATGAGGCGGCCGGGGATGTGGTCCGACTTTTTCCGTGAGGTGAACGCGGTGTAGGGAATCTCGGCGACTTCAGCGTTGGAGATCCAGGTTCGGGTGTCCTCGTCGAAGATCGCGTGCGTGTACTTGATCGGCGTCCACCCGGTCGCCGGGATGGCCGCGATGCGCTTCCTGACGGCGGAATCGAGGCGGGCAGTGACGGAGACGTCCGCGCCGCCGGACAGTGCGGCGTGGATGGCCGCGAACGTGTAGAACGCGGAATCCGCGCGGAACAAGATCCGGGCGGCGGCCATCCCGGGCAGGCGTCGGAGGGTGGTGAGAGCGTCCCGGATCAGCCGGGTCGCACCGTGCGGGGACGAGGCGGCGCCCCGGCGGAGGCGTTGGGCGAGGATGATCGGGGCGCCGGTGACCGTCTTCAGCGTGGCGAGGATCGCGTTCAGCCCCCGCACCCCGGAGTAGCCGAAGCTGGCGCCTTGTTTCTGGTGCCCGTGGACCTCGATGATGGTGTCGTCCACGTCCAGAAACACGTAGTCACCGTCAGGTTCGGGGATGATCAGCCGGCTCAACCCGGCGAGACTGATCAGGAATCGGGACGCGATCGCATCAAGCTGACGCACATGGCCGAACGTGAACGTGCGCAAGAACGACCCGAGCGTCGAGGGGGCATAGAGGTGGGCAAAGAGCTTCCGCATCCCGCCGTGGCGGAGCACAGCCATATCGTCGATGGAGTCCGCACCGGCCACCATCCCGGCGATCAGCGAGACGACTTTCAGCCCGGCGTGGGCGCCCTTGTCCGTGGGCACGCTCAACCACCTGTCAGCCAGGTGCCGCAGGCCGGCCTTCTCGGCCAGTTTCATCGCCGGCACCAACCCCGCAGACGACACGAGGTTGGCGTCATCGAATGACGCGGACACGGCGCGGGTGGTGTGCGAAACTTGCATCTACGAGATGCCCTTCTGAATCAGTCGAATTGTTCTGTGGTAAGTACAATTTTCCCTGATAAGACGGGCATTCTCCGTTTAACGCGCCGCTAGATCCCAATCCCGATCGGTGGATTGA
>JACMOZ010000023.1 GCA_014377785.1 Aeromicrobium sp.
GCCATGAACGACGTGAACTTCCCCGTTGCGAAGGTCTTGCATGGCATCGACGTTGCCCATGAGGTTGGCCTCGGTCCGATCAAGATCAACATGGTGATGAAGCGCGGCCAGAATGATCAGGACATTGTGGCGATGGCACGCCACTTCAAGGGTTCGCCATACATTTTGCGTTTCATCGAGTTCATGGATGTTGGCGCCAGCAATGGCTGGAAGATGGGCGAGGTGGTGCCCTCGGCCGAGGTCATCAGCCGCGTCAACGCCGAACTGCCCCTGGAGGAGGTCGCGCCGAACTACAACGGCGAGACCTCGGTGAGATGGCGTTATCGGGATGGCAGCGGCGAGATCGGGGTGATCTCGAGCGTCACCCAGTCGTTCTGCCAGTCCTGCACACGGGTGCGGGTCTCGACCGATGGCAAGCTGTTCACATGCCTGTTCGCGACGGACGGTCATGATCTGCGTGCCTTGATGCGCGGTGGATGCTCGGACGAACAGCTCTCAACCGTCATGGCCCACATTTGGCGAGAGCGCACAGACCGTTATTCAGAGTTGCGCAGTGCGAAGACCCGGGATCTTCGTGCGACCGGCGAGAAGAAAATCGAGATGTCCTACATCGGCGGATGAACGCCTAACCCATCACACCGACACCCAACTGAAGATGCTGCATCGTAGCGACCCGTATGGGCGCAATGGCATCAGCATTTCTGACCCCTCAGGACAAATGTTGCGGTTCGGGGTAGGCCTTGTGGCCGTCGTCGGCGCCGACGGGCGACTGTGACAACTGCCTCAAAGTCGCCGTACGCGCCGTGCCCGCGGGCACGAGACTCACGATGACCGACTTCGAGGTCGGGGTGTTGCTGCCGATCGCGGTCGAGTCGAGCGGCACGAGCGGATTGGTTTCGGGATAGTAGGCCGCCGCCGAGCCGCGTGGAGTGTCATAAGCCACGAGGCGGAAATTTTGGGCAACCCGGTCCACGTCGTCGTCTTCCCAGCGGGCAACGAGGTCGACAAAATCGCCGTCGGCGAAGCCGAGTCCGGTGATGTCATCGGCATGAATGAACACGACGTGGCGACCGCCCTTGATACCGCGGTAGCGGTCGCTGTGCCCATAGATCGTCGTGTTGAACTGATCGTGGCTCCGAAGAGTCTGCAACAACAAGTGACCCTCTGGGACCTGAAGCGCCTCAATGGGAGAAGTGACGAATTCACCGAGGCCTGATTTGGTGGTGAAGGTTCGCGAATCGCGCGGCGGGTGAGGGAGGACAAACCCGCCGGGACGATCGACCTTGGAGTTGTAGTCGGCGAAGCCCGGCACGACGTGCGAAATGTGATCGCGAATTTTGCCGTAGTCGGCGCGCATGCCAGCCCAGTCGATGCCGTGACGATAGCCCAGCGTCGCTTCGGCGATCCCCGCCACGATGGCGACTTCGGATCGCAAATGTTTGCTCGCTGGTTCGAGAGGCCCACGCGAAGCGTGAACCGAGCACATGGTGTCTTCGACGCTGACATATTGTTCGATGCCGCCCTGCATGTCTTTCTCGGTGCGCCCCATCGTCGGCAGGATCAGGGCGACATCACCGCATACGAGATGTGAACGGTTGAGCTTGGTCGAGATCTGGACCGTCAGGCTCGCCTTGCGCATCGCTTCGATGGTGACGCCGGTGTCGGGCGCGGCCTGGATGAAGTTGCCGCCGAGCCCGACGAAGACCTGGGCTTTGCCGTCGCGGAGGGCGCGGATCGCATCGACGGTGTCAAGGCCGTGTTCGCGTGGCGGATCGAAGCCGAACTCTTTCTGGAGCGCATCGAGGAAATGCTTGGGAGGCTTCTCCCAGATGCCCATCGTCCGATCGCCCTGAACATTGGAATGACCGCGCACCGGGCACAAACCCGCGCCACGTTTGCCGATGTTGCCCTGAGCGAGCGCGACATTGACGACTTCTTTGATCGTCGCGACCGAGTTGTGATGTTGGGTCAGCCCCATCGCCCAGCAGTAGATCGTGGCGCCGGAATCACGGATCATTTCGGCGGCTTCGGTGATCTGGGCGCGGCTCAGACCCGTCGTCGACTCGACGAAGCCCCAGTCGACTTGACGCATGTGCTCGGCCCACGCGTCGAAACCGGTCGTATGGGTGTTGATGAAGTCATGGTCGAGAGCATCCCACTCGACGAGGAGCGAACCAACGGCCTGGAAGAACGCGAGGTCGCCGTTGATCCTGATCGGCAAATGCAGGTCGGCGAGATCGGTGCCCTTGCCGACAACACCGCGCGGCTTCTGTGGATTGCGGAAGTTGACGAGGCCGGCCTCGCGAAGCGGATTGATCGAGATGATCTTGGCGCCGCGGAGTTTGGCGGTTTCGAGGGCCGAAAGCATTCGTGGGTGATTCGTGCCCGGGTTCTGACCGGCTAAAACTATAAGTTCGGCGTCATAGATGTCGCGGAGATTGATGCTTGCCTTGCCGATACCGATCGATTCGGCAAGAGCCACGCTTGTCGACTCGTGGCACATGTTGGAGCAATCGGGCAGGTTGTTGGTGCCGAAAGCCCGGATGAACAGCTGATAGAGGAAGGCAGCCTCGTTGGAGGCGCGCCCAGAGGTGTAAAAGATAGCCTCGTCGGGGCTCGCGAGCCCGTTGAGGTAAGTCGCGATGAGCGAGTTCGCGTCGTCCCAGGATATGGCTTCGTAATGACTGCTGCCGGACCTTTTGATGAATGGCTCGGTGATGCGACCCTGCTGACCAAGCCAGTATTCGTCATGACTGTCGAGGGCGGCGATGCTGTGGTTGGCCAGGAACTCCGGCGTTACCCGCTTTTTGGTGGCTTCCTCTGCAGTGGCTTTGGCCCCGTTTTCGCAGAACTCGGCCGTCTGACGGTGCTCGGGGTCCGGATCGGGCCAAGCGCAACTCACGCAGTCGAAGCCGTCGGCCTGATTGAGCTTGAGAAGGGTTTTGGCCGTACGCCTCAAACCCATCTGGGCGACGCTGCGTTGGAGGGCTACCAACACCCCGGTGACACCGGCAGCGGACTCTTTGGGGCTGACGACGTGGACCTGTTCTTCGCCCGTTCCGCTGGCGCCGGGCTTCATCGGCGTGCCAAATGAGGCACTGATTGGCCGATTTCGGTCGGGACGTCTTCGGCGAGCCTCACAACGCCGGTAGGGACGAGGCGCACCACTTGTGAGTTGCGGGACCAACGGTCGATCGCGTTGTCCCGGTCATGGACGTTGAGCCGGCCGGTCCTGAGAGTGGTCGTGATGACATCCCATTGTTCGGATACGGGCGCGAGCAACTCCACAGCGGCCTCGGCTTCTGCCACCAGATGACGGTTGGTTTTGCTTCGCAACACCAGCGTTACGGTCGATTGCTTCTCGATGCCGGGGAGGGGTTGTTCGTCGCCGTTGGCCACCACGCACACCGCGTCGCCGACCCATTCGTGCCACACGGGGTGTGAGTGACCGGCATACGTCACCCAGACCACACTGGATTTTTTAGCCAATTCGGCGACGAGTGCCTCGGGAAAGTCGACCATAGGTTCAGACTACGCTCGAAATCTTTCGCGCGCCGACCTTGCGGGAGGCCTTAACGGCGGGTGCATAGGCGACTTCGCGTTCGGCCAGACCGAGGACGAACTTGCCGATCTCCTCGATCGCAACGCGTGCTTCGGGGAGCCACGCGGCGGCCGCGTGAAAGACATGCACTTGTCGGTCCCAGACCTGCAGCTCGCAGGGGACTCCCGCGGAAACAAGACGGTTGGCCATCAGTTCGGCATCGGCCATCAGCACTTCGTGCGATCCGATGTGGATCAGGCTCGGCGGAAGGTCCGACATCTCCATGTTGACCGGGCATACCCGCCGACCGGACACGCCGTGCTTGACCTCGAGCCGATCGGCGACATTGGTCAACCGGGCGATGGCGTGAGCGGGAAAAACCTGGCAGCGGTTGGCGTTGCGGTGGCTCAACTTGCCGGTCGGATCCATGTCGAGGAGGGGCGAGATCGCCACGACACCGGCCGGACTGCCCCATCCGTTGTCGATGACGGCACGGGCGACGCTGAAGGCGAGGTAACCCCCGGCCGAATCGCCGGCAACGGTGATGTTCTCCGGCTTGTAACCCTGATCCATCAGCCAGCGGAAACCGTCGACACAATCGGCGATAGTGCTGACGATCGGTTCGTTGGGCATTTGCCGGTAACCGACGTTGAGGACAGGCTGCTTGGCCGCATACGAAATGCGCGAGGCGAGCCGTCGGTGCGTGTTGAGGCCGCACGTCAGGAACGCGCCGCCGTGGAAGTAGAGGATCGCCTGCTCGTTGCCGGTGAGGATGTCGTCGACGCCCTTGGCCTGGAGCCATTCGCTCGGGCAATTGACGAGATCGACGCTGCGCCACATGGTCCCTTCATGCACTGGGAGCAGCCGTGCCACGTGGTCGATCAAGTTTGGCGGCAAGACCTGAATGGGGAGTCGAGCCCACACGCCGAGAATCGGACGCACCGTGAGGCGCAATCCCAGGCCGAGTATTTTCGACTGTGTACTCATGCCTTTGAAAAATTGCGGATCGACTGCCAAAGACAAGTGCGAACCCATAAGTCCCTCCCAGCTATGCGAAGAACTCTTCACGAGCTATTCACCCCGAGTGACTTGCGCCACACTTCGTCGTTAGCGTATCGCGGAGGTACCCCAACATGGGCAAGGATAAACACATGTCGTTCATGCCACCCACGGACTCGATGTTTCTGCTGGCCGAATCTCGTGAACATCCGATGCACGTCGGCAGCCTGCAGCTTTTCGTACCTCCTGAGGGTTCCGGCCCCGAATATGTGCGCCAGATGTTGGATGCATTCCGCCAGACGGACAACGTCTCACCGACCTTCCGCAAGCGTCCCGCCGAACCCGTTGGGTCACTGGGTAATACCTGGTGGATGTCTGACGACACCATCGACTTCGACTATCACATCCGCCATTCGGCGGTCCCCAATCCCGGCCGCATCCGCGAGCTGTTGCAACTGACTTCGCGCTGGCACGGTGCATTGCTCGACCGGCACCGCCCGCTCTGGGAAACGCACGTCATCGAGGGCCTCGAAGACGGCCGTATCGCGGTCTACAGCAAGATCCACCACTCCATGGTCGACGGTGTAGCGGCGTTGAGGCTCATGCAAAATGCACTCAGCGAAGATCCAACCAAAATGGACTGCGTGCCCCCGTGGGCGATCCAGCCGGGCAAGAAGAAGGAGCCCAGGGAGGGTGGCGGATTCAACCCGATGGGACTATTGCGTGCCGGTCTGGATGTTGCCGCTGACGTGGCCGGCATTGCGCCCGCCTCGTTCAAGATCGTCAACCAGATTCTCCGCGACGGCGACATCACTCTCCCGGGTGCCCCCAAGACGATGCTCAACGGCCCGGTAGGCGGAGCGCGTAGATTTGCCGCCCAGTCCTGGGAGATAGAACGCATCCAGCGGGTCGCCAAATCCTCGGGGACGACGCTTAACGACGTGGTGCTCGCGATGGTGTCCGGATCGTTGCGCAACTATCTCCTCGAGCAGCACGCGCTGCCCGATGAGCCGATGACGGCCATGGTGCCGGTGTCTTTGGCCTTGCGGGCCGAGTCTGCGGGCAAGGAAAGCGGCGGCAACTCGGTCGGCGCCATCATCGTCAATCTGGCGACCGATCAGGAAAACGGTTCGACCCGCCTTGAAGAGATCGCCTACTCCTCGCGGCAGGCGAAAAAGATCCTGTCGGGACTTTCACCGATGCAGATCCTTGCTTTCTCGGCGATCCAGATGTTGCCCCTGGCGCTGACACCGGTCCCGGGCTTCGTGAAATACACGAACCCGGCGTTCAACGTCATCGTGTCGAACGTTCCGGGACCCCGTAACGAAATGTTCTTCAACGGCGCGAAACTCGACGGACTGTATCCCGTGTCGATCGTGCTTGATGGTCAGGCCATCAACATCACGTTGTGCAGTCGCGACAAATACCTCGACTTCGGCATCATCGGTTGCCGCAAGAGCGTCCCGCACTTGCAGCGATTGCTCACGCACCTCGAGACGGCCCTTGCCGAACTCGAAACGACCTGGGGCTAGTTCCACCCCGAGATGTGGGCAGGTTTCGGGGGTTATCGGGCCCTTGACCCCCGGGGAGTGCCCACATCTTGCCGGTTAGCCTTGGGCAGTGCCCATCCTCCTTGCCGTGATCGCCGTTCTCGGCGTTTCGGCGTCGGGACCGCTCATGGCGGCCACCGCCGCGCCGGCTCTGGCCATCGCGTTGTGGCGCAACGCGGGTGGGGCGGCACTGATCGCGCCTTTCGCGTTGACCCGCAATCGCGGCGAGCTCCGTGGACTCAATGGCCGTCAATGGTTGATGTCGGCTCTCGCCGGTGCGATGCTTGCGGCGCATTTCGCGGCCTGGGTCTCAGCCCTCAAGCTGACTTCCGTCGCCGCGGCGACCGCTCTGGTCACAACCCAACTCATCTGGGTTGTCCTCATTGACCGGATCAAGGGCGCCAAACCTACGACGGCCGTAGTTGTCGGCATGGGCGTCTCGATCAGCGGTGTCCTCGTCATCTCCGGTTTCGATTTCGCGTTGTCGGGTCGGGCGATCACCGGTGACGCGCTCGCCATCCTCGGCGGACTGTTCGCCGCTCTCTATCTCGTGGTCGGCAACGAAGTACGCAAGACGCTGTCGACAACGGCATACACACTCCTTTGTTATGGATTCTGTGCCGTGTTGCTCGCATCTGCCGCCCTGATCTTCGGCATACCGCTCACCGGCTTCAGCGCCACGTCGTGGCTCCTGATCGCTGCAGTGACTGTTTCGGCGCAATTGCTGGGTCATTCGTTGCTCAATCATCTGCTCGCGGTGATGAGCCCGATGGTCATTTCGCTCCTCATTCTGCTCGAAGTGCCCGGCGCGGCTTTGCTCGCCGGACTCTTTCTCGGCCAAACCCCGTCGTGGGGCGTGTATGTCGGGCTGGTCCTGATTCTGGCCGGTCTCTGTGTTGTCGCCGCGCGGAGACAAGAGACGCCGGCCGAGGTCGTGCTGGCCGAGTAGCACCCCCTGGACAGCGCGGCGTGGCCAATCTCACCCCAGGGCGATAGAGACGTGGGGCGCCCTTCTCGATAGAGTCGGCGGGTCAATACCCAAAGCAGATTCTGCTCAATCCTTAGTGGGGCGCATGCCGAACTTCGAAGCCGTCATCCTTGCCGCCGGTATGGGGACCAGGCTCGGCCGTCCGCATCCCAAACCACTGACCAAGCTCGATTCTGGCGAAACCATCATGCGTCGCCAGATCAGCAATCTGCGGAGCACATTCACCAAGGACCTTCGCATCACCGCCGCAGTCGGCTACAAACTCGACTGGGTCATCGAAGAAAATCCCGACCTCGTCTTTGTCTACAACCCTTATTACGACACGACCAACACGTGCAAAAGCCTGCTGGCCGCACTGCAACACACCGGCAAACTGGGTGTCTTGTGGCTCAACGGCGACGTCGTGTTCCATCCCGAACTCCTCGGCCTGCTCTCAGCGTCGATCGACGCCGATCAGAGCTTCGTCTCGGTCAACACCGAATCCGTCGCCGAGGAAGAGGTCAAATACACCCTCGATGCCGACGGCTTCATCGACGCACTGTCCAAAACAGTCGTTGGTGGACTCGGCGAAGCGGTGGGTATCAACTACATCGCGGCCGGTGACAAGGCCGCCCTCATTGGCCGGCTCATCGAGTGCGATGACCTGGACTACTTCGAGCGGGGCATCGAACTCGCGATCGACAAAGACGGTCTCAAGGTCAAGCCGATCGACATTTCGCAATACCCTGCCATCGAGGTCGACTTCGATGCCGACCTCATACGCGCCAACGCCAGCCTTGAATAGGCACCGCCTGAATTAAGAACTGCCACCGCTCATCCCTGCTACGCCATAGGAGCCCACCATGGGTCGTCTCGTTACCACTGATGGTCTGACCGACATCCAGGAAGAAATCCTCAAGACTGTTCGCAAGTTCGTAGACGAGAAGATCATCCCCGTCGCGACCGAGCTCGAGCACAAGGACGAATATCCGACCGCGATCGTCGAAGGGCTCAAGGATCTTGGCATTTTCGGGCTGATGATCCCTGAGGAGTTCGGTGGGCTTGGCGAATCCCTGTTGACGTATGCCCTCGTCGTCGAGGAGATCGCGCGAGGCTGGATGAGCGTCTCCGGCGTCATCAATACGCATTTCATAGTTGCCTACATGTTGATGCACCACGGCACCGATGAACAGAAGCAGAAATATCTGCCGAAGATGGCGACCGGCGAAACCCGTGGCGCCTTCTCGATGTCCGAGCCCGGTTGCGGCTCCGACGTCGCGGCGATCAAGACCAAGGCGGTCTTGAATGACGACGACACCTACACGATCACCGGCCAAAAGATGTGGCTCACGAATGGCGGCTCGGCCAACCTCGTAGCGGTCCTCGTCAAGACCGACGAAGGCCAGGACTCGGTCTACAAGAACATGACGACGTTCCTCGTCGAGAAGGAACCGGGCTTCGGCGAGACTGCTCAGGGCGTCACCATCCCCGGCAAGATCGAGAAGATGGGATACAAAGGCGTCGACACGACCGAAATGATCTTCGAAGGCCACAACATTTCGGCCGATCAGATCATCGGTGGCATACCCGGCAAGGGCTTCTACCAAATGATGGACGGCGTCGAGGTCGGCCGTGTCAACGTCGCCGCCCGCGCTGTCGGCGTGGCCAACCGAGCTTTCGAGCTCGGCGTGTCATACGCCCAGCAGCGTGAGACGTTTGGCAAGAAGATCGCCGAGCATCAGGCCGTGCTTTTCCGCATCGCGGAGATGGGCACCAAGGTCGAGGCCGCCCATGCTCTTGTCGTCATCGCGGCCCGCAAGAAAGATGGTGGCAGTCGCAACGACCTCGAAGCGGGTATGGCGAAATATCTTGCGAGCGAATATTGCTCGCAAGTCGTCGAAGACTCATTCCGGATCCACGGCGGCTACGGTTTCAGTAAGGAATACGAAATCGAGCGCCTCTACCGTGAAGCGCCGATGTTGCTCATCGGTGAGGGCACGGCCGACATCCAGCGGATGATTATCGGCCGCCGCCTCCTCGAAGACTACAAACTCTAAGGAGCGAAAAACATGGCAAAACCAGTTCTTGATTTCTCTCTGGACTATCCGCAATCGATCGGCACCTATGGCGACTATGCCGAGGCGCAGAAGACTGTCGACTATCTGTCCGACAACGAGTTCCCGGTGCAGAACTGCCTCATCGTCGGTACTGACCTCAAGCAGGTCGAGCGCGTCACGGGTCGGTTGACAACGGGTCGTGTTGCCGGCGCGGGCGCCGCATCGGGTGCTTGGCTGGGCCTCTTGATCGGCCTGATCTTCAGCTTGTTCTCCGACATGAACAACAGCATTGTCACGATCCTCGGCACCGTCTTGATGGGTCTGGTCTTCGGCCTCGTGTGGGCGCTCATCGGTTATGCCGCGACGCGTGGCCAGCGTGACTTCAGTTCGGTCAAGCAGGTTGTCGCCACCAAATACGAGGTCCTCGTCGAGCACAAACTTCTCGCCAAGGCGCAGGAACTGTTGGTCGCCATGCCCGGCAAGAAAGTTGATCTCTGATGCAGTTCGGACGATCGTATGAACAGTTCGAGGTCGGCGCCACCTACAAGCACTGGCCCGGCAAAACCGTCACCGAATACGACGACCACCTTTTTTGCCTACTGACGATGAACCATCATCCGTTGCACCTGGACTCCAATTATGCCGAAAAGACGACCCAGTTCGGCAAGAACGTTGTCGTGGGCAATTATGTGTATTCGCTGCTGTTGGGTATGAGCGTCCCCGATATTTCGGGCAAGGCCATCGCCAACCTCGAGGTCGAATCGTTGCGCCACGTCGCGCCGACGTTTCACGGCGACACGATTTACGGGCAGACCACAGTTCTGGACAAGTGGGAGAGCAAGTCCAAGGACGATCGTGGTGTCGTATATGTCGAAACGATCGGCTACAACCAGGACGGTAAAATCGTCTGCATCTTCAAGCGCAAAGTCATGGTCCCCAAGGACAATTACCTCGAAGAGCGCGGTGGCGAACAGCCCGGGCGCCCGGTGCCGGTGCCGGACAAGAACTGGCCCGGGACTGACGTCGCGGCGCAATGATCGTGGCCGGCGAAGACGAGCTCTGGCTCGTGCGCCATGGCGAAACCGCGTGGAGCGCCAGCGGTCAACATACTTCGGTCACCGAGCTCGAACTGACCAAGTCCGGTGTGGCTTCGGCGCACACCTTGACGTCGCCCCTTGCCGACATCGACTTCGGCCAGGTGCTCGCCAGCCCGCGCAAACGGGCCCGAGTGACGGCGACACTCGCGGGATTCCCCGATGCGGAGGTCGACCAAGATCTAGCCGAATGGGCTTATGGCGACTACGAGGGATTGACCACGCCTCAAATCCGCGAAAAAGTGCCCGGCTGGACTGTGTGGACGCACCGGAGTCCCGGCGGCGAAAGCGCCGGGCAGGTGGGTGAACGACTCGATCGCGTTGTCGCGCGAGCCCGTGCCGCTGACGGCAAGACCCTGGTCTTCGCGCACGGCCACTCCTTGCGGGTGTTGGCGGCGCGCTGGCTCGGTCTGGACGTCGTGGACGGTCGAATCTTCGACCTCGATACGGGGACCATTTCGGTGCTTGCCTTCGATCGCGGGACGCCGGTCGTGAAGCGCTGGAATCTCGCGCCCTGAGTCCTCGATAGCCAGCGTCTTCGGTCGCCGCCGTCGCTCGGTAGTCTGGGCGCGTGCGAATCGACCTGCATACTCATTCCAATCGCTCGGACGGCACGGACAGCCCCACCGAGCTGATCGAGAACGCCAAAGCCGCGGGGCTCGACGTTGTCGCCCTTACCGATCACGACTGCACCGATGGTTGGCGCGAAGCGAGCAAAGCGGCCAAACGCGTGGGCATCGAACTCGTCAAAGGTATCGAGATTTCGTGTCGACTCGATGGCAAGAGCATCCATTTGCTGGGCTATGAATTCGACCCCAACAATGGACCACTCGTCGAGGAACTCAGGCGTGTCATCGACGGGCGCAATTCACGGCTGCCGGCGACACTGGAACGACTGCGCGGACTCGGCATCGAGATCGAGGCCAGAGACGTTCGCCGCTGGTCAGGCAATGCCGCCGCCATGGGACGGCCCCATATCGCCGACGCCCTCATAGAACTCGGTGTGGTCGCCAGTCGTAATGAGGCTTTCGATCGTTTCCTCATGCCCGGCAAGGCAGCTTATGTCGATCGTTATGCCGCTGATCTTTTTGGCGCGATCGGCCTGCTCAACGCCGCCGGGGGCGTCGCTGTCATTGCTCATCCCTGGTCGCGGGGGAGTCATAAGGTCCTGACCGCCTCGATGTTTGCCAAGCTCCGGGAGGCCGGACTCAGCGGCATCGAGATCGATCACAATGACCACGATCAGGAAGATCGCGCGCTCCTGCGCCAGATCGCCCGCGAACTGGACTTCGTGCAAACCGGATCGAGTGATTATCACGGGACCGGCAAGATTGATTTCGACTTGGGCTGCAACACCACCGCGTACAACCAGTTCCAGAAGCTGCGGGGCCGCAAACCCCGCCACGTCGGCTGAAAGTTCCGGCGTTCAGGCCCAGAACTTGAGCAGGGCTTCGGATAATTCTTCGGGATTTTCGACCGCGGGGGAGTGTGCCGAGGCACGGATGATGGCGATCTCGACCCCAAGTCGTTTGGCCATCTCGGCCTGCACATCGTGAGGCCAGGCGTCGTCGTTCTTGCCGCGGCCGACCCATTTCGGCAAGGGAAGGGCGGCGACCTCGTCGAGGCGGTCGGGTGCGTCGATGAGTAGCTGTGTCATGGCTTTGAGCGACTCGGGGCAATTGGATTCAAAGCGTGTGGCCAGGAAGGCGGCGACCTCCGGTGGACGCTGGAACCCGGCCATCTGTTCGCGGTATTTGTGGATGTCAGCCAGTGGCACGTGGCCGATTGCGCCGACGAGCAATGTCAGCGGTCTGGCCTCCTCCTCGGTGCGGCTGAGGGCGCCAGGGCCGCTGCACAACAGACTCAGGCTCTGCCAGACACCATTGCCGGCAATAGCGGCCGTCTGCGCGACGAGTCCGCCGAAGGAATGGCCGAGCAGATGACTGGCCCCGTGACCCGATGCCGCACGAACGGCGAGCGCGTCGGCGGCAAAACCATCGAGGGAGTAGTCGTCGCCGGCTTTGCCGGGCGTCTCGAACTGGCCGCGCTGATCGTAAGACGTTGCATGGAAACCGGCTGCTGCCAGCATCGGCAGAATCGGGGTGAAGTCCTCCTTGCTCCCGGTCCAGCCCGCAATCAGCAGAACGTGGCCACGGATCTCGCCGACAGCAGCAGCATTGTGAGCGGCGAAAGGCCCTCGTGCAGTGTCAATGGTGACGGCCTCGACGCCGTCGGGAAGCGCCAAGGTTCGAGGGATGCTCATGTCAGCGACCCCGTTTTGCGATACGGGCGACGATTGACGAGGGAAGATATTGCGCCAGCATGGCGAGGACTTTGTAGCGGATCGACGGGATCGAGATGGCTTTATGCTTCGCCAGATCCCTCAGGGATGACTTCACCACCTTGTCGGCTTTGAGCCACATCCAACGCGGGATGTCGTCCATCGAGGCGCCCATTCTCTGGTGGAACTCGGTATGGGTGAATCCGGGGCAGAGCGCCATGACAGTGACGCCGGCGTCGGCATACTGAAGGTTGAGCCAGCGACTGAGGTTGACGATCCACATTTTGTGCGCCGAATAGGTGCCGCGCGGAGTGAACGCGGCGACGCTTGCGACGTTGATGATCTGGCCGCGGCCGCGACCTGTCATCGACTTGATCGCCGCATCGCAGAGGTGCATCGGTGCCCGCACCATGAGATCGAGCTGATGGTCCTCATCGACGATGTCGGTCGTGCCGAACCAGCCGACGAGCGACGACCCGGCGTTGTTGACGAGCAGACCAACGGGTTTGGCGGTGTCGGTCAGCGCATTGGCGACATTTTGTACGCCGTCGACGGTAGCCAGATCAGCGGTGATGACGTCGACTCCGACGTGATGCTTTGCTATGAGATCCGCTGCAATCTTCTCAAGTCTTTCAGTGTCTCGCGCCACGATAATGAGGTCATAGCCCCGCTTCGCAAGTTCGCGGGCGTAGGCATTTCCGATTCCTGCGGTTGCTCCAGTGATGAGTGCGCGCTGTGTCATTGGCGGGGGCGGAGTCATGGGCGAGGGCGGAGTCATGCGACAAGCATGGCAAACGTGTCGTTGCCGTCCGAAGGGAGGCGTCGCCGACGTGCTGGCACAATGTGCGACATGACGACGACGCTCGCAGTAGCCAACCAAAAAGGCGGTGTGGCCAAGACGACCACTGTCGCTTCGCTCGGCGCGGCGTTCATCGAACGGGGGCAACGCGTTTTGCTCGTGGACCTCGATCCGCAAGGCTGCCTGACGTTCTCACTGGGCATCGATCCCGAGGACCTGGATGTCACAGTTGCCGAGGTTCTGCTTGGCACCAGGAAGCCCGACGACGCAATCGTGGTGACCGATGACGGTATGCATCTGTTGCCGGCCAATATCACGCTGGCCCAAGCCGAAGAGGGACTCGCCAGCCGCACCGGCCGCGAGCAGCGGTTGCGGGTCGCGCTCGACAAGGTGGCCGAAGACTACGACTGGATCATCATCGATTGCCCGCCGACGCTCGGCGTCCTCACGGTCGGCGCGTTGTCCGCGGCCACAAAGGTCCTCATCCCGCTGCAATGCGAAACGTTGTCGCACCGTGGGGTCGGACAGCTCCTCGACACCATCCACGACGTCAAGCAATACATCAATCCGTCGCTCAAAATTGTAGGCGTCTTACCGACCATGTTCGACGGCCGTACCAAGCATTCACAGGCCGTCCTTGAAGCGATCCGCGAGACGTACGACCTGCCGGTCGTGACGCCGCCTATCCCCAAGACGATCCGTTTTGCCGAAGCGCCGGCGATCGGTCGCTCGATCCTGGGCACCTCCAGGACCCACAAGGGTGCCGAGGCCTATCGGCAGGTAGCCGCTAGCCTGCTCAAGGGCTGAGCCTGAGCGGTTGAGCGCCGCAGGCCTACTTAACGGTTGAGTCCTGAAAAGATGGGCCGTTGGAGACTAAGGTAGAGGCTGTGTCCAGTCGGTATGAGCCTCGTCGACGCGCAGTGAGCGCGCGGGAGGCACGCGAAGGCGCTGGCAAGGTCGGCAATTATCGCCTGGTCAGGCAACGTGGCCGTGCGGGTTTCTTCTTTGTTGCCTTAGCCGTCACGGTTCTCGTCGGCGCCGCTGGCATCGGCTTGTTTCCCCGCACGGAGGGGGGCTCTCAAATTCCGGCTTCCTCCTTGGGGGCGTCCGATCTGGCGATCCTCACAGTTCCCGAATCTGGCGCAAAGGGAGACTCCGCGTCAGCGCTCGCCGCCAAGGCCAAGGCCATCAGCGATGCATTGCCGAAGTCCTCCGGCACCGGCAAACGCGTGGTGTTCTCGCAATCGGAGCAGCGGGTGTGGCTCGTGAAAGACAACGGCATCATCGACCGCACCTACAGGGTGTCGGGCAGCATCACCGACAACCTCAACGCCGGTACCTACGCTGTGGAGTCGCATATCCGCAATGCGACGGCTTATGACTACGAGAGCCACATGGAATACTTCGTGCAGTTCACTTCGGGCAAAAACGCGCCCATAGGATTCCACGACATCCCGGTGAGCAACGCCGGCTCCTTGTTGCAGACGAAAGCCCAACTGGGCACGCCGCTATCCTCGGGCTGTATCCGGCAAGAGCGGCCCGACGCCATCGCGCTTTGGGGTTTTGCGCCCGTCGGCACCAAGGTCGTCGTACTCGCCTGAAAAACCCCGCCGGTCCAGGAACTCGTTCACCGAGCGTCCCGCGACCACCGGGGGCTTCTGTTGGTGCTACTCCGTCTTGTTGACCGGAGATCCACTACGTGTGCGACTGCGATTGCGCTGACGGGGCTGGCTCTGGCCTTCGCTGCGGCCCTTATCTGAGCGCACGGCGTCCGCACGCGGCTTTTCGCCACCGCGGCGTTGGCTGTTGCGGCCTTGACCGTCGCGACTCTTGCTGTCGCGGCTCTGGGCCGGCTTCCGGTCTTCCTTTGCGACCGGCGTGGGATCGACGATGCGACCCTTCGTGCCGTGCGGGATGCCGAGGTCGTGATAGAGGTGCTCCGATGTGGAGTAGGTCTCCTGCGGCTCGTCGAAGGGCAGGCCCAGCGTCTGGTTGATCATTTTCCAACGCACCAGATCGGCCCAGTCGACGAACGTCACGGCAATGCCCGAAGCACCCGCGCGGCCTGTACGGCCGATGCGGTGGACGTAGGTCTTGTCGTCTTCGGGGCAGTTGTAGTTGATGACGTGAGAGACCCCGGCGACATCGATCCCGCGGGCCGCTACATCGGTCGCGACAAGGATGTCGATCTTTCCTTCGCGGAAACGGTTGAGCGCCTTTTCGCGGGCAACTTGCGCCATGTCACCGTGCAACGGCGACGTCGGGAACCCGCGTTCCTTGAGATCGTCGGCAACGCGCTGCGCAGTGCGCTTGGTACGGGTGAAGATGATGACACGGCCGACGTCTTCGGCCTGCAGAATGCGGGCAACGATTTCGGGCTTGTCCATGTCGTGGGCCTGGAAGACGAATTGTGCCGTGGTCGGCACCATCTGGGTGTCTTCGCTGGACTCGGCACGGATGTTCATCGGGTGCCGCATGTGTTTGCGGGCAAGGCCGACAATCGCACTCGGCATGGTGGCCGAGAACAACATCGTCTGGCGCAGCTCCGGCGTCTTGGCCAACAGTGACTCGACATCGGGCAGGAAACCCAGGTCGAGCATTTCATCGGCCTCGTCGAGGACCAGCGACTTCACGTGTGACAAGTCGAGGGCGCCACGGTTGGCGAGGTCGAGCAAACGGCCGGGGGTTCCGACGACGATGTCGACGCCGGACTTGAGCGCGTCGAGCTGGCCCTCATACGGGACGCCGCCATAAATGGTGAGGTTGCGCGTGCCGCGCTTGGCTGAGGCGACTTTGAGGTCGCCGGCAACCTGGATCGCGAGTTCGCGCGTGGGCGCAACGATCAGCGCTTGCGGCTTGCCGGGGGCGACGAGCTCGTCATAGTCGGCGTCGTGTGGTGCAACGGTGCGCTGAATGACGGGGATGCCGAAGGCAAGAGTTTTGCCGGTCCCGGTGCGCGCCTGGCCGATGAGGTCGGTGCCGACCAAGGCGACGGAAAGCGTCATCTCCTGGATCGGGAAAGCGTGTTCGATGCCGATGTCTAAGAGTGCATCGACAATTTCGGGCATGACGCCCAGTTCTCGGAAGGTGGTCAGGGGACTTCTCTAATCTTGAGATTGCAGGTAATAACTGCTTGCAGTCTATCGTCCGTCACCACAGCCGCTGACGCTACGCTTCACAACATGGCAAAACCCAAGACTCCCAAACCCGCCGTCTTCGATGATCCGAACTATCTGACCGGCGTCGTCGACCTGCTCGGCGTCCTCTGTTACGGCGAAATCAGCGCTTGTGAGCGGCTTGCCGAGGACGCGAAGATGGCGCCGGATCTTAAGACGAAGGTCGAGATCGCGGCTATGGCAACGGCCGAGTTCGGGCACTTCACCAAGTTGCGCGATCGTCTCGTCGAGCTCGACGTCGATCCCTATGAGGCGATGAAGCCTTTCACCGCGACATTCGAAAGGTTTCACAAACAGACCGCACCGGCCGATTATCTGGAGGGACTCGTCAAGGCTTATGTAGGGGACGGACTCGCCTCCGACTTCTATCGCGAGATCGCGGCCTACCTCGATGAGAACACGCGTGAACTCGTCCTCGACACCTTGAGCGGCACGGGGCATTCGAAGTTCGTGATCGAGCAAGTGCGCGGCGCGATCAGGGAGAACCCCCGTGTCGGCGGCCGGCTCGCCTTGTGGGGACGCCGACTCATGGGCGAAGCGCTGAGTCAGGCTCAAAGGGTTATCGCCGAACACGATGCCCTGAGTTCGGTGCTTGTGGGCTCGGTCGACCGGCCGGGGATGGATCTTGCTGGCATCGGCCGCATGTTCACCCGCATCACCGAGGCCCACACCAAGCGCATGGAGAAGTTGGGACTGGCCGCATAGGCGACGAATCTTGAGCGATTTGCGTTGTCACAGCAACCCTTATCCCTCAAGATTCGTCCCTTTGGTCGGGCTAGCGTTGGTCGCGATCAGCCGCCGAAACCAACTTTGCGGCCGGCGTCTTCGGCGAAGGAGAGATAGGCGATCTTGTCGGCCGGCACCACGACGGTGCGGCCCTTGGGATCGGACAAGGTGAACACGCCTTCATCCTTGATCGCGGTGCTCAGCGTCGACAACACCTCGTCGGCGCTCTTGTCGGTCTCGACACTCAATTCACGGGCGGCGTGCTGGACACCGATTTTGACCTCCACGGTCATTCCTCTCCACTTGCGTTAATCAATTGCATTGTCATTGGCGTTCGATTTTTCTTCATCGGTGCGGGGAAAGCCACCGATGCCGCGCCAGGCAAGGCCGATGGCCAACTGGACTGCTTCTTCTTTGCTGAGGGTCGAATTGTTGTCGAGCCAGTAACGCGCGCCGACCTGCCCCATACCTACAAGGCTGACAGCAAGCAGGTGAGAGGATGCTTCGGGCAGGCCTGTGTCGTCGTGAATGACCACAGCGATCAGGGCTGCGGACTCATGCAGGACTCGGTCGACCTGCGTGCGCACCGAGGGTTCATTCTTCAGATCCGACTCGAAAACCAGCCGGAAAGCCGCGCTTTCGTCGGAGACGTAGTTATACCAATGCGCCATGGTGGCCTGGACGCGTTGTTTGTTGTCCGATGTCGAGTCAAGCGCTTCGCGCACGCTGTTGACGACAGTGTCGGCGGAGGACTCGAGGAGCGCCAGATAAAGGTCGAGTTTGCCGGGGAAATGTTGATAAAGGACCGGCTTGGAGACTCCCGCGCGGTCGGCGATTTCGTCCATCGACGCCGAGTGGTAGCCCTGCTCGACGAACACGCCGAGAGCGACCGTCAACAATTGGGAGCGTCGTGCCTTGCGAGGCAAACGGCTCGTCCGGGGACGCAACGGGGAAACGGCTTCACTCACACGCCGATCCTAGTCTGTAGTGCCCATCATCTGGACGGTGTATGCCAACGGCGAACAGATCAGGGAACATAGAACCAAGGCGTGGCGTTATGTCCCATGCCCACCCGCACATCTACAAATCGTATTGAGGAGAAGACGTGGTTGCGCCACTCGTCGAACCCGCGGCAGAACTCACGATTGATGAAGTTCGCCGCTACAGCCGTCACTTGATCATTCCCGATATTGGAATGACCGGTCAGAAACGAATGAAGAACGCCAAGGTGCTTGTCATCGGAGCCGGCGGACTCGGCAGCCCCGCGCTGTTGTATCTCGCCGCGGCCGGAGTCGGCACTCTCGGCATCATCGACTTCGATACCGTCGATGAATCCAACTTGCAGCGTCAGGTCATCCATGGCCAGAGCGACATTGGCAAGTCCAAGGCCGTGTCCGCGGCCGAATCGGTCGCCGAGATCAATCCATTGGTGAAAGTCATCCTGCACGAAGAGCGACTCGAGAACGACAACGTCCTCGGTATCTTCGCCGGTTATGACCTGATCCTCGATGGCACCGACAATTTCGCGACACGTTATCTCGTCAACGACGCGGCCGTCATCCTCGGCAAACCCTATGTCTGGGGCTCGATCTACCGTTTCGAAGGCCAGGCGTCGGTTTTCTGGGCCCAGGAAGGCCCGCACTACCGCGACCTCTACCCCGAACCGCCGCCGCCAGGGATGGTTCCGTCCTGCGCCGAAGGCGGAGTGCTTGGCGTGTTGTGCGCGTCGATCGGTTCGATCATGGTGAACGAGGCGATCAAGCTCATTTGCGGCATCGGCGATCCGCTCATCGGCCGCCTGATGGGCTATGGCGCGCTCGAAATGCGATATACGACACTCAAGATCGGCCGTGACCCCAACGGCGCCCCGATCACCGAACTGATGCCCGACTACGAAGCGTTTTGTGGCGCTATCAGTGAAGAAGCTGCCGATGCGGCAGCCGACTCGACGATCTCGGTCACGACTCTCGCCAGTTGGCTCAAGGAACGTGCCGACGGCGGCCGGGACTTCGTCCTCGTCGACGTACGCGAACCCAATGAGTATGAGATCAACAAGATCCCGGGCTCGATCCTGATCCCCAAGGGCGAATTCCTCAACGGCAATGCGATCGGGCAGTTGCCGCAAGACCAACAGGTGGTGTTGCACTGCAAGTCGGGTGCGCGTTCGGCCGAGGCCCTCGCTGTCCTCAAGGGTGCGGGCTTCGCCGATGCCGTGCACGTCGGTGGAGGAGTGGTCGCCTGGGTCAACCAGATTGATCCCTCACAGCCGGCCTACTGAAATGGCCCTGTCGGAGGACTTTTCGGAGCGAGTGCTTTCACTTGTCGAGCGGATTCCTGCCGGCAGGGTTTTGCCCTATGGGGTTATTGCAGGGCTGCTGGACGAGGGCGGACCGCGCCAAGTTGGCCACGTCATGGCCATGGACGGTGGCGGCGTCCCGTGGTGGCGAGTCGTGCGTGCCGACGGGAGCCTGCCTCGCTGCCATCTTGGCCAGGCGCAAGAGCACTATCGGAACGAAGAAACCCCGATGCGCCCAGGCGGCCATGCCGTCGACATAGGACAGGCGTTGTGGGACGGGCCCTACTCAGGAACCTGAACCCGTGATGTTGACCATCCAGGCGACGCCGAAGCCGTCGACGCACATGAGGGCAATGCGCGGGCATCGCCCTTGAAACTCAGGTAGGGATTGAGTCGAGTGGTCTTGTCGGTTCTGCTCATGCGTGGTCTGGAGACAATGACTTTAGACCGCTCGACGCCGGTTGTCAGCCCCGTCTGGTGAGATGGCCTCATGTCGATCGAGTATGTACTGGCGCAGCCCGAACCGGGACCCCTTGCACCGCCGCAACTTGACGCGAGCCAGCAAGCCGTTGTTGATCATCCGGGCGGCCCGCTGCTGGTGCTCGCCGGACCCGGCACCGGCAAGACGACGACCCTGATCGAAGCCGTCGTCGACCGCATCGACAATCGGGGACTCTCTCCCGAGCAAGTCCTCGTCCTCACCTTCAGCCGCAAGGCGGCCGACGAACTTAGGTCCCGCATCGCGGCCCGTCTCGGCCGGACGACGGCGACCGCTCCGGCGATGACGTTCCATTCCTTTTGCTATGCGCTCGTGCGCGAATTCCAGGGCCCCGAGTCCTACGCCAATCCCTTGCGGCTGCTGAGCGCCCCCGAGCAGGATGCAATGATCCAGGAACTCGTCAACGGCACCACAGCCTCAGCCTGGCCCAAAGGTCTCCAACCCGCTCTGCGCACCCGCGGCTTCACCGGTGAGTTGCAGGCCATCATGGTCCGAGCCCGTTCGCTGGGCATGGATGCCGTTGACGTGTCCGATGTCGCGATGACCGCCAAGCGC
The DNA here is from genome assembly GCA_014377785.1 of Aeromicrobium sp. Classification (GTDB taxonomy): domain Bacteria; phylum Actinomycetota; class Actinomycetes; order Propionibacteriales; family Nocardioidaceae; genus JACMOZ01. The sequence continues at coordinate 20,541 of JACMOZ010000023.1, forward strand.
GAGGACTGGCTGGCCGCCGCGCGATTCTTTCAGGAATATTCAGAAGTTTCCGCTCTCACCAACTCGATCGACTATTCCGATCTCGTGTACCAGGCCCTCGCGATCACGCAGGATCCCGAACACCAGGATGTGCTCCGCAAACGGTTTTCCCTCGTCGTCGTCGACGAATACCAAGACACTGACCCCTTGCAAGTGCAGTTGCTTCAGGCGATTGCCGGCGATGGCCACGACCTGATCGCCGTCGGTGACCCCGATCAGTCGATTTATGCTTTTCGTGGTGCCGATGTCGGCGGCATCCTCGACTTCCCGAGTGATTTCGCCACGCCGGCGGGTCCGGCGCCGATCAGGGCGTTGGGGTCGACCCGCCGATTCGGCAGCAACATTCTTGCCGCGTCACGGGCCATCATCGGCAAGATCGGCGTAAGCGGCCACCTCGACCACAAGGTATTCGAGGATTTCCGCAACATCACGTCCGTCGCGGACTTCGGCGGCGAAGTCATAGTGCAGACGTTTGCGACACCGGCAGCCGAAGTCGAACACCTTGCCCTCCTTTTGCGCGAGGCCCATATCCGCCAAGGCATGCCGTGGGGTGACATGGCTGTCCTCGTACGTTCGGGTCGGGCGTCGTTGCCGCGACTCCAACGCGCGTTCACCGCGGCGGGCGTTCCGGTCGAAGTCGCCGGCGATGAGGTTCCGCTTGCCGCCGAGCCTGCGGTCCGGGCTCTCCTCGGAGCCCTGCGTGTTGCCGAATCGATCAGCCAAGGTCGTCCGGTCGGGCTGGACCAGGCCGAAGCCGTCCTGACCGGCCCGTTGTGCCAATTGGACGCGCCGGACTTGCGCCGACTCGGTCGTGCGCTGCGTATGGCGGTCAAGGCTGTCGAGGGGATGCCCCGGCCCTCGGCCGAACTCCTCGCCGAGTCGCTGAGCGATCCGGTGTCGTTGCGTCTGGGTGGGCACCCCGATGACGCCACGGTCAAGGCGGCCGCGCGCGCCAACACGTTGGCAACGCTTTTGCGCAAAGCGGCCCAACAGATCAACGATCGGGTCGCTCCCGAGCAGGTCCTGTGGACTTTGTGGTCGGGCACCGACTGGTCGAAACGCCTCCGCGCGGAGTTCGAATCAGGAGGAGAGAGCGCCGGCCGGGCCCACCAGGACCTCGATGCCCTCTGCGCCCTGTTCTCGCGCGCTGCCCGCGCCGAAGAGCAGCAACAACGACAGTCGATCGCCAACTTCGTGGCCGAACTCGAAGCGCAACAGATCCCGGCCGACACCCTCGCCGATCGCGGCGCGCGCGGATCCGCCGTCCGCCTCATGACGGCTCACCGTTCCAAGGGACTCGAATGGCCCCTCGTGGTGGTTGCCGGTGTCCAGGATGGCGAGTGGCCCGACATCCGCTATCGCGGCACGTTGCTGCAATCGGACCGCCTGACGCCGACAGGCCAGGGCCATCCGTCTTCGGCTGCTTCGTTGCTGGCAGAGGAACGCCGACTGTTTTATGTCGCTTGCACCCGCGCTTCACGGCGATTGGTTGTCACGGCGGTCGAGAGCTCATCCGAAAGCGGCGAACAGCCCTCACGGTTCCTGATCGAAATCGAACCGTTCGCCGACGATCCTTCGGCCGAGATCGACGGCAAACGGGTTGCACGCCCGCTGACACGCCCCAAGAGGCCACTGTCCCTGCGCGGAGCCATCGCCGAACTCCGCATGGTCATCGAGTCATCGGAGAGCCCGCTGGTCAGGGCCAAGGCCGCCGATCAGTTGGCGCGGCTAGCCGACACCGGCACCTATGCCACTCGCGGCGCCCATCCGGACCGTTGGTGGGGCGTTCTCGACCTGACCGACAGCGACACGCCGATCGCCGATCCGGCCCAGCCGCTCAAACTCTCGGCCAGTGCTGTGAGTTCGATCATCGATTGCCCGTTGAGCTGGTTCCTCGACCGTGAGGCCAAAGGCAACATGGGCACGTCGGCGGCGCAAGGATTCGGCTCGATCGTCCATGCGATCGCCGCCGACGCTGTCAAGGTCGCGATCGCTGATCCTGCGGAGCTCGAACGACATCTCGACGTGGTGTGGAATCAACTCCACTTCGCCGCGCCCTGGATCAGCGCCCGCGAACGCGACGCCGCTCATGAGGCGATCGTTCGTTTCGCCAATTGGCACACCAACAACGCCCGCACGCCGCTCGAAGCCGAATACGAGTTCAACGTCGAGTTGGAGATCGGCGGCGAAAAGGTCGTCCTTCGCGGCTCCATGGACCGGGTCGAACTCGACCAGGACGGCCTAGTTCATGTCGTCGACCTCAAGACGAGCAAGACCGCACCAGCCCAAAAAGACCTCCCCGAATACGCCCAACTGGGTTTTTATCAGCTTGTTGTCGACAACGGCGGTGTCGACGCGATCGCGCCGGGGGCGAGCTCCGGTGGAGCCGAGCTGGTCCAGTTGCGGACTCAGGCCGGCACAAAACTTCCCGAATTTCCGAAGGTCCAACCACAGGATCGGCCGGTTCCCGGCGCACCCTTCTTTGCCGTCGATCAGTTGCATCACGCGGTGCAAACGATCCGCGACGAAAACTTCCCGGCCACACCCGGTCCCAAGATTTGCGACTACTGCGACTTCCGCCGCGTCTGCCCAGCCCAGCCCGAAGGTGGCACGATCCTGGGTGGGGGCGACGCATGAGGCTCATTAAAGACGAAGAACACCTTTGCGAGATCCTGAAGATTCCGTTCAGCCCCGAGCAGTTGAAAGCCATCATCGCGCCGGTCGATGAGCCGCAAGTCATCATTGCCGGCGCCGGTTCGGGCAAGACTTCGGTCATGGCCGCGCGGGTGGTGTGGCTTGTCGGTCACGAAGGCGTCGCGCCGGATACGGTCCTCGGCCTGACCTTCACCAACAAAGCCGCCGCCGAGCTCGGCCAGCGTGTGCGCCAGTCGCTGGCAAAAGTCGTAGGCGAACCTGAAAACGGTGAACCCGGTGAGCCCACCGTCTCGACTTATCACGCCTTCGCCGGTTCTCTCATCGCCGAGCACGGGCTGCGAATGGGCATAGAGCCTGATTTGCGCATCATTTCCGATGCTTCGCGTTATCAGCGGCTGGCGCGCGTTATCGAAACGTATGACTTGCCGCTCGTTCAGGTCTCGACCCATCTGCCGACCTTGATCGGAGATGTCATGGGACTCGACGGGCAGTTGTCGGAACACCTCGTCCCGACCGCGCGCCTGCGCGCCTACGACGCCGATCTGATCGTCGAGCTCGAAAAGGTGGAAAAGCCGATCGACCTTCATCGCAAGGGCATCTCCACGGCCCTCAAGCGAATCGAATTGAGTTATCTCGTCGACCGTTACCGCCAGGCCAAGGCCGAAGCCGGCGTCATGGATTTCTCCGACCAGATGGCCTGGGGCGCCCAACTCGCCGCAGTGCCGGAGGTCGGTGCGGTGCTGCGCGAGCGCTTCGGTGTCGTGTTGCTCGACGAATACCAGGACACCTCGGTTGCTCAACGCGACCTTCTCAAGAACCTTTTTTCCGGCGGCGACGCCGACACGGGGCGCGGGCACAGCGTGACTGCTGTCGGTGATCCCGCCCAGGGCATTTATGGCTGGCGCGGTGCGGCCTCGGGCAATCTCGCCGAGTTCCTCGAACACTTCCCGCGGTCCGACGGTTCTCGCGGCGTTCTGCATAAGCTCGATGTCAGTCAGCGCTGCCCGCAGCCCATCATCGGGGTTGCCAACACGTTGGCCGCCGCCTATTACGCCACGACCGATGTCGTGAGTGCGCTCAGGGCCGCTGAGGGCAACGTCGAAGGGCTCGTTTCAGTTTCGCTCCATCACACAGTCGAGGACGAAATCCACCACGTCGTCGCACAGATCGTCGAAGCCCACACGAGTTATGACTGGAAGGACATCGCGATCCTTGTCCGCGAGGGCAAGGAAATCGGCGCCATCGTCAAGGCTCTCAAGGGCAAGGGCGTCCCGGTCGAAGTCGTGGGTCTGAACGGTCTCCTTTCCCAGCCCGAAGTCCAGGACCTCTTGGCCGTGCTCGAAGTCGTCGAGGACGTGACCGCCAACCCGGCCCTGCTGCGTCTACTGACCGGCCCACGCTGGCGCATCGGTCCCCGCGATCTCGCCCTTCTCGGTCGACGCGCCTCCACATTGAGTGGCCGGGCGTTCGGTTCCGCCGATAGCGGGGATCTTGCCGCCGAACTCGAACGCGCCGTCGAAGGCACCGATCCGACCGAGATCGTGTCCCTCGCCGACGCCCTCGACGATCCGGGCTCGCTTGCCTATTCGGCCGATGCCCTCGATCGCTTCGGCCAGCTCGCCGCAATGTTGCGCGGACTCCGCAGCCACGTCGGCGATCCGCTCGTCGACTTTGCTCGCCGCGCGATTGCCGCGATCGACCTCGACCTCGAACTCCAAATCGGTCTGCAAGGCAACGGCATGGACAACATCGCCCTCCTGCTCGATGCCATCGCGTCTTATGCCGAGACCGATTCCTATGCGTCGTTACGCGGATTGCTGGCCTACCTCGGGGCCGAAAACGACTTCAACAAAGGTATGGAAGTCTCCGCACCGTCGGACGCCGATTCGGTCAAACTCCTGACCGCCCACAAGGCCAAAGGTCTCGAATACGAGTGCGTGTTTGTCCCATTCATGGCGACGAATGTTTTCCCGAGCGGGCAGTCGCGTGGACTGTGGACCAGCAACGCCGCCGTCATGCCCGTTGAGTTGCGGGGCGACAGCGACACCATTCCGGACATCGGCGATTGGTCGACGGAAGGCGACAAGAAGTTCCGCGCCGACAACAAAGCAGACGCGCTCAATGAAGAACGCCGGCTCGGCTATGTGGCGTTCACTCGTGCCAAGAGGGCCTTGCACGTCAGCGGCCACTGGTGGGGGCGCACTCAAAAGCAATCGCGGGGGCCGTCTGCGTTTCTTACCATTGCCCACGACTGGCTCTTGGACAATGGCGGCGCGCCCGGTGTATGGGCGGCACCGCCCGAGGACGAAGAAAACAATCCCTTCCTTGACCAGCTCGACAGTGTGCCGTGGCCGGCGTCGCTGGCCAATCTCGACAGTCGTCGTGACGCTGCGCTCCTCGTACGTGAGGCCATGGCCGGTTCGACGGCACAGGCCGAACCGAACGGCTCGGCCGAAGAGGCCGACGAAATCGTCCGACTCGATGCGCTCGCTGGCGACATCGAAACGTTGCTGGCGGAGGCCGCTGCTGCTGCTTCGACCACCAGGACGGTGCGACTTCCGGCTTCGTTGTCGGCCACGACGGCGCTGCGACTGGCCGACGACAAGGAGACTCTCCTGCGCGAACTCGCCCGGCCGATGCCTCGCCAGCCCTCGACAGCAGCACGCTTCGGCACCCGATTCCATGCCTGGGTCGAGACACACTTCGGCCAACAGGCGTTGCTCGATCCGGCCGACCTGCCCGGCCAGGGAGATGCCGACATCGCCGACGACGCGGAACTCACCGACCTCATCGGCGCTTTCACCAAGGGCCCCTACGGCGACAGCGAACCCTTCGCGATCGAGGCGCCGTTTTCCCTCGTTCTCGGTGGTCAACAGATCATCGGGCGCATCGATGCCGTCTACAAGACCACAGGCCCCGACGGTGCGACGGGTTTCGAAGTCGTGGACTGGAAGACCAACAAGGCTGCAACGGCGGACTCGCTCCAATTGGCTATCTATCGGCTCGCCTGGGCCGAACTCCAGGGCATCGACCCTGCCGAGGTCACGGGTGCTTTCTACTACGTGCGGCTGGGCGAAGTGCAACGGTTCGACGACCTGCCCGGTCGCGAAGAGTTGCAGGCAAAGCTGGGGTTTGCCCCGAAGGGGCAGGTTGAGTAGTCCGCCCTTCGAGACGGCCGCAGGCGGCCCGCTCAGGAACCGGCACGCGGGCGTATCGAAACCAAGCCAACGGTTAGGCTCGCAGAGTGGACTACGCCTTCTCGCTTACTCAGCACGACCGCACCGCTCATTTGCGCAAGGGGGAGTGGCGCACGCCCAATCTGCGGGTCATGGTGATCGGCGGCGACTATGTTTCTGCAAATCGTGTCGTTGCTGCCGACGGCGATCACGGCATCCGCTGGCTTTCGGTCAACGAGGCGCCCGAGGGCGAGTGGATATTCCTCGGCTATGAGGGTGATCAGGGTTTCGCCGCAGTGATGATGGACCGTGTTCCCAGCGAACTCAACCCCGTAGGCCTGCGGATCCTCGGGCCGACGATCGCTCCGGGTGAAGCCTCGCTCGCCGTTCACGCGGTAGGAATAGCCCGATGGCACCAGACTCATCCGCATTGCGCGCGGTGTGGCGCCCTCACGGTCACTGCACAGGCTGGTCATACCCGCATCTGCCCGTCGTGTGGCACCGAACACTTCCCGCGCACCGATCCCGCCGTCATCATGCTCATCACCGACGGCGACGACCGCGCGCTGCTCGGCCGGCAGCCCTCATGGCCTGAAAACCGCTTCTCGACTCTTGCGGGTTTCGTCGAACCGGGTGAGACCCTCGACGATGCGGTCCGTCGCGAGGTCAAGGAAGAAGCAGGAATTGAGGTCGGTGCGGTCGAGTATGCGGGCAGCCAACCCTGGCCGTTCCCGTCGAGCCTGATGTTGGGGTTTTTCGGCACGGCGATCAGCGACACGGTCACCGTTGACGCCGACGAGATCGCCGAGGCCCGATGGTTCAGCCGTCAGGAGATCACCGAACAGACTGCTGCGGGTGAGTTGCTACTGCCGCCGAAGGTCTCGATTTCGCGTTGGCTTGTCGAAAAATGGCACGGTGGCGAAATCACCGGAAGGTGGACCTAGGCCGCGAGTTGTGCCTTGATTTGCGCGAGTGAGGGATTGCTCAACGCGGTGCCGTCGGCGAAAACAATCGTCGGTACTGTTTGATTGCCTTTGTTGGCCTTTTCAACTATTTCGGCAGCCTCGGGCTGCACTTCGATGTCCACCTCGACATACGAAATGCCTTCACGATCCAGTTGGCTCTTGAGCCGGTGGCAGTAGCCACACCACGGTGTCGAATACAAGGTGAACTGTTCGGACATTTTGTGTCTCCCTTGGCGATTAGCCTGAAGTTGTATTAAGTACTGTCACATTGAACACTGTTCCGCCGATCACTATTCCGTGAGGATCCCTGTGCCAACTGCCGATGACCTGCTCCAAGCCCTCGACCCGGAGCAGCGCGCCGTCGCACTGGCCTTGAGAGGGCCGGTCTGCGTGGTCGCCGGTGCTGGCACCGGCAAAACGAGGGCGATCACTCATCGCATCGCTTATGGTGTCGCAACCGGGGTCTACAAACCCACCGAAGTGCTCGCCGTGACGTTTACCAATCGTGCAGCCGGCGAAATGCGGGGACGGCTGCGCAGTCTCGGCGCCGAGGGAGTCCAGGCCCGCACCTTCCACTCCGCCGCGTTGCGGCAGGCCCGCTATTTCTGGCCGCAGGTCTATGGAGGCGAGTTCCCCGAACTCACCCGATCCAAGATCCCGCTGGTAAACGAGGCCGCCCGCCGCTGCGGCATCCGTGTCGATGCCCCGGTGTTGCGCGACCTGTCGGCTGAGATCGAATGGGCCAAAGTCAGCAATGTACGGCCGACCGACTACGCGCGCCTGAGCGTTCGGGGCCGCCGCGAAGTCGCCGGTGTCGACGGCGCCACGATCGGCAATGTCTTCGCCGCCTACGAGGACATCAAACGCGACCGCAACCGCATCGACATGGAAGACATCCTGTTGGTGACGGCCGCGATCCTGGCCGAGGACGAACGCGTCGCGGCCCAGGTCAGGCGCCAGTACCAATGGTTTGTCGTCGATGAATATCAGGACGTCAACCCGTTGCAGGCGACTCTCCTCAACTTGTGGCTCGGTGGTCGCAACGACTTGTGTGTCGTCGGCGATCCGTTGCAGACGATCTACTCTTTTGCCGGTGCCTCACCCGAGATCCTCGGCTCCTTCTCGCGCACCTATCCCGACGGCCAGCGCCACGAACTCGTCCGCAACTACCGGTCGACGCCACAAATCTTGGCGGCGGCAAACGCGGTCTTCGGCCGCAATACCAAGGTCAAGGGCGTCCGGTTGCAGTCGCAACAGGAGGCCGGCGACCCGGTCACCTATGTCGGTTATTCCGACGAGGTGGCAGAGGCCAATGCCGTGGCCAACGAAATCGCCTTGTTGCACCGCAGCGGAGTGCCCTACAAGGAAATGGCGATCCTGTTCCGCATAAATGCACAGTCCGAGACGTTCGAAGAAGCGCTTGGTCAACATGGGATCCCCTATGTCCTTCGCGGCGTCGAGAGGTTCTTCGAGCGCGCCGAAGTCCGTCAAGGCATCACGCTTCTGCGAGGCGCGGCTCGATCGGGTCAGGGAGAGGACGCCGATCTCCTCGGCGAGGTCAAGGCGGTGCTGGCAAGCATCGGTTATGCCGAGAAAGCGCCCACCGGGACCGGAGCCGTTCGTGACCGCTGGGAGTCGTTGCACGCACTCGTGTCGATGGCGGCTGATCTGGGCGAGACCGACGAAGCAGCCGGACTCACCGAACTCGTGGCCGACCTCGATCGCCGGGCTTCACATGCGCACGCACCGGCCGCCGACGGAGTCACCCTCGCAACCCTCCACTCGGCCAAGGGCCTCGAATGGGATGCGGTCTTCTGCATCGGCATGCACGAAGGGATGATGCCCAGCATCCACGCCCAGAGCGATGCCGAGGTCGAAGAGGAACGCCGACTGTTTTATGTCGGTCTGACCAGGGCCCGCAATAACCTGATGATCTCCTGGGCGGCGTCGCGCAATCCCGGGGGCCGGGCCAGCCGCAAGGCAACCCGCTTTCTCGACAATCTCTTGCCGGCCAATCACGAAGCCCGCCAGACGGGCCGGTCGCCACGCGAACGTAAGGTTGCCCGTTGCCGCGTCTGCAACTCCATGCTGGCGCCCGGTGCCGACCGCAAACGTGGGCGCTGTGAAGACTGCCCGTCCAATTACGACGAAGTCCTCTACGAACATTTGCGCGAGTGGCGGACCGGTCAGGCCAGCGAACAGAGGGTTCCCGCTTACGTCATCTTCACCGATGCGACTCTGCAGGGCATCGCCGAATCCAAACCCGAGGACATCGCCGGACTGTCTCGGATCCCCGGCATCGGCAAGGTCAAACTCGACCGCTATGCCGAGGAAGTCCTTGCCCTGTGTAGCGCTGAATAGTAGGTCGGGTTGGTGCTCTACTCGACACCAAAACCGGGCAGCGAGTCCATCAGGATCTGCCGGAACGGCGCTGTCGCTCCGAGCTGACTGAGCACGCCGATTCCGCCGATCCAGACCCGATGGATGAGGAGATATTCCCGCGGCAAGTTGATCTTGACCGCCGTGCCGAGTCCGTCCGCGCCCGGTGCGCTGACCCGCTGCATCTGCTCACGCATCCATTCGCGATTGAAGGAAAACCGGTCGACGCGCGCCGGTTCGACGAACGGGCCGAGATAACGGCCGATCGTGTCGGCGTCGAGGTTGACCCCTCTCCGAAGGAAACCTTCTTGGCTTAGGCCGTCGACAACGCTTTCGAAGTCGCCGTCCACGGCATAACGGAGGAGCTGGCCCATGATCGGCGGCAAACCCCCGGGAAGGCGAGCGACAGCGCCGTAATCGACAACACCCAGGCGGCCGTCGGGCAGGATGCGGAAGTTGCCTGGATGCGGGTCGGCGTGCAGCATGCCGGTGCGAGCCGCCCCCGCGAACAGGAACCGCACATACATCTCGCCGTAGCGGTCGCGCTCTTCCTGCGTGCCGTTCGTGATGATCTCGGCGAGGGAATATTCGCTCTCCAGCCACGTCGACACGAGGGCGCGTTCGGTATGCGTGATGACCTCGGGAACCACAATTTCGGGGTCGCCATCGAACTCGAGGGCGAAGAGTTGTTGAGCGCCCGATTCGAGCGAGTAGTCGAGTTCCTCGGCAACCCGGTCCTGGAGTTCTTCGACGAGAGGCTTGACGTCGAGGCCTGGGACGATCACACCGAAAAGTCGGGCCACGCGCGCGATCTGACGCAAATCCGAAAGCATCGCCTTGGCCGCGCCCGGATATTGGATCTTGACCGCCACTTCGGTCCCGTCGTGCCAAGTGGCGCGATGAACCTGACCGATCGAGGCCGAAGCTGCTGCCACGTCACCGAACGTGATGAAGTTAGATCGCCAATCGGTGCCAAATTCCTCGGTCATGACGCGATGGACGACACCCGGCGGCATTGGTGGCGCCGAATCCTGCAGTTTGGTGAGGCTCTCACGATAAGGACCGGCGATTTCCTCAGGCAGTATGGCCTCGAAGATGCTCATTGCCTGACCAAACTTCATGGCCCCGCCCTTGAGCTCGCCGAGGACTTTGAAGATTTGATCCGCGGTGCGCTGCTGGACTTCGCTCATCACGGCGTTGGCGGGGACGCCGACCATACGCTTGCCAATGCCCCACGTCGTGCGGCCGGCGAAGCCCACCGGCAACGCCGCGAGGCGAGCCGTTCGCGTGAAGGCACTGCGCGGCAGTGGGCGGGGCTTGGAGTTGTCACTGTCTGGCACCTCTACAGGGTAGTTGTCGGCGGCGCGACTTGCTGACGAACGCCCTCGGGCGATTGCACCTAGGCGGCCGCAAGCAGCGTGCAACTGCAATTGGGATGGAAGCTGACCGGCCAGGACTGGTGGTCGAGATAATGTGGTCCGACGACCAAGCACTGGCCGGTGGTCTCGCCAGCGGTGTCGTCGCAATGCGCCAGCACTTCGGCCGCAATTGTCGCCGCAGCCACGTGAAGCGTCGTGGCGCACAAGGCGGGAGGCGAACCGAAAGCGGTCGAGGCGCCAAATTGTGTCATCAGCGCCGGCCAAGCGTTATCCCAGTCGGTGCGATGCAGGTCGTGACAATTGATGCAGGGAGTGATGCCGGGCCGTACGAGTGGACCGATGCGAATCCGGTCTTCCTCGACGACGACGCGCACATGGTCAATACCCGACTCCATCGCTTCCTGAAAGCGCTGCCGCCCTGGTTCGCCATTGCTCAGCATCACCGCGAGATGCGTCTGGTCGCCCGCGGTAGTCGAGATTCCGGCACGGGCCAGAATCGCGACCGTCGTTCGGGCGAGTTCGGTTGAAGCCTTGTCCGTGCTCAGGCGGAGGCCGAATTCCGCCCGGTGATGCAAGCGAGCCGGTGGCGATCCGGTGAGGCTGGCCGAACGCGCTTCGCCGACGAGGCGCGGGTCTGCGGGGAAGTCCCAGTTGCGTGCGTCGAACACGAGACCGGCTGCCATCAGTTCATTGATGATCGCGGGGACGTTGCCGTCAAATTCGGTGAGGTGGGTCGCCGTCAGGTCGGCAATGCGGCGGACGTCCCGGATGCCGTCGAGAAGGCGCAGAACCGAAAACAGTCCGGGCCGGTCCCGCAACACGAATCCTGGCGACGTGCCGATCTGGAGATGAGTGGCGTCCCGGCGCAGGAGGACAGCGCCGGGACGGAGTGCTGGTCGAATCGTCATACGCGAAAGCGTCGCCCTGAACGGCGGATTTGCCTACCTGGCCATCCACAGCTGCCCGGACGAATGACAAAAGGCCGGAATGCAAAAAGCGGAGGGCCCCTGTGGTCGGGGCCCTCCGCGATGCCCTTCGCAACGCCTGAGGACTGCGTAATCTAGGGAAGCCTGGAGGCTTGACTCCGGGTGGTGAGTTGACTAGGCCTTGCCCAGGATCCTGTTCAACTTGGTGCCGCATACCGGACACACTCCTTTGGCCATGCGCGTGCCCTTTTCACTGACGTGTACTTCGCCAGTGGCCTCGCGCTTGTCCTTGCACTTCACGCAGTAGAACTCGCCACTCCATGATTCCGACATTACGGCCTCCTTGCCGATGTGGTGCTGGTCACATTCAGCGTACGCGGTTATGGGGGCGAACACGCTCCGGCATGCCGGGAAAACTCAGGCGAGTTGGGGGTCACCGATGATGAAAAAAGATCCGTGGCGGCGCCAGCCTTCCCCTTGCCGGCGTCACCACGAATCGTGAATGTGCCTCACCTTAGGGCCCCGAGAACCGGCGGGTCAATCGATTCCACTCAACAGTTGTCCACGCTTGTGGATAACTCTGGGGATGACTTGTGGGGAACGCCGTGATTCCTTGTGGAAACGCACCAATTGTGCGGTGTATAACCTGTGCGCAAACTGTTGTTCTTGTTGTTCCCGGCCACCCTGACCTGCCCAAACGCAAGCACTCTGGTGTGGAGCAAAAAAACCTGTCGTTTCCTCGCGCTACCGTGTGCATGTGGGAGAAATCGAGGTTCGCCGGAGCGCGCGACGCAAACGTTCCGTCCAGGTCCGGCGCGAAGGCAACCGCACCATTGCCTTGGTCCCGGCGAATCTGCCCCAGGCCGAAGCCGACGAGGTCATCGCACGGCTGGTGGAGCGACTCGAACGCCGCGAAAGACGCAATACTGTCAGCGACGCGGATCTGACGGATCGCGCTGCTGAGCTCTCGGCGATCTATTTCAACGGCAAAGCCGTCCCCGCCGCGGTGCGCTGGGTGAGTAATCAGAACTCCCGATGGGGTTCGTGTACGACAAATGACAAAAGCATTCGCTTGTCCGACCGACTCATCGGCATGCCGATCTGGGTCGTCGACTACGTCCTGATCCACGAACTGGCGCACCTGATCGAGGCCAACCACAGTGCACGGTTCTGGTCATTGGTCGACGCCTACCCCCAAGCCGAGCGTGCTAAGGGATTTCTCGAAGGCGTTTCACACCGGCAAGGGTGAGTTCGCACACCGATTTGTCGGTGTTGGGCGGCAGCTCGTCGATGCCGAACCATTGCAGATCGTCTGACTCATCGCTGATGACGTGCCTTGCTCCCGGCGGGGCGACGGCGATGAACTGGACATCCAGATGATGCGACGGACGGATCGGTCCGCACGACGGACCCCCACAATTGGGTACGGCATGATGTGACAGTCGGACAGGTCTCGGGTCGATCCAAAGATTGTTGATGCCGCTTTCCTCGCGGCCTTCGCGCAACGCCGATTCGGCGAGCGCAGGGTCATCGGCTTCGCAATGACCGCCTGTCTGCAGCCAGCGGTGCACGATTTTGTGGAGCGTCAGAAGAACCGCTGCGTGATCGCTGGAGAAGATCAACACGCTTGCGGTCAGATGATCGGGGTGGCACTCGCGCCACATGGCATCGGGATGACGGTCGAGGTGAGCGAGGTAGTCACGTCGCAGGTCTGCCTGCCCTGCATCGGGCGGTGCCCACGCGGTCAAGACCTCGCGGGCATCGGCGTGCAATGTCATGCGCGGTGTCACTCTTTGGGCGGGCTCTCGTGGGGTGGGTCGGCGTCGAGGAGTTCGTTGAGCGCGGCATCGAATTCGGCGCTTTGAGCGGCATCTTCGTTCTGCTCGCCCTGGGCGAATCCCAGCGGATCGTCAAGGTCGGCGCCATCGGGCATCAGGTCGGGGTGCGCCCATACGGCGTCGCGTGCGGTCGGACCCTGACGGTCGCGAAGTGCCGCCCACAACGTGGTGGCGTCCCGCAGTCGCCTCGGCCGCAGTTCCAGACCCACTAGGGAGGCGAAGGTTTGCTCGGCGGGTCCGCCCGCGGCGCGGCGACGGCGCATGGCCTCGGCGAGGGATGCCGCTGACGGCATACGGTCCTTGGTGGCTTGGGAGACGACTTCGTCGACCCAGCCCTCGATGAAGGCGAGGAGCGATTCGAGTCGATCGAGGGCGGATTGTTGTGCCGGAGTGCGTTGGGGTTCGAACAGTCCGCCGGCGAGCGCTTCCTGGATTTCCTCGGGCCGTGAAGGGTCGAGCGACTGGATTTGAGATTCGATGGCGGAAATGTCGATCGTCGTGCCGCGGCCGAATTCCTCGATGGCACCGATCAGTTGTGGGCGCAACCACGAGGCATACTCGAAAAGGCGGTGATGCGCGCATTCGCGAAGAGTCACATAAAGCATGACGTCGGCATCGCTTTGCTCAAGACCTTCGCCGAATTGCTTCACACCTTCGGGGAGGATTGCGGCCATACCGGCGGGTCCCAGTGGCAAACCGACATCCGTTGACGACATGACTTCGCCGGCAAGACCCCCCAGAGCCTGGCCGATCTGCTGACTGAACATCGCACTGCCGGCCTGGCTCAACATGCCGATCAGCGGTCCAGCCATGGCCTTGGCCTCTTCGGGGATCGCCGCTGCCATAGCACTGACGACATGTTCGGCTATCGGCTCGACAAGTTGGTGCCAGGTGTCGGCGGTGGACTCGATCCATTCGGCCCGGCTCCAGGCCACGGCGGTGGTGGCACCGGCGGGAATGTCGGTCGCCTGGTCGAGCCACAACTCGGCCAAACGGACGGCATCGTTGACGGCGCCGGTTTGCGAAGAGTTGGGGGAGGGGTCGGGTCCGGCCGCGGCTAGAGCATGACGGGCGACATCCTTGGCAACGTCGAAGTTGACGCTGCCTTCGTGCGATGTGAACATTTGCTGCATCTGGGCCATGAGGGCATTCATGTCGGGCATCTCGCCGCCGGTCATCCCGGCAAAGAGTTGTTCCATCGGCGTCCCGGCAAACGGGTTGGCTTCATTTTTTTCGTCATCGCTGTCTTCGGGCTCGGCCATGACTCCAAAATAGCCGGTCGGCGGTAACCCCCGTAGGCTTACGGCAATGAACTTCGTGCGCCTGATCGATATCCGTGACACCCCGCTAAGCCTGGACGAGTTGTATGCGGCGGTGACAGACGAGCGCGCCGGCGGGATCGCGTTGTTCGTGGGCACCGTCCGCAATGTCGATGAGGGCAAAACTGTCGATGCTCTCGGCTATTCGTCACATCCGACCGCCCGTATCCAATTGCAAGCCGTAGCCGACAGGATCGCCGCCGAGTGCGATATCGTCGCCCTTGCCGCCGTCCATCGTGTCGGCGAACTTGAGATTGGCGATATCGCCGTCATCGTTGCGGTTTCGGCGGAGCATCGGGCCCAGGCCTTCGAGGCCTGCCGCCGGCTCATCGACGAACTCAAAACCGACGTCCCCGTTTGGAAGCATCAGACCTTTGCCGGTGGCGACGCCGTATGGGTCGGCTCCCAAGTTGATACGACTGTCTAGTCTTACCCTGTGACCGCGCCCTTTGCGACGACTGAACCGCCCGTGACCGACCCGGCCGGGATGAGCCGTCGATATGCCACGTTGGTTGTTGCCGCGTTGTCCATCGTCGCGCTGACCTGCGTGGCATTCCTGATCCCCGTCCCGTACGTGACGATGCAGCCAGGGCCCGCGTTCAACACGCTCGGGCAGTTCGACGGCAAGCCCATGTTCTCTTTCGGCAAGGGCATCAAGACCTATCCGACGTCGGGATCACTCGACTTCACCACAGTGTCGGTCACCCGCGCCGATTCCCACGTCCCTCTTTCCGAAGCCGTTCGCTCCTATTTCGACAGCAATACCGCGGTCGTGCCGAAATCGCTCATTTATCCCGACCGGCAGTCCGCAAGCGATTCGACGGTTGAGTCGGCGGCTCAACTGGCCAGTTCCAAGGACACATCGCAAGCGGCGGCCTTGCGAGCAGCGGGTTACAAAGTGACGTCCGTCCCGGCCGTCCAGTCGGTGCTCAAGGGCGGCGCCTCGGTAGGCAAACTCATAGCCGGTGACGTGATCGACAAGGTCGACAGCGTCAAGCCGGCCAATGCCACAGCAGTGGCTTCGGCGATTTCTAGCCGCAAGTCGGGCGGCAAGGTCTCGATCACAGTGACCCGCGACGGTGCCCAACGGACGGTGAACATCGTGACCAAGCCCGATCCCAAGGACAAGACCAAGGCACGCATCGGTATTTCTCTCGGTGAAAAATTCGTGTATCCCATTGATATCACCAACAATGTGGGCAGCGAGATCGGTGGCCCCAGCGCCGGTAGCATGTTCGCCCTCGCGATTTACGACAAATTGACTCCTGGCTCCTTGACCGGTGGCAAACGGGTGGCCGGGACGGGCGAAATCACCGGCGACGGCGCCGTTCAGCCCATTGGGGGCATACGCCAGAAAATGGCGGGTGCCTCGGCCGGCAAGGCATCGATTTTCCTGGTTCCGACCGCGAATTGTGCGGAAGCGCTCAAAGGCGACAACTTCGGTATGACACTCGTACGCATCAGCACGTTGAAGAGCGCGATCTCCGCCCTCGAAAAGCTCAGTGCCAACCAATCGACGAAGGTTCCGACGTGCAATTGATGCCGGATTCGCCGTTGCGGCAGGTCGCCCTCGAAATTGAGGCACACGTTGCCGAGGCGGGCTGGGACCAGGCGCCGCGGTTGTATGCGCTCGTCCCGACGGTCGATCTGCTCGCCCGAGAACCCCTTTTGGCCGAAACGATGGGCATCGACGAACACGTTCCCGAAGGTTCATTTACGTCGATCGAACAGGAATCGTTGCCGCAAGACGTGAGTCTGGAAGATGCCCTCGCACAGATGATGTGGCCCGAGCAGGTCGTCGGCTGCGCGGTGGTGATCGAGCGCATCATGTTGCCGCCGGAAGTCGAAGACGACCTGCCCAACGATCCCGATGCGCTTCTCGACTTCGTCGCGAGCCACCCGGAGCGGCAGGAAGTGCGGCTCGTTGCGGCCGTCACCCGCGACGGAACCGTGCACAGCGCCGTCCGGGCCCGCACTCCCGGGGACAGTGCGCTGCTCGAAGGGCCGGATCTTGTGCCCGGGCTCATCGCTCAGCTGCAACAGACACTGGCAGACTAGAACCACCAACACAGGAGACTCGTGAGCGACAACTTTGGAACACCCCGACCGCAGCCGCAGAATCCGCGCGCCGACCACCGGCGCAAGGTACTGGTTCCGACAATGATCACGCTTGCCGCGCTGCTGCTTGTGGGTTCGGTCTTCACCAGCATCTGGACGGATCGGCTCTGGTATAAATCGGTCGGGTTCAGCAATGTATTCGGTACCATCATCGGCACTCGCATCTTGTTGTTCGCCGTGTTCGGCGTGATCTTCGGCGCCGTCGTCATGGCGAACATTGTTTTGGCATTCCGGCTGCGACCGGCCACGGTGCCGATGCGTCGCGACGATCCCGCCTACCGATATCGGGAGGCACTGACCCCGATCCTGCGGCCCGTCGTCATCGTCCTGGCGATCATTCTGACCGCGATCACCGGTTCGGTGGCTGCCGGCAAGTGGGAAACGTTCCAGTTGTGGCGCAACAGCACGCCCTTCGGCACCAAGGATCCGCATTTCAACAAAGACCTAAGTTTTTACATTTTTGACTACCCGTGGCTCCGGTTCCTGACGTCATACGGCTTCGCACTGATCGTGGTCACCGTGTTCGCGGTCCTCTTCGTGAACTACGTCTACGGCGGGCTTCGCATCGCCGGCCGCGGACCGAAGTTCACCCGGTCGGCGCAGGTTCATTTGTCGGTGCTCGTCGGTATCGGCGTCCTGTTCCGCGCCGTGTCCTATTGGCTGGATCGATTCGGCTTGGCGATCGGCGGTGGCGGGCTGTTCGACGGCATCGGCTACACCGACGCGAATGCACGTATCCCCAGCAAGAACATTCTGATCGCCGTCGCCATCGTGTGTGCGTTGTTGTTCTTCTCCTCAATTTTCCTCAAGGGCTGGATGCTCCCCGGCATCGGCCTGGGCCTTCTCGCACTGACGTCGATCCTGATCGGCGGCATTTGGCCGGCGGTCATGCAGTCCTTCCAGGTCAAGCCGTCAGAGCCGGACAAGGAGGGGCGATACATTGCACGCAACATCACGGCAACACGCGATGCTTATGACGTGTCTGGCGTCGACGTCCAGAGTTATTCGGCCAAGACGACTCTGACACCGACCGAACTCACTCAGTCGGCAGAATCGCGTGTCAGCACCCGCTTGCTCGACCCCACGCTTATCGCCCCGGCCTTCGAGCAGTTGCAGCAAGTGCGCGGTTACTATTCCGTACCCGAAACGCTCGATGTCGACCGCTACGTGCTCGAAGGCAGCGAGCAGCCGCAAGACATCATCATTGCGGCCCGTGAGCTCAACCTGACCGGCCTTCAGGCATCCCAACGCAACTGGGCCAATGACCATACGGTCTACACCCACGGCTATGGCGTCATCGCGGCCCGCGGCAATGAACGAGGGCCGCAGGGCCAGCCGGTATTTGTCGAAAAAGACATCCCTCCGACCGGTGAACTTGAACTCACGGCCGCACCGCGTATTTACTATGGCGAGAGGTCGCCAGACTATTCGATCGTCGGTCGCCCCGCAGGCGCCGCGCCGATCGAGGTCGACATTCCCCGCGGCGGCGTTGCGACAAGTGGAGACAAAGAGAACGCGACGCAGAACACGTTTGATGGCAAGGGCGGTGTGCCGATCGGCAGCATCTTCAGCCAGGCGCTGTTTGCCTTCAAGTTCGGCGAGCCGAACATCGTGTTGTCGAGTCGTGTCAATTCGAACTCGAAGATCCTTTATGACCGCGAACCGCGCGATCGCGTTAACAAGGTTGCGCCGTGGTTGACCGTCGACGGCGATCCTTATCCCGCGATCGTCAACGGCAAGGTTGTTTGGATCGTCGACGGCTATACGACCAGCAACTCCTACCCCTACTCCGAGCGCAGGTCACTCGATGAGGCGACGTCCGATTCGTTGACCGCAAACGGCGCGCAAGCGGTGTTGCCGCGCGACCAAGTCAACTATTTGCGCAACTCGGTCAAGGCCGTTGTGGATGCCGGCGACGGTTCGGTCGACCTTTACCAGTGGGATGCCAAGGATCCGGTGCTGAAGACCTGGATGAAAGTTTTCCCCGGAGTCGTCAAGCCGAAGTCGGAAATCTCGGCCGGGCTGCTGGCGCATTTACGCTATCCGGTGGACCTCTTCAAGGTGCAGCGCGATGTTTTGCAGCGTTACCACGTGAAGGACGCGCAAACGTTTTACGAAGACGGCGAACGGTGGAAAGTCCCCGAGGACCCGGCCGCAACCAGCAACCAAACGCAGCCGCCGTATTATCTGTCGATCACCCAGCCGGGCGAGTCGACGCCAAGGTTTTCGTTGACCAGTGTCTATCTGCCCAACAGCAGACAGAACCTCGCCTCGTTCGTCTCGGTCAACTCCGAGGCGTCGGACACGGCGAATTACGGCAAGTTCCAGATTTTGCAGTTGCCCAGCGACACGCAAATCCCTGGTCCCAACCAGATGTCCAACCAGTTCGACTCCGATAAGGGAGTCTCAGCGGCGTTGTTGCAGTACCAGCAGTCGAAGTCGACAACGATTCTGTATGGCAACCTGCTCACGCTGCCGGTCGGCAATGCGTTGCTGTATGTCCAGCCGGTCTACATCAAGCGAAGCACTACGGAAGGTTCTTACCCGGTCCTGCAATACGTGATCGCATCATTTGGCGACAACGTGGGCTTCGGGCAGACCCTCGATCAGGCGCTCCGCGTTGCCCTGGGACTCGAGCCGGGGACGACCGCCACGGACAGCGATGGCTCCTCCACGACCACGCCGCCGGCTTCGGGCACACCTCGGACGACAGCACAATTTCTCGCCGACGCCTCGGACGCCTACAACAAGGCCCAGGCTGCACTCAAGAAGGGCGATCTGACGACGTATCAGAAGGAGATCACGAACATGGGCGACGCCATCAACGACGCTCAACAGGCGCTGAAAGCCAAGTAGCCCGCGGTTTACCACGAGGGCTCGGCGAACAGTCATGCCACGCGGGAAGTTTCCCGGGAGGTATGGCTGTTTGCCGCGTTCGGGGGTGTTGCGGGATCGAGAGGACCCCGATTTGGCGCACTGAGTGGCGACCCGTAGACTGGACTTACCGACGCGGGGTGGAGCAGCTCGGTAGCTCGCTGGGCTCATAACCCAGAGGTCACAGGTTCAAATCCTGTCCCCGCTACGAAGAAAGTCCTGGTCAGCCGCAAGGTTGCCCGGGATTTTTCTTTTGGAGCAGCATGCGATCCCATCGTTATCCCATCAAATTGACAGGTGCGCAGCGCCACCCGGAGGGGCCGTCCGGCCGTTGGTTCCAGTTGCTTCGGGTCTGTGCGGGATGCCTTGCGCACCTGCTTGGCATGAACACCAAACAACTGGGGCTGGAGCCCCTGATCGGCGTCGACGAACTCGCAGAATGGCTCGGCGTCCCGATCCAGACCATCTACGACTGGCGGCTGTCCGGAAGGGCGCCGCGAGCCCACAAGATCGGCAAGCACCTGCGGTTCGCGATCTGCGACGTGCAGGTGTGGCTGGAGGAGCACCACGAGGGCACTGGTCGGGTGAACGGCCATGAGTAGACCCCGCATCCCGATCGGCACCAACGGCTCGATCACGTTTATCAACCGGCCCAACAAGCGCGTCGAGGCCCGCACCCGCTACCGCGACTGGGACGGGCAGACGCGCATCATCCAAGTCACGGCATCGTCGCGGCCGGCGGCCGAGATTGCGTTGAAGAAGAAGCTCGCCGAGCGCAACGCGTTCCAGCCTGTCGATACGACGCTGACGCCGGACAGTCCGTTCTCTGCATTGGTCGACTATTGGCTGGCCGACCTCGATCTGGAGGCGCGGATCGCGCCGTCGACCCGGCGTGGCTACGAGGACGGGATGCGCAAGCTCGTTCTTCCGGCGTTTGCGGGCTTCTCCCTGCGTGAGATCGGGGTCGCCCGGTGCGACGCACTGCTCAAACGACTTGCCACGGAGTCGTACTCCAAGGCGAAGGGCGCCAAGACGGTGCTTCGGCTGGCGTTCGCCCTTGCGGTGCGGCACGAGGTGCTCATGCGTAACCCGATCGATAATGTTTCCCGGCTGCACAAGCCGAAGCGAACCCCGACCGCCCTGATGGCGTCCGAGGTCAACGCGATCCGTGCCGTCATCAAGGTGTGGGAGCAGACCCGCGGCACGTCAGGACCCAACCCGGACGGCCAGCTCGGCCAAGTCGTCGAGGTCATGCTCGGCACGTCCGCCCGGATCGGGGAGGTGCTTGCCGTACGGCGCTGCGACATCGATGTGACGGTCAACTCGGCGTTGATGCGGATCTCTGGGACAGTGATCTCCAACAAGGGTGAGCCGACGTTCCGGCAGGACCACCCCAAGACCGATCGTTCGAACCGGATCGTCGCACTGCCGACCTTCACCGCGGAGGCCCTCCGAAGGAGGCTGTCGGTGATGGTGGATCGGTCGCCGGAGGCACTGATCTTCGCCAGCCGCAACGGCACACCGCTGACGACGGCAAACGTGCGCCGGCAACTCCGCAAGGTGCTTGGCGATGCTGGGATCGACGGAGTCTCGCCGCACATGTTCCGCCGCACGGTCGCGACGGTGATCAACGACCAGGCGAGCGTGAACCTCGCCGCCGAACTACTCGGGCACACCGACCCGAAGGTGACGATTGAGCACTACATCCGCCGCAACGAGCATGTGAACCCGCTGACCGCGGAGCTGCTTGATGCCGCGTTTGCTCCCGAGTCGGGGGAGGTCGTGGCATGAGCAGGTTACACAAACGTAGAAATTCTTATACGATTGTGTTCATGGCGAACGTGAGTGTCGCCGAAGCCGCCCGGCGGCTCGGCGTCGGTGTACCGCGTATCCACAAGAGGATCGCGGACGGTTCGCTGCGCGCTGAGCGTATCGGCTCCCAGTGGGTCGTCGACGAACTGTCGCTGCTTCGAGTCGCCGAGCGCAACGAGCCGGGTCGTCCGCTGTCGGCACGCTCGGCTTGGGCGATCATCGCGCTGGCCGAGGGCGATGATGAGGCACTGTCACGGCTAGCTCCGTCCGAGCGCGCCCGAGCCAAGGCCCGACTAAATGAGCTGCTCGACCTGGCGGCCAATCGACCCCAGGGCGAAGCTGAAGTCCGCTGCATCTCCTCGGTCCTACGTCTGATGTTCCGCAACCGCGCCGCCCGGGTGCTCCGCAAGGCCGCCGACGCCGACCTGCCCGGACTCCGGGAGGAAGGCCGCTGGCAGTCCCTCGCAAGTCCGGCGATCAGCGGCATCGCATCGTCCGACGTCGACGGCTACCTCGCCGGCCGCGACGTCGACGCACTGTCGCGAGATTTCCTGCTGATGCCAGCAGACAGCGACGCCAACGTCGTCCTACACGTTCTCCCCGAGGGACAACAGGCATACCCCCAGTCCAAACTGCTGCTGGCGGCCGACCTCGCCGACCAACGCGGCCCCCGCGAAGAGTTGCGTGCAGCAGAGTTGCTGCTTGAAGTCGCGGAGGCAGTCAAACAATGATCGTCCTTCCCGCCATGCCTCCCGAGCAGACTGCATCCTGGGTCGGCATCCTCGAACTCTACGACCGCCTCAACGAAGGCTGGACGCTCATCGGCGGCCAGCTCGTTCACCTGCACTGCGCCGAGCGCGGCGAGTTCCCGGTCAGGCCGACCAACGACGTCGACACTGTGATCGACGTCCGCGCTGATCCGATGATCCTGCACACGTTCACCACGACGCTGGAAGATCTCGGATTCAAGTCGGACGGGATCTCCGCGGAAGGTCGACAGCACCGCTGGAAGCGCGGAGATGCATCCATCGATGTGCTGCTTCCCGAAGGCATCGGGGAGCGCGCGAGCGGACGCGAAGGGGTTACCGGCAGTCCAACGCTCCCGACCGAAGGTGGAACCCAGGCTCTCCGACGGAGCGAGACGGTCGCCGTCACCGTGGAGGGACGCGAGGGCTTCGTGCGTCGACCGAATCTCGTCGGCGCGCTGGTCGTCAAGGCCGCGGCGCACACCAACCCCGGTGACCGCGACCTGCGCCGCCACCGCCGCGACTTCGTGATCCTTGCTGGGCTGATCACTGCCCGGGACTTTGCCGCGGAGGACGTGAACAAGACCGACCGGCGTCGGCTGCGCAGGATTGTCACCGCGATCGAAAGGGATCACGAGCTGCTGCTAGAGCTCCCAAATGGCGCTTCTGCCATCGACCGGCTCAAGGTCGCGGCAGGCCTCGACGACTGAACCGTGATCCCACGAGGCAGGCCTACCGGCCGCGTTTCCTGATCCGCTTGACTCGAAGTTGGCGGGTGGCACGCCGTGCAGACGGAGGTATTGTCTGGCCCGGTCCTCCTGCCGGTCGTAGCCCGATTTTTTCACCGAGTGCATCCGACTCAGGGTCATCGATGGGGAGGCCGTTCAGGTAGATCACATGCACGATCTCTCGCTGGTTGTTGAGCATCAGACCAAGGCTCCTGCCCACCTTCATCTGATGTTTCTTGGCTGCCATGGACGAGTGCAGTTTCGTGACGGCCTCGTCGTGGGTATGACTGGGAGGTGCCGTGCCCGCGAAGAGCATTGGATAGCCCCACAAGCCGGCATAGCCCTGCACCATGCTGTGCCAGTTGTCGTCGGAATTGCTCTGATCGACCAGTTGCCGAAGGAAGTCCCCGAGTTTTTTCTGTGCCGTGCCGGCGAGTCCGAGTAGGTCAGCGCCGAAGCGAAACCATCCAGGCTTCCTGCCATCCGCGAGGAAGTCGACGATGTCACGCGCAGTGGGGTGCGTGTTGAACTCGGGTTTTTCAATCTCGTAGGGGCTGGTGCCCTCGGTCCAGTACATCCAGGCGTCGAGCGGGTCTGTGTGCTTAGCGACCCCCGAGTCGGTGCGCCGGCGGAGGTAGAGCAGGAACTCCGCGGGGCGGTCGATCACCTTGCTGGTGACGTCGACGTCGTGCAGCGACGCAATCCAGGGGAGGCTCCCTGCGCCAAGCATTCCCGCGGCCTGGAGGTCGCCGAGCGCGACGGCGAGTGGGCCAAAGTAGTCCAGGCCGACGACGATCGTACGAACTTCTCGGACGTTGCTGAGATCGAGCCAGGGACCGTCCTCAAGCCAAAGGCCACGGTCCTCGATGATGAGACCTTCGAGTCGACGTGCCTGCCGGGCGCCCTCCCCGAATATCGCCTTGATCTCGTTGGCCAAGCACGATCGATCTCCGTGTCGGGCAGGCTCTGCGATGGTGCGGCCCTTGACCTTGACGCAGATGGCGACGTCCTCGATGACGAATAGCCCGTCGCACTCGGTCTGATCGCCGGCGGTCTTCGGCGATGTGCAGGCACTGCCAAGATCCAGGATGTTCGCGCCCAGGTTCATTCGCTAACGGACCTCACCGAGTCATGGTGCACCCGAGCCACTGCTGCGCTGGGCCGCGATGTCACAGACTGGGCGACGGGGCTGGTGAACAACCCTCAGCAGCGGGTGCTGCGCGCCGGCGACGTACCGCTCAATGTCATCGGCGACGTAGCGCAGAACCGTGCTCACCGTGGTGGGGAAAAGCGGTCGACCTGGCGACGGGCCAATCTGATGTGCCCGGGGTTCGAAAGAGTCGGCGGTCTGGAATCGTCATGCGTTGATTCGTGAAAGGGATCATCATGCCGAAGCCGTATCCACCCGAATTCCCAGGCCGCGTTCTTGCCCCTCTTCGAGCAGGAAAGACCGTGCCTCAGGTTGCCCGGGAGCTCGACCTTAGTGACGCCACGATCTACAACTGGCGCCGCCAGGACGAGATCGATACTGGCGACCATCCTGGGCTCTCCTCTCCGCAAGCGGCTGAACTGGCCACCGCGCGGCGTCGTATCCGTGAGCTCGAGGAGGAGGTCCTTATCCTCAACCGTGCTGGCGAGAAGTGGAAGCCGGAGGTGCCCCCAAAAGAACGCTTCGTCCTGATCGCTGAACTCACCGATCAGGGTTGCTCCATCGAACGGGCCAGCCGCGTCCTCGAGGTCTCCGCAGTTGGCTTTTATGCTTGGCGGCAACGACCGCCATCGGAACGAGCGATCTGCCACGCCTGGCTGACTGACGTGATCCGTGAGGTTCACGAGGAGTCGTTCCAGACCTATGGTGCCCGCCGGGTCTATGCCGAGCTCACCCTCGGTCGCGGCCTGACAGTTGGACGTGGGGCCGTCGAGCTCCTGATGGGTCGTGCAGGCCTGTATGGGCTTCCCGGGTCACGCAAGAGCCGACTGATCCTCCCCAAGAAATTCACCACCGCCGGCGATCTGGTCCGACGCGAGTTCACTCGTGAAGCCACGGACCAGCTCTGGGTCACCGACATAATCGAGCACCCGACCCGTGAGGGCAAGGTCTATTGCTGCGTTGTCCTGGACATCTGCTCACGCAAAGTCGTGGGCTGGTCCATCGACTACAGCCAGACAGCGGCCGTGGCTACCAATGCGTTCGGGATGGCCATCCAAGCCCGCAGACCACCGAACGGGGCTGTGATCCACTCCGATCACGGAGTCCAATTTACGTCTTGGGCCTTCACGCAACGCGCACTGGATTCGGGTCTTCTGCCGTCGATGGGCGCCGTCGGATCCTGTTACGGCAACGCCGTCATCGAGTCATTGTGGGGACGCATGCAAGTCGAACTGCTCAACCGGCGCCGCTGGAACACCCGCCTCGAACTGGCAAACGCGATCTTCGAATACCTCGAGATCTTCCACAATCGCAAGCGCCGTCACAGCTCCCTAGGAATGCTGACTCCGACCGAATACGAGACAATGAACCGAGTTATCCACGTCGCATGAGATTCCAGCAACCCGACACCACGAAACCTGGGGCACATCGAGCCTCCAGAAACTTCGAGTGATTCACTCGTTGGTTGGTTTACGGGGTGGATATTTGTGGCGTTGCGGCTCGGACTTCTGCGAGGAGATCATCGAGGGTCCGTCCGGGGCCCCCGATGACAACGGGGGTGGCGGATTCGCGAAGTGCCGTGACGACATGCTGGACGACAGCCTCCAGGTGACTGTTGGTGACGGATAGTACGGCGACCGTGATGTCATGGGTGGCACAGAATTCGACAAGTTCATCCGGGGGCATGTCTGCGCCCAGATGTTCGACGCGCCAGTTGTCGGCGCGCAGAGCCGCGGCTGCCATCGCCGTGGGAAGGGCATGCTGGTCGCCCGATACCGCGGCGACCATCGCGGTCCCACGCCTACGGCCGCGGGGTGTCGGGGTCAGTTCCCCAAGAATCCGTTCCACTATTGCCGATGCCCGGTGCTCCACCCAGATCGAAATCTCTCCGTCGTGCCAGGACTGACCAATCTGGCGCAGCGGTGGGCTGAGAACCTGAACGATGAGGTCCTTGACGGGAGTCCCGTCATCGACGAGGCGGCGGGCGATCTGTCGGGCAGTGGGGTCGTCTCCGCTTCTTAGCGCCTCGTGCATGCGTGCTGCTTGTCCATCGAGGCGTTGCAGGCTGGGTGCGGAGACCGCTGTTGGCCTGGCCCGAAGCTGCGCGAACTCGTCAAGGTCCAAGCGGCTGACCGAGTATTTTCCGGCGACGACTGTGGCTGGGAGACGACCGTTGCGGACCCACCGATAGGCGGTCTGATAATGCACGCCCAGCTCGGCGGCAGCGGCTCGAAGTGCTACCGGTAGCTGATTTGGCATACCCCGATATTAGCCTTTGCGCGTTTTGATGGCTAACGCATGGTAAATATGACTAAGAGATGCTAAATTCATGCGGGATCCTCGACTGGACCCATTCACCTTGAAGGAGTCACCCATGGACCTCACTCTGAGTGCGGGTCAGTACGACCTTGTCTACAACGCATTCTCGTTCGTCATCGCAGCGATGGGCGCGTCCCTGCTGTTCTTTGTGCTCGTTCGAGGATCGGTGGCTCCCCGCCACCGGATGGCGATTACGTTGTCGACCGTCGTGGTGGGCATAGCGCTCTACCACTACATTCGCATCTTCAACTCTTGGGTCGATGCCTTCACCTACAAGGGTGGCGTTTACATCCAAGACGGCATCCCTTTCAATGAGGCCTATCGTTACGTTGACTGGATGTTGACAGTCCCCCTGTTGCTTGCCGAGCTCGTGATCGTGCTCAAACTCGGCAAAGGCAAGACCCGCAGCCTGCTCATCCGACTGACAATCGCGGCGCTCGCCATGATCATCGCGGGATACCCCGGAGAGATGGCTGCTTCTGACAGCACCTCGAAGATCGTGTGGGGCATCCTCGGCACATTGCCGTTCCTCTACATCCTCTATGTTCTGTTTGTCGAGTTGAGTAACTCCTTGGGACGCCAAGCCCCTGGGGTAATCCGTCTCCTCAGCGCTCTGCGTTGGATCCTGCTCGCAACCTGGACCGTCTACCCCATCGCCTACATTCTCCCGGCGTTGATTGACGATCCGGTCGTCGCCGAGCTCGCCCGCCAGGTGGGCTACTCGGTGGCAGACGTTCTGGCTAAGCCGTTGTTCGGGCTACTCGTCCTCGCGATAGCACTCGCGAAGTCGCGAGATGAGGGATACGCCGAAGCAGGTGACATCGCGTCCGCCCAGCCCACTAACGCCACACCGGCTAGATAGCGGATCCGTCCACGACCACTATCTCGTACCTCGGTCCCCGCGTCGCCGCGCAGGGACCGAGGTACGGCATCTTGGACAACGACCTCGCTGGCATCGCACGCTCCATCCATAACCGAGCCGGGTGGGAAGGGTGGTTCACGACCCTTTTCGCGACATTGAAGGCCATGAATGCTGCAACCGCCTCGCCCATCTCCTCCGTCTTACCAGCCGCGCTCCGAAGCGCCGCAAAGCTCTCACCTTCTCCGGCCGTGGCCACCAGCTCGCCAGCCTTCCCGAGGTCGAGCGCCGCGGCATCGTCAGAACGGCGGCCAGGGAACCGCGGGCATTTCGCCTTGGGGAGCGGGGAATCGGGCCTCCTGCAGCAGCAGTTCGCAGCGTGCGGTCAACGCCCCGATCTCGGGACCGCTGAGCAACGCGGCGAGTGTGTCTCTGAGTTTGCCGGTCACGGCCGAGCGGGCCCGTTCGACCCCCTCCAACTCATCGGCGTGGAGGTCTTGGCCCAGCCATCCCCACAGGATGGTGCGAAGCTTGTGCTCGGCGTGGAAAGTAAGTCCATGGTCGATACCGTGGCGGTGCCCGTTGACCATTTCGAGGACGTGGCCGCCCTTGCGGTCGGCGTTGTTCACGACGATGTCGAAAACCGCCATCCTCCGCAGCGCGGGTGAGTCCTCGTGGATGAGCGACACCGGGCGGTCCTGTCCGTCGAGGCCGTCGAGGACGTGGCACCACCCCTCGGCAGGCATGTCGCCCGCGGCGACCAGGGTGACGGCGTTCTGCTCAGGATCGGGTTCCTGCCATCGCTGCACCATCCCGGTGCCCAGCGGCCCGTCGCGCAGCCAAGTGTGGGGCACCACGTTCCAGCCGAACGACTCAGAGATTATGTACGCCGCGGCCTCGCGTCGAGCCAGGTTGCCGTCGGGGAAGTCCCACAACGGCCGCTCGCCGGCCACGGGCTTGTAGACGACTGCCACGTCACCGATATGGCCGACAAAGGTTGCGTTCGACGCCGGCATGATCCGGCTCGTCAGCACGAGGTCCCCGTCGAAAAGATCGGCCTCTCGTGTCACCGAAATCCGTCGGGCAGTGTGCAGACGTGGTCGTCGTCCATGGGGACACGGCACAGAGGACAGATGGGTCGGCCTGCCCCCACCACCTCCCGGGTGCGCTTGGCGAAGGCCCGGGCAGTGCCGACCGGAATCCGGACCAGCAGAACCTCCTCCGGCTCCTCAAGCTCGACCAAATCGAGAGCCTCGGCGTCTGCCTCTACTAACGGGAAGGCCTCGATTACGATCTGCGCGGTCGATGGGTCCCAGCCCAGGCTCATCGCGCCGGCACGGAACTGCTCCTCGACAGGTTGTTCCAACGGATCGTTGTCGACGAGCCCCTCCGGCGTCAGGGCCGGAATGCTGAACGGATTGCCTTCATCGGCCATCAGTTCGTCGAGGACCTCCTCGATCCGCTCGGCTAGCGCGGCTGACTGTTCCTTCTCAAGGGCGACGCTAACGATTTGTGCCTTGTCACGGGCCTGGATGAAGAAC
>JACMOZ010000024.1 GCA_014377785.1 Aeromicrobium sp.
CGGTAGCGCGGCAGAACCCGCGGGAGGGAGATGAGCAGAAACACTGCGGTGAACAACTGCGACGCGATGACGAGCGACAAGAAATTGTAGACGGTGGCGTACTGCCCCTGCGACAGGATGTCGGGAATCACGGATCCTCCTAGAACGAGTGTGAAAATGACTGTATAACTAATTAGATCGCTAAGTTAGTAATAAAGTCAACTATATCGTGGAAGCTGTATATTGAGGATTATTCGCGAATAACGCAATGACTTATCAACTACAGAGAGGAGACCTCATGAGCACCGAGGCCGCACAGTCTCACACACTTGCCGGGTTCCCGGCGGCGGCCGTGGAATTCGTCACAGTCATGCAGCGCAATCGCGAGCGGATCGGGCAGGTTGCTGGGCTCTCCCCCAGCGAGCTTCGTGCGCTGTTCAGGGTCGCTGCCGAAGTCAGCGTCACGCCCAAGCAACTCGCCGGCTACCTGAACATGACCACCGCAGCGGTCACGTTCATTTCGAGCCGACTCGTCGTATCAGGGCTGCTCCACCGGGTGAAAAACCCCAACGATCGTCGGAGCCTCTACCTCGAACTCACACTTCTCGCGCATCAGATGATGCGCGACGTCCATCGCGACTTCGTCTCACTCCTGGAGGCGGCCACGAGCGAGCTGGATCCCGCTGAACTCGACAGGTTCTCGGCGACACTTCAGTCCGTGACTCGATCCATGGTGCGCCACTCCGCTCGCGCCGACACGTCCGAGCCCATCGAAGCGCTTCGCCCCGGCAGCACAGGCTCGACGACCCACCTCTAGCGATCCCTGGGGCGGGGTGCGCACCTCGCCGTTTGTCTTGAGAATTCAGGCGGCTGTCACGGCGCACGCTCGAAACCGTGTCGGTCCGACCAGGAATATATCCCGCCCCCGCGTGCCCGAAACTGCTGCGCTGCCCAGCAAACAGCAAGCACGAGACCGCAGCCCCTGACCAACCGGGCTGCTGCGGGATGGTCGTGGATTCGTATGCGACCGCTGGAGCGCTGACTGGGCCGCGATGAGAAGTTATTCCACAGAACTCGGTCCGTTCAGGCGCCGGAAAGCTCGGAGGCTTTTGTTGCGCCAGAAAGCTCGAGGAGCACATTCGGCTCATCACCCACGACCCATGCATCGTGGCCCGGCTGGATGATTGCGAGGTCGCCCGGACCAAACTCCAGTTGGGTCCCATCGTCCATGAGTACCATTTGTCGCCCGGAGAGAAAGTACTTCACATGGTATTTCTGGCACGTCTCAGTGTTCACGACCGGCTTGACATGCTCCGACCATTTCCAGCCCGGCTCGAGCGTCTCTCGAGCCAGGTCGAGACCGCCGATAGCCACCGACTCAATGGTTCCTTTTGCGAAGGGTTTCTTTGTCTCATCCGGAGCGGAAGAGCTCTTCTTCACAATTGATTTCATGATTTCCCCAGCCGTTTTGGAAAGTTATGAAGTTCAGGATCGTGGTTCAGAATCTCTGACCGGGCCTCGCCGCCAACGCGGAGGAAGGAGTACGTACCGTCTCAAGTATCCTCCGTCAGGAAGAAAAAGCGAGAACAGGAAGTTCACCTGCGAGGGTTGACGGAGGCTGTCCCAGCGCATCTCTGGCCGGACCGGCTGGACGTGGTCTCGGACGGCACTGAAGCCGCGCGCCGTCCGCCTGGCGTGTACATGAATCCCTGGGTGGCCGCGGTCAAGGCCCACAACGTGTTGTTCCCTCAGTGCTGATTGTCTCGGATAGGGCGTTGGTCGAGTGTGCGTAGATGTCGAATGAAGCTCTGGTGGGCGGCGGGGTCGAGGGCTTCGAAGTAGGTACGATCGGCGGCCTCGACATCGGTGTTGGCGCGGTTGGCTAGAGCGATCCCTTCAGGGGTCGGAGTGAGGGTGACGGCTCGCCCGTCGGTGGGATGCGGGGCTCGCCTGATGTAGCCCTTGGCTTCGAGGGTGCGGATGACTTGCGATGTCATCATCACGTCGGTGCTGGCGTGAGCTGCGAGGTCGCGTTGGGTGACGGCTTCGGAGCGGTCCATCCAGGTCAGCGAAGCGAGGAGCACGAATTGGACGTGCGTGAGGTCGTGGGGTGCGAGGACTGCGCGGATGTGACGTTGCCAGGCGTTGGTCACGCGCCACAGCGCCAAGCCGGGACTTTCCAAGGCTTCAGGGTAGGCGGTCTCGAGGCTCGGAGTCATGGTTTCATGCTGTCGCGGAGAACGACCGTTCCGTTGCCATTCAGGCAGACGAGCCTGCAACGAAGCTGATAACCCCCACTGGGCACTGGAAGTGTGTGTGCATACCGGACCCGGCGCCGGTAGGGCCCAAAGTCGCTTTCGTCGACCGGCCAGCCAACGACCCTTCCGAGGGCGGTGAAGGCCGGCAACGAAACCGTGGCGTCCTGCTCCATGCCAGGTGAACTGTAGACCAGAGTGTCATCGGCCTGCACACGTTCGAGGCAACCACGTTCGCCGTGATTCACCTGGGCGATTCCGAGAGCCCGTGCCCGCCGGACGTGGACGGCAGAGGCGACGCTGCGACGCTACTCATCGCGACATCCCAGCGACGGTCCGCGCTTCGGACGCGACAATCAATTCACCCATCGTCACAGGGAAGTCCCCGCTGATCTGCGGACCCAGGTCAGGCCCCACCTCGTCCGCACCGGGGCCGGAGATCTCGAGGGTGTGCGTCACGCGAGTCCCGCCGTCATCCAAGCGCGTGAGCTGATGCCGGAACGTCAACATCAGCTCGCCGTGCACAGTCTGATCCGCATAGACCTCGTCCACCTTCAACTCGACGATCGTCGACTGCATCGGATCCTGCCCCTGCGGCGTGATCGTGAGCGTCGTTCCCACCGCGAACGGACCATGTAGCTCGAACGCATCCGAGTGCGGCCCCAGCGGCGTGCCGGAGTGAAGCGCCGTCAGAGAAGCCCACACCGCTGCTGGCCCAGCCGAGGTTGAGTCTGAATAATCCGTTGTCCACACGACAATCTCCTAACTAGTAAGTACGCTTACTGTATTCCTTTCGGTCGCGCGCGGCAACAACTCAAAGACCCGTTCGTCACATATGTACGCGGGCGTCACAACGCAATGGTGGCACCAAACCCGACAAGAAAGGCCGGGCCTTGGGGGCTGCCCGGCCATCGGCCCGAGCCCTACCGTCACCTACCCGCTCCGTGAACTCTGCGGCTGAAAGTGGGGCCGGTAGACGTTTTGGCAATCGCGGTGGAGAATGATGTCCCCGCGAACGCAAGCCGGGTCTATCGAGAGAGGGATAAGCCATGAGCGACGAACAGGCGGCACCGGACCCGAAAGGCGTTCCGATCGAACTGCTTGCAGCAGTCGACCTCGGCCCCGAGATTGCGGGCATGGCGGGGCGCCAGCTCCGGATGCGCAAGGTGACCATCGAACCTGGGGGCGTCTTCGGCCCGATCCACGACCACGTGGGGAGGCCTGGCGTGGTCTACATCCTGCAGGGAACGATCACCGACCATCGAAATGGCGAGGCTGAGGACTACGGGCCCGGACCGGGCTGGCCCGAAGACCGGCACACCATGCACTGGCTCGAGAACACAGGCACGACATCGGCTGTGGAGATCTCGGTCGACGTCGTATGGCAGCCCTAGGCCAGGGTGATGTCACCTCGACGTGACAGCTCCTGGGGGAACTCCGCGGCTGCCACATCCCGGATGCCGCTCCTGATGACGCGCACGGCTACGAGCTGGTCCCCCGCTACCCGCTGCTCGGGATGAACTCCAGCAGGTGCGCCCGAAGGGCGGGATCGCAGGCGTAGACGTATGTGCCCTGGATGCCGCGGGTCAGCAGAACCGCGTAGATGTTACTGACGAACCGGAGGAGGTCGTCGTCGCTGTAGGTCTTGCCCAGGCGGAGGTTGTTTCCCTTCCCCTTCTTGTCGAGGTACGACCCTCGAGCGACGAACCGCCTGCCCTCGGCGGCGGCGAAGCGCAGCAGGTCAGGGCCGATGATCACCCCGGGATAGTTGAGGTCGTAGCCCTGCACCGTGTGGATGGAGCCGACTTTGTCGAGGGAATTCGGCGTCGCGATCCAGTCGGTGGCGACGCTGTTCCACCGAAGCTGGCAGCCGTCGATCACGATGTCGTACGCCGTCTTGTCGGTCCTGGTTTTCCCCTCCCAGGCGTATCCGGCGACCAAACGTGCGAGCCCGCTTCGACTCGCCGCTGCCGTCGTTGCTGTTGCGGCGGTTTGATAGCTCAGGGCCACTATTTAAGATATAGTGAAAGCTACAGCTATCAAATGGAGGTGAGCTCGGTGGTCCAACGCAGTTCCGTTCGACAGGAGAGGCTCATGCGAAACTTCGGGTCGAACATCCGACGTTGGCGGAGAGTCAATGGCATGTCCGCGACCACCCTCGCGGAAAGAGCTTTCATCACCCGTGAGACACTCCGAAACATTGAAACCGGAATCGGAACACCTCGAATCGACTCTCTTTTCGCGGTTCTGAGTGCACTTGGTATCGCCGATGCAGTCGTCACGGCGATTGACCCCTATAACAATGACGCCGCCCGCGCCAGAATCGACGACCTTCTTGGAAGCGGAGAGTGACTGTGTCTGTCATCCGTGAAACACACGTTTTCATTGAACTCGGCGATGGCACTCCGACCTTCGTGGGTGTGCTCAAGCCGTCGTTCAGCGGAGGCAGGAACCTGGCTTCCGCGTCATTCCAGTATGACTCCGCCTATCTGTCGCACCCGCGCGCCTACGCAATCTCACCAGAGCTTCCCCTTGCTTCCAAGCGAACGTTCACACCAGAGAACATGACAATGTTCGGTGCTTTCGCTGACGCATCGCCGGACATGTGGGGGAAGAAAATCATCCAGGCCAACCACACATTGAGGTTGGAAAAGGAGCCGGGTCTCGAGCGCGGACTGGGAGACTTCGACTACCTCGTGAAGGTCTCCGACTTCACTCGCATGGGAGCCTTGCGGCTCAGGGCGCCAACCGGAGGTAACTGGCTGGCCAGTGATTCCGAGGCCGCGAATATTCACGAGCTCGAGAAAGTTTTAGCGGTCGCCCGGCGCTATGAGGACCAAGTTGCCAGTGACGAAGATCTGGCGTATCTCGCGGACATTGCTACTAGCCCTGGCGGAGCGCGTCCCAAAGCGAACGTCATCACGGAGTCCGGAAACTTGGCGATTGCCAAGTTGCCACACTCGAAAGACGGCAACATCGACGTCGAAAGTTGGGAAGCTCTCGCTCTGACACTGGCCGGCAAAATCGGTATCCGCACACCAGAGTTCACCCATAGGCGAGCGGGTACCGAAAAATCGGTTCTGGTCGTTCACCGGTTCGACCGTATCGGTGAACGTCGCCTCGGCTATATGTCCGCGTCCACGGCGATGGAGGTCGGCTCCTTTAGCGAGGGCAACGCCACCTATCAAGAGTTCGCGGACACCGTCACCGAACTCAGCTCACAACCCACAACTGACTTGCATGAGTTGTTCACACGGGTCGCACTCACCGTGCTCATCAACAACGTGGACGACCATTGGCGGAACCACGGGTTCCTACATGACGGGTCGGGCTGGCGACTATCACCGGTATTCGACGTGAACCCGAGCACCTCCCATTCGGTGAACTCTCGGGCGATTAACGAGACGGACGACCCGAGAAACCGTGACATCCGCAACCTCGCCGCCGTGTCCGAGAGTTTCAACCTGACCAGGCGCCAAGCCCGCGAAATCATCCACAACGTGGCTGTTCAGGTCGAAAAGTGGCCAAATATCGCGACCTCGATTGGGATTCCCGCTGCGCAGCAGAAAATGATGTCTCGAGCCTTCGACACCCACAAGATTTCCATTGCGCGCAACTTCTCACCATTAACACCGCCAGCAGTCGTCGACCTGATGCGGCCAGCGGAAACGGCCCCTGCTGGCGCTGTCTGGGTTGCCCCACACATGCGGGACGGCGCCGAGGTGACAGGCCATTGGCGGTCCGCGAGAGGCTCGAATTAATGCACATAGGTTCACGTCGTCAGACCCGGGGCTGCTGTCGCTTGAGCTGACTCGCCCGCACATTGAAGGCTCCGCCCCAGCCAGGAGGCGTGCCCGATAAGTGCCACTATGCCGTCCGAGCCCCACCTGGCGCCGGCCCGTGGAACATCTCCCCCCGCACCCCTGTGCCGCGCAGTACTGTCGTTCCCATTGCCGTCGCTTATCACCTGGACGACGCCCCACCCGAGGAGAACCACATGTCAGTCGGCTTGCTCGCCGTAGTCGATGACATCCTGACCGCCGCTCTCAAGGCCAGCGCTAAGACCGCAGGCGTCGTCATCGACGACGCGGCCGTCACCCCGCAGTACGTTCAAGGCCTATCGCCGGCGCGTGAGATCCACGTCGTCTGGCGAATCGCACTGGGCAGCCTGTTCAACAAGTTCGTCATCATCATCCCGCTCGCCCTGCTCCTTTCCGCATTCGCGCCCTGGGTTTTGCCGTTTCTGTTGGTTATCGGCGGTACCTATCTATGCTTCGAGGGTGCAGAGAAAGTCACCGAGTGGTTCGGCGTTCGTCATTCAACTGAGGAGAGCGAACCGCGGGATGAGGGAAAACTCATCTTCGGCGCCATCCGCACCGACCTCATCCTCAGCACCGAGATCCTGCTCATCGCGCTGGCCAGTCTCGATCCGGATTTTGGGGTCTGGATGACGCTCGGCGCTTTGGTGGTGATCGGCTTCGGCATGACGGTGCTCGTTTACGGCGTGGTCGCCTTACTCGTCAAGATCGACGATGTCGGACTGGCGCTGATGAAGAACCCCGTACGACGAATGCGACGCACGGGCGCGCACATTGTGCGCTCAATGCCGGCCGTGTTCCGGGTAATCGGCATCATCGGAACGCTCGCCATGTTGTGGGTGGGTGGCCACCTGGTGATCGCAAACCTGGCCGACACTTTCTGGCACGGACCCTACTATGTGCTGCACGCCGTGACGGACGCGGTCGAAGCTGGCGGGCCCGTCGCCGTCTGGGTCACTGACACTGCACTGTCGGCCGTCTTCGGGCTCATTCTCGGCCTGCTCATTGTCGCGATCATTTCCGGAATCGCGCGCCTCCTCAGGAACAAATCTCAGCAAAGCGTCAGGGAAGTCCCCGGGGCGGACAACCTTCCCTAATCGCCAGTGGCCCTGTTTTCAAACGGCACTCAGGTTCTACTGGCGCGACTCGGTGACGTGACCGCTTCGTTCGCCGAGCTCGGCACCTAGGAGCGTGGGTCAGTAACGGCAAAGTTTAAAACGCCGCCGGATTTCCCGTCCTTGGCCGTGGGGTCTGGGAAAATTGCTTATGAGCGATTCTGATGGCCTGTTCCCCGCGACGGAACTTGAGCACGTTGACTTGGTCGTGGATGACGGGGTCGAAGCTGGCGCGGGCGTGAACAAGCGATTCGGGGAGTTCGAGCCGGCTGCGGTGATGTTGGTACCGCCGTCGTTGGATGAGTGGCTGCCGCAGCATCACCTCTCCCGTTTCATCGCGGACATCGTCGAAACCCAGCTGGATCTGAAGAAGTTCTACGCGTCCTACGCGAAGACGAAGGGCCAGCCGCCTTACGACCCTCGGCTGATGGTCCGTGTCCTGCTTTACGGGTATTGCGTGGGTGTTCGGTCGTCACGGGAGTTGGAACGTGTCTGCGTGGATGTGGTCGCGTTCCGCTGGCTGGCCGCGCAGCAGGCGCCGGATTTTCGCTCCATCGCCCGGTTCCGCAAACGGCACCTTTCCAGCTTGGGGAACGTGTTCTTGCAGGCGTTGGAGCTCTGCCGCGCCGCCGGAATGGTGTCATTAGGGCAGGTCGCGTTGGACGGCACCAAAGTGCGCGCGAACGCGTCCCGGCGCAAGGCCATGAGTTACGCCCGCCTGACGGAGAAACAGAAGGTCCTCGCCGACGAGGTCTCCGCTCTGCTGGCTGACGCCGACGCGGTTGATGACGCTGAGGATGCCCGTTTCGGGAAAGACAAACGCGGCGATGAGTTGCCGCCGGAGCTCGCGCGGCGGGAGTCACGCCTGGTGAAACTGGCTGAGGCGCGCGCCGCGTTGGAGGCAGACGCGGCCGCGCGGGCTCGAAAAGACGCGGAGAAGAAGGCCCGGGACAAGGGCGATGATGACGACGTGGTCTCGAAGAAGGGTGATGACGCGGCAAAGAACGCGGTCGTCGCTCCGAAGGCTCAGCGCAACTTCACCGACCCGGACGCTCGGATCATGAAGACCGCCGACGGG
This sequence comes from Aeromicrobium sp., assembly GCA_014377785.1. Taxonomy (GTDB): domain Bacteria; phylum Actinomycetota; class Actinomycetes; order Propionibacteriales; family Nocardioidaceae; genus JACMOZ01. The sequence continues at coordinate 8,246 of JACMOZ010000024.1, forward strand.
TCCTTCCACTACACCTACAACGCGCAGGCCATCGTTGATGCGGACCATCAAGTGATCGTCGCGACGACGCTGACGAATATTGCCGTGGACGTTGAACAGGTCGTGCCGATGATCGAGAAACTCCACGCCACGATGGGTACTCTCCCCGCCGAAGTGCTGGTGGATGCCGGGTATTGTTCAGCAGCAAACTTGGACTACGCCAAGACCGTGGAAGCCGCGAGCGACGGGCGGACTGAGTTCTTCATCGCGACCGGCCGGGTGAAGCACGGTGAACGTGTTCCGGATGTTCCTCGGGGCCGGATCCCCGCTGACGCGACGTTGGGCGAACGCATGGCACGGGAGCTGAAGACGAAGAAGGGTGTTTCAGCTTATTCGGGAGGACGTGCAAACATTGGCCACTTTTCTCACTGCCGAAGCACCGTTCCAGGCTTAGGACGAAATCGTTCCAGCGCTAAGACGGGACGAGGTCGAGTACGTGCGTGGAGCCGACCATTGTTGTCCGGCAGACC
>JACMOZ010000232.1 GCA_014377785.1 Aeromicrobium sp.
AAATGATGTGATCTCTGTCGCACGACAACGTGATCTGTCCAGAATCGGCCAGCCTTCCATCCAATCGTTGCCTCGCTTTCGGGTCTGCGATTACCGTTCGATTCATAGCAGCGGCGGGGATGCCGGTGTGCGGTACTGCTTCGCCTCGATGCGCGGATGCGCACCGACGACGAAAGGAAAGTCGATGAGAGGACAGTCGATGAGAACCATGACTCAAGTTCGTTCGGGGATCGCGGTAATCGCCGCGCTGGCGTGCGGTGCGCTCGTCTCCGGGTCTGCGGTCGATCCGTCTTTCGCCGCGACGACGACCGTTGCGACCGCGGCGGCGGCCGCCGGTATTTCCAGCGTTGCAGTCGGTGACGGGGATGTCACGGTCACCGGCTCCGTCGGCGACGTGCCGGCCAGTGCAAAGGTTGCGGTCGAAGTGACGGGACCCCAGTCCTCGGCAACGCTTTCTGATGCCCACGAGCTCGGTCCGGTGACAGCGACCCAGGGTGGCGCCTTCAGCGTGACGGCGCCCCGGAAAGACGCGGATGGAACCGACAACCTCTTCAGCCAGTACGTGGTCACTGTCGACGGCAAGCCCGTCGGTTTACCTCACTTTGCCGACGACCTGACGATGCACCCGGTGAACACTGCCGGCTACCCCGATGTCGCCGACAAAAAGGGGCTCCAGGTACAGATGACCGACGACGCCGAGAGCCTTGGAGCGAAGCACGCGGGCATCAACGTCGACCTCGCGCAGATTATGCGGAACACCAAGACCGCTGCGACAGATATCGAATTCACCAGCGGGGGACGTCAGTATTACTTCGACCCGGCTGCCGTATCGGCACTCGATACCCAAATTAAGGCCCTCTCAGACAATGGCACGCTCGTCAACCTCATCGTGCTGGTCTACCGCCACGACAACGAGCCTACGAGCGCGGCGAACATCCTCATTCACCCGGATGCCTCCCGCGAAGCTGGTGCCGGACCCGTCTATGGCTTCAACACGGTCACCGATGAGGGGGTGCGCTACACGACGGCCGCTATGCAATTCATTGCTGATCGCTGGAGCCAGCCCGACGAGAAGTTCGGCAGGGCAGTCGGGTTCATTGTCGGCAATGAGGTGGACGCGCAGTGGGTTTGGTCCAACTCCGGCGAGAAGACCATCGACCAGTTCCTCAATGACTACTCGCGCGCCCTTCGGATCATGTCGCTCGCTTCACGGAACGTCGCTACAAACTCCCGCACCTACACCTCGCTAACCCACTCGTGGACGGTGGGAGCCGGAGCCAACCCCGACGAGTCGGCGCCCACACGGTTCTACAAGGCGAAGGACGTCGTCGACAAGCTCAATGTGATATCCAAGGCCGGGGGCGACTTCCCCTGGTTCGTCGCCTTCCACCCGTATCCCGCCGACCTCTTCAAGCCGGATTTCTGGCATGACACGGCGGCGACTGATGACATCGGCACGCAACTCATCACGTTCAAGAACATCCAGGTACTCCCTCGCTACCTCGCCTCGAACGAGTTGCTTTACAAGGGCCAACCGCGACGCATTATTCTTTCCGAGCAGGGCTGTAATACCCCCGGATCTGGCGACAGTACGAGCCTCGACGCCGAGAAGCTCCAGGCCGCGTGTTACGCCTACGCCTATTACAAGATCAGGTTCCTGCCGTCGATCGATAGTTTCATCTTGCATCGCCACGTCGATTACAAGACCGAAGGCGGGCTAAACCTCGGGCTCTGGGCCGCCGACTATTCAGTCGACGCCCCCTCCGCTCCCGCTCGCCAGAAATACATCTACAACGTGTTCAAGTACATCGATACCGCTCGCTCGCTGGAGGTGACGGACTTCGCGAAAAAGATCATCGGGATCGATAACTGGGCGGGTGTGAACGACGGATTCGACCCAGCTGCGCTCGACCAGCGCCAGGAGTCGACGACAGTGGGATCGACGATCGGTGGCAAGGTCCTCAC
>JACMOZ010000233.1 GCA_014377785.1 Aeromicrobium sp.
GGCGGATCCGAGTCGTCCCCACGTGGTCGCGATGAAACGCAAATGCTCGTGAGCGGTCAGCTCCCGGGCAAAGGCCGGCAAGCCGATGCGGGCAGAGATGGTTCGCCGCACAGCACGCACGCGTTCATCGACCGACACACCGTCGATCAAGGCCTGCCCTCCAGTCGGGCGAAGCTGGCCGCTGAGGATCCGAAGAAGGGTCGTCTTGCCGCAACCGTTTCGTCCCTGGATGGCCAAGGCTTCGCCGCTATTCACGGTGAAGGACACGGACGCCAACAGCACTTCTGAATCGATCGAAGCGGAGACATCGCGGGCTTCGAGAAAGGACAAAAGCCCCATCCTCTCTCACCTCTAATCCCGATGACCGATCTGGGCTGGGCGGGCAAGAATCGTCGGCCCACACCGCACGAGGTTGGCTTTAGGGAGTTCCTGACGCACTAAGCGCGGTCACGGTCTGCTTGGCCTCGGCCGCAGTGCTGAACGCAAGGGTAAGCGGGCTGCTGGTGATCTGAGCGTTGACGAGGGGTGCTGACAGTACCCGTCCGTCGAGCAAAATCGCCAGGTTCTTGTTCATGGCGGTTCCGGATGCTGTGCTGAGCCTGCTCGTATCGGCCGCGTTGAACTCGAGAACTATGGAGTGTGTCGATCCCTGATCAGCGGAGAGTGCGACGGAGGTAGGCGTGATTGTTCCCAGGGACTTTCCCAATTCATACTTGGTGGTCCCCGCCGTGTTGCACGCGCTGGCCGGACCATCTGACTTCAGGGTTGGTGCAGTGCAGGTTCCGTCCACCATGGAACCGACGACACGGAGCTGCAGCGGGTTTCCCGCCACGCTCTTGTCGCCATCAGCCGAACCGCTGCATCCGGCGAGAAGCACAGCGACGGTGGCCAAGGCGGCGAAGTGGACGTAAAACCGAGAATTCATCTCTTCACCCTAGCGACCGGCGAGACGTTGGGAAAGGGCGAATTTCCTCTGTGAGCTAGCGAGAGTGCAACAATCGCTGCCACTGCGGACATGGCGCGAGGGCCGCCTCAAATGATCCCCACTGGCCTGTCTGTGACAGCCTGAAGTGGCCCCGCGATGACGGTTACATTTGTGGCCCCACCTGCGACTTGCCGGGGCGGTTGTGACGGTTTGATTTGGCCCCACCTGATGGTGGTCTCGTCTGGATGTTTCGACGGCGCGGGGCCCGGGACCGAGCCACGAACTTGCCCTCAGTAGGCGTGGCGAAATCGTCCCAGTCGCGGGCTTCGATGCCGTCGAGCTTGTCGAGTCAGACCATGCAGTGGCCACCTGCAAATTTCGCAGCAGCCTGCTGAGAAAGTGGCTTCTTGGTAGTCCAGGCACCCGCGAACTTGCGCGTGTACTGAAGGTTGCCGATGGGAACCTAGTCGTGGGCGGGAATTGGATTCTCAGATCCCATACGCCCGTGCAGGCGGAGTCCCGGCGTCCGGTCAGGACCTGAGCAACGTCACGTCAAGCGCGGGCGTAGCGCGACACGAGTTGGCGCAGGGTAGCTTCGATGCCGGCGGCGTTCTTCCGAGGAACTCCGAGCAATTCGAAGACCTTGCCCTGCACGGCTGGGACAGTGCTGTAGTCGAACGTCTCAGTGACGCGCGTGGACGTGGGCGTGAGTGGCGTGAGTTCCCAGCGCCACCGGTGGCCCGCTGGGTGACGCCATTCCAGAAGCCGACCTTCTTCGATGCGCGTGACCGTGCTGGTAATGCGATAGGGGATGCCGAACTGCCTCATCGCAACCGAGAATTGTGCGCCGTGGCTGAGCCGCTGCGGCCCCGACACCGTGTCGCGGACGGTGCCTGAGCCGTCCAGCTCACCGTGACGGTGCGGATCAGCCACCAACGCGAAAACATCATCGGCCGAAGCCGGCACCTCGACAGTGCGCGCGACTCGGCGCGGTCCTTGCTCAACCTGTTCGACCGTCATGCCACTAAGCCTAGGCCGCGGCTACGTTGGACCGCGCTGCGGCTGTGACCTCCCGGAATCATCCCTCCGAAAGCGCTTCGGCCGGCGAAGCATCCCTCAGGTCTGGGTTCATACCCATAAGCCACGCCCTGGCAACGTCAGTCGGATGAACTGAATAGTTACCGCCACCGAGCGAAACCTACCAGCCCATCGTTCCTGGTTCGCCCTTGAACGGCCCGACTACCCGCGAGGTGATCCAGCCGCCGTAAAAGTCGCCGGCCTGGGAAATGACGGTCTCCCCGGCGACTTCGCAGGACTCCATCGTGGATGGGTAGACGGCTACCCGGTCGGCTAAAAGTTCGTATCCCGGGGTCGGGTTGGGGTAGTACCAACCCGCGGATTCTGCTCGCGCTGAGCCGGCGCGCAGGGTGACATACTTCGCCGCGCCCTTGAACTCGCAGAAGCTCGCGCCGGGGGCCCTCTCAAGAACACCATCGGCAAACGCTGATCGAGGCAGGTAGTAGACCGGAGGGTGA
>JACMOZ010000234.1 GCA_014377785.1 Aeromicrobium sp.
ATGGTGCGCTCATGACACTGGTGAGATCAGGCGACAGGTTGGCGCTGAGCGCAGAAGGCGGCACGGACCCGGACCGGTGGGTTCCTCTGGTCTTTGCAGACTTTCGCCGTGCCTTCCGCGCAGAGGCATGCCTCTCTCTGACTTCTTCTTGGCGGAACCGGTGGGATTTGAACCCTACTTTTTGGCCTCTGTTTCAGTGGGGACATCCAAAAATCCCCGTGAATTCAACGGTTCTCGATGAATCGACCAATGGGTGATCTGTGCTGTTTGCCCACAGATGTGGGCAAAGGGTGGGCAGAGAATTTCGATCGGCAGTGCCGGCTTTGTGTGAAGTCTCAAGACATCGGTGACGTTTCTGCCTCAGGACATCGGGAACACTCAGGAAGTTTTTTGTGGTCCGCGTGGTCCTTTCGGTCGGCCGCTGCCGGCGTATTTGGTTCCGGGTTCCGGACATGGGTACTCGATGGGAAGGGTGCTTTGGTCGTCGAAGACCAGCAGTGAGGCTTTTTCTTCCACGAGGTAGGTGAGGGTGCCGAAGCGGGTGCGGCTGACGTGGAAACGGACCCCCTCATGAAAACGGTCCCGTTGTCAAGAATGCTAATAATCCGAACACCGTCGGGCAGGACCGCAGCAGGCCTCGGGGTCGGGCGCGGTGGTTCAACTTTCGGCGTCGCGTCCCATGCCTGGGCAGGGTGATCCGTCCGGGCAACCCCTGGTGCGGGCGTTCGGTGTTATAGATCTCATCGACCCGATCGATCTGTTCCTGCAGCTGCTCAAGGGTCTCCGCCAGGGGTTGCTTGTCGAGGAAGAGGAACCGGGTCTGATGGAAGCACTCATTCTTGCCCTGCGTGGTCGGCCTATCGGGTTTGCCGGTGATCGGCTCCACCCCGAGCGAGGTGACATACGCAACGAGTTGGCCGAGGACTCCGCAGCGGGAGGGGTTCAACGCCCCCCGTTATCGCTCAGCAATCGCTGCGGAACGCCGTGAGCGGCGATGCCCTTAGAGCCGAATCGAAGCCCGATCTTCCAAAGTAATCACCCATCCGATGCTGGAATAAAGTGCTCAATTTTCGACCGTCACAACTGCTCAATTTTCGACAAGCAGTGACAAAAAAAGATAACTACTGATTCCTAAGCTGTGATGTCTTGGTCAATAACAATTGCTGTCAAAGCCGGGAACGCCTTCGATACCTGACGACGCTCTGCGGTGGTCCGTCTGGACCAAGAGCGCAGGTCGAATCATCGACAGCCTCAAAGGACCTCCGTAACGTACTGCCCACGCACGGCACTAGCGCTAGTTCGAGAATGCAGCGTCAAACGATGCCCCGGGAACCGACCAGAGCAGCGAGCGAACAAACTTCACCGCTTCGGCGGCGCCGTGCAGGCGATCCATGCCAGCATCCTCCCATTCGACGCTTATCGGACCGGAGTAGCCGATGGCACGAAGCGCGCGGAACGAGTCGTCCCACGGCACGTCTCCGCGCCCAGTGGAAACGAAGTCCCAACCGCGGTGCAGGTCGCCCCACGCCAGGTGCGAGCCGAGCACCCCGTTGCGGCCGTTAGGGGTGCGGAGCCGGGTGTCCTTGCAGTCCACGTGATAGATCCGGTCGGCGAAGTCGGCGATGAAGGCGACCGGGTCGATGTTTTGCCACATCATGTGACTAGGATCCCAGTTGAAGCCGAACGCCTCACGGTGGTCGATCGCCTCAAGAGTGCGCACGCTCGTCCAGTAGTCGTACGCGATCTCGCTCGGGTGCACCTCGTGCGCAAATCTCACGCCCTCGCTGTCGAACACGTCAAGGATTGGGTTCCAACGGCGCGCGAAGTCCGCGAAGCCAGCCTCGATTACCTCTGCCGACACCGGAGGGAACATGGCGACGTATCGCCAAATGCTGGAACCCGTAAATCCGACGATCGTGTCGACGCCGAGCTGGCGGGCGACAACGGCGGTGAGTTTGAGCTCCTCAGCGGCACGCTGGCGCACACCCTCCGCCTCACCGTCTCCCCACACCTTGGACCGGACGATAGCCTGGTGCCTGAAGTCGATCGGGTTATCGCAGACGGCTTGCCCCGTGAGGTGGTTCGAGATCGCGTAGACCTTTAAGTTGTACCGCTCGAGGATCTCGAGACGTTCCCGGAGGTACACGGCGTCATTGGCGGCCCGCCAGACGTCGAGATGTTCTCCCGAACACGCGATCTCGAGCCCGTCGTATCCCCAAGACGAAGCGAGGCGCGCGACCTCCTCGAGCGGCAGGTCGGCCCATTGGCCGGTAAAAAGGGTAACCGGATGGGTGCTGGACTGCGTCATTACGGCTTCTTTCTGTAAGACGATGGTGGGAGGACTACCCGGTCACTACGAGTCGAGGCGCGGGGACGTCGACCCATTCGCGCATGCTGGCCGAACGCATCACAGCATCGGTGAGCACCGCTGCGCGCAGACCGTCAGCAAACGTCGGGAGGCCATCAATCTGCGCTCCGCCGAACGACGCGTAGGCGTCTCGAACGAAAGCCGTGAACGCGTCTTGATAGCCCTGCGGATGACCGGCAGGAAGACGGTTGATGCGTTGAGCATCCGCAGCGAGCATCCCTCCCGAGGCTCGAAAGATGGTCTCGCTGCTACCGAGCCCGCCGATGGTGAGGCGATCTGGATTCTCCTGGTCGAACTCATATGAGCCGTTGGTGGTGTCCATCGCAAGCAAGAGTTGATTCTTCTGCCCCATCGACACCTGACTTACTGTCAGGGCCCCCGGAATTCCGGAGGCTGTGCGAAAAAGCACCGACGCGATGTCCTCGGTGGTAATCGCCACGCCACCGCGCCGAGGGTATGACGTTGTGAGTTGGCACGTGAGCGAGGCAATCCGTTCACCTGAAACGAATTCGAGCAGGTCACACAGGTGCACCCCGATGTCGGCGAATGCACGCGACGGTCCGCCGTCTGAACGCGAGACTCGCCAGTTGGTCGCATCGGCGTCTGCGAGCCAATCTTGCAGGTAACTGCCCCGCAGCATGAGGATCCGTTGACCATCGCCAACCCTGCTGCGCATCTCTCGCACCAGCGGGTAGAAGCGGTAGATAAACGGCACGGCCGTCTCGGTACTGGTCGTGTGAACAAGCTCGGTCATTGCACGAGCATCATCAAGACTGGTACTGAGGGGCTTCTCGCAGATAATTCGCTTACCCGCAGCGACGGCGTCTCTGGTGAACTGCCCGTGTGACGAATTTGGTGTGCAGATGTGCACGACGTCGATGTTGGGGTCCGTAAGCATCTCGGCAGCCGAGGCGTACGCCCGCGAAGAGAGCTTTTGCGCCACGGCATGGGTTGTCGCGGCGGAGGAAGCGACGATACCGGCGAGGCGATGGCCCGCGCCGCGAATTGCAGCCGCATGCACCTCGGCGATCATTCCGCCGCCGATAATTCCGGCGTTGAGGCTCATCTGTGCGCACCATCCAGACTCAGCTGGGACTGCACAAAGGCAAGGCCATCGACGGCGAGCGCCCGCATCGAGGGCGCCACAGGGCGCCACAGCGACACGGCGCGCGCGATCTCCTTGACGGTCGGCAAGAACGACTCGATGACGATTTGTCCTGAGTAGTCAATGTCGCGCAGTGCCGTAAAGAACTCCCCCCATGGCACGTGACCGGAGCCCGGAGTTCCGCGGTCATTCTCCGACACCTGCACATGGAACACCCGATTGCCGGCGGCGCGGACCGCATCGCCAAGGGTCTTCTCCTCGATATTCATGTGGAACGTGTCGATGAGCAACCCGACGTTGTCACGGCCAATGAGGTCGCAGAGCTCGAGCCCTTGCTGCGTGGTGTTGATCAGGTCAGTCTCGAACCTGTTGAGCGGTTCGATCGCGAGGCCAACGCGGCGCTCAGCGGCGTAGTCCGCCAGCTCGCGCAGACCATCGGCGGCACGCGCACGCTGGGCAACGCGATCTGCATTGTCGAGCATCCGCGTAACACCGGTGGTGGCGTACATCGGTCCGGCCACCAGGGCGGATCCGACGACGTGAGCGACATCGATACAGTGCCTCAGGTAGGCATGGGCCGAGTCGCGCACCGTGGAGTCGTCGCTGGAGATGTCGCGGCCGGGACCGAATGCCCCGCAGATCCCGACCGTAAGGTTGGTGCGCGCGGCTTGTTCGGCGATCCATTCGGCCGAGATCAGCGACGGGTCCTCGAGGCAGACCTCGATCACGTCAAAGCCAAGTGAGGCAACGTGATCGAACTGCGCACCATCCGAATTCGTGAACGGCGAAGCGAGCGTGAATGTGCTGAGCCCGATCGCGTTTGAGCTCACTCGAGTCCCAATCGAGCGACAATCTCTTTGGTGTGCGCGATCGCGGAACGCGTGTACGGGTCCTTGAACTCGGGCGCGCCAGCACCGCTGAGGACGCCCCAGACATCACCAGCAGCGGGCAGTAGCTCGTACGAGATCCATCCGGTGTAGTTCACGTCGGCGATCGCCTGCAAAATGGGGTCAAAGTCGATGTGACCAATGCCGGGGGCTGCGCGGTTGCTGTCGGCGAGGTGCACGTGCGACAGGCGGCTCCCTGCCCCTCGAATTGACTGGGCAATGTCGGTCTCCTCGATTGACATGTGAAAGGTGTCAGCCATGTATCCGAGATTTGGGCTGCCGACCTCGTCTATAAAACGGATCGCCTGCGCCGTGCGTGTGATGAGGTAGGTCTCGTAGCGGTTCCAGGGTTCGAGCACGAGCTGCAGCCCCGCGCCCAGTGCGTAGTTCGCGAGCTCCGTGGCAGCAGCGACCGCCCAATCCCATTCCTGATCTATCGGTGCCTCCGGGGAGATTTTCATGCAGGCCGTCGGGGTGAACGTCACAACGTCCGCACCGAGCAGCTGACCGTAGTCGATATTGGCCTTCACGTAGTCGATGGCAGCAGAGCGCACCGAGGCGGTCGAGCTGACAATGTCGCGTTCCGGCGTGTAGATACTCACGATGGAGGAAGCCCGGACACCGTTGGAGTCCAGCGCTGCGGCGATTGCGGTGGCATCCGCATCGGCGGGCTCTCCAACGAATTCGACGCCATCGTACCCGGCGCTTGCGACACGTTCGATGCCGAGCTCGATCGGTTCTGCGCCATAAACGAGGGTGTTGTAGGTGTACTTGAACACGATGACTCCGATTTTCGATAGCGAGATTGGGCGGTTACTTGACGGCGCCGAAGCTCAGCCCACGCACGAGGTATTTCTGGGCGCTGAGGGCTGCGATCCAGACCGGGATGGCGACCAGCGTGCCCGCAGCCATGATCTGAGTCCACTGCATCCCGACCGGCGTGACGTACTGCGTAAGGGCGACGGTTGCTGTCTGGCTCGACGCGTTCGAAAGAATACTGGCGAAGAGGAATTCGTTCCACGAAAATACGAAGCAGAGCAATGCGGTCGAGGCGACGCCCGGCATTGCGAGCGGCAGCACGATGCGGACGAATGTTGAGAAGTGGCCAAGCCCATCCATCTGGGCGGCCTCCTCGATCTCCATCGGTACGTCTTCGTAGAACCCGCGCAGCAGCCAGATGGCCAAGGGGAGGTTCATAAAGACATGCAACGTGATGATTGAGATCAACGTTCCGTTGAGACCAATCGTGCGCATCACGAGAAACAGCGGAATGATCGTGACAATTGGCGGCACGATGCGCAGCGACAGGATGGTTCCGGCCAGGCCCTGCTTCCACGGCAGATTGAAGCGCGCCATCGGGTAGGCGATACCCGACCCAAGAACGAGCGCGATGAGGGTGGAGATTACCGAGACTTGGATGCTGTTGATCAGCGCGGGGCCGAAGTTTGTTCCTGTCAGCACGGTGATGAAGTTGTCGAGTGTGGGGGTAAAAAACCACTGAGTATTCGTCGAGAACGCCTGGTTACCCGTTTTGAAGGCGGTGCTGACCATCCACAGGATCGGCGAAATTGCTACCAGGGTCACAACGATTGCGACCCCTGCGCGCAGCGCGGTTGAGTAAGACCTACGACGTTTGACGGAAGATTTCACTTCAGTTCTCATCTCAGCTTTCACGATCGCGCAGCCATGCGTCGGATCAGGGAGTTCACGACCGCCATTACGAGGATCAGCAGTAGCCACGAGTAGGCCGCGGCGTAGGAGATATTGAACGAACGGAACCCGACGTCGTAGATCTGCCAGGACATCGTGGAGGTGACGTCGATGGGGCCTCCGCGGGTGGTCATATAGACGATGTCGTAAACACGGAACGCGTCGATGGTGCGCAGCAGTAGGCCGACCATGATCGGGTACTTGAGTAGGGGCAGGAACTGGTGCCAGATGATGCGCGGCCAGGATGCGCCGTCGAGCTTTGAGGCCTCAATTATGTCCTCCGGCAAGCCTTGCATACCGGCGAGCAGGATGAGGAAGAGGAAAGGCGTCCACTGCCAAACGTCAATCGCAATCAAGGTTGGCAATGCGCGCCCGATGCTGCCCAGAAACTCCGTGGTGGGCAAACCGATACCGCGCATGAGCTGGTTCACGATCCCAAAATTCGGCTCAAGGCTGAACTTGGCGAGAAGGCCGACGACAACTGGCGCGCAGAGCATCGGCATCAAAAGCAGGCCTCGGAGAACTTTGTCACCGGGGAATCCGCGGAAAAACAGGAGTGCGAGCCCGAAGGCAACCACGAATTCAATCGCCACCGCGGCGATTACGTAGACCAGCGTGACTCGAACGGAGTTCCAGAAGAGCGAGTCGGTGAGCAGGTTTGTGTAGTTCTCGAAGCCGATAAAGCGGGGCGATGCACCGGTGGTGAGCTGCCATTTGAAGAACGAGATAACGAGCGAGTAGATAGTGGGATAGAGCGCGAGGGCGGCGAGGAAGAGGAGCCCAGGCGCCATTACCAATAGGCGTCCGGTGTGACGCGGGGAGCGCCCGGGGCGGCGCCCGGACGGCCCGAGGGCCGCCCGGGCTCCGCGCTGGCGCGTGAGCGAAAGTGACATTAGCCCGCGAGACTCTTGTTCTCTGCGTCGTCGGCCTTCTTGAGGCCATCGACGACCGAGCTCTCTCCGAGGGAGATGGGGCTCAACTGGGTGCTGAGGGTCGTCTCCCACGATTCTTCAGCAGGGAAGAACGGACGCGGCTTTGCAGACTTCATGACGTCCAAGACGACCGGTAGTCGGCGAAAACGCAGCACGTCTGAGCCGGCGAGCTTCTGGCCGGTGAGCGTGGTGTTCGAGTAGCTGGATGAACGCACCGGGTCACCGCCGCCGTTCGCTGCCTGGGCGACGTCGTTCTTCTTTGTCTCGAGCCAGTTCACGAACTTCGTAGCCTCATCGATGTGCTTCGAGAACCTCGACACTGAGATGACCCACGAGGCAAGGTGCGAGGAGCTGATGCCGGTCGGTCCGGCCGGAATCGGGGCGACCGACCACTGGCCGACCGTCTTCGAGTTGGCTGGGTCATCCGTGGCAAACTGACCCCACGACCACTGGATCGCGGTTGCGATCGTGCCCTGCTGGGCAGAGGTGGTGACGTTGTCATAAGTGAACTCGTTAGCGCCAGCAGGCATGTACTTCATCAGTTCTGCCCATTTTTGGGTGGCCGCAATGCACTCGGGAGTGCTCAACGTCGACTTGGAGAAGCTGCCGTTGAACGGCTTGCACCCGTAGCTGTAGGCAAAGCTGAGCCAGGTGTGTACGTTGCCGAAGCCCTTAGCGGCCTGAGCAGCCCAGCCCGACAGCTTCTGGCCGTTGAACTGGCGACCGTTGAAGAACTTGATCTGCGTGGTCCACTCGTCCATGGTCTTCGGCACAGCTAATGCGGTGCCCGTTGCCGTCAGGTAGTCCGCCTTGGTTTGTGCGTCGCTGTAGAGAGCAGTGTTATACCAGAGGACGGCCGGGTGAATCGTTTGCGGAATACCAAGAATTTTGCCCTCCCACGTCGCGACATCGAGCGCGAGCGGCAGGAAGTCAGCCTTATCTGCGGACGAAACTGATTTAGTCAGATCGACGAGGTCGCCGCCGGCACCGAACTCCGGGATCCAGTTGTAGTCCAGATTAAAGATGTCGTAGCTCGAGTCTTGGCCGGCGAATAGCGTTGCCATCTTCTCGTGAATCGCGTCGCGACCGACGAGCTCAACGTTGACCTTAACCCCGGTCTCCTTCTCGTACTCTGGGGCGAGTTTCTCCTTCACTACAGTGCCCCAGGTTGCGGGAAGGAACATTGTGTTGAGCGTGACCTTACCGTTTGCGGCCGGAGTGGAGCCGCCTGCTGCGCAGCCGGAGAGAAGCAACGCCGCGGAGAGGACAGCGCCGACAGTGGCGATGGTCCTCCCCGTACGAGGCGTGAATGCGTTCATGTGGTGGTTCCCTTCAAAGGTTGATGAGTTATGCAGGGTGGTGAAAGAGCGGTCAGCGTGAGACCTGGATTTGGACCTTCACGGTGGACCTGTCGTGCTCAAGCGCACGGATCGCCTCGGCGGCCTCATCAAGTGAGCGCACCGAGTCGACGATGAGGGAGGGATCGAATCGACCCGTGGCAATGAGCGTGATCGCTCGGGGCCAGGTGTCATACGTTCCCGCATAGGAACCCACGATTGTGAGTTCCTTGGCATAAATGTCGAACGGGCGAATGGTGAGTTCTGCCGACTGCGGCGCTGCGCCATAGGCGAGGAGCTTGCCGCCACGACGCGCTACGCGAATGGCCGTCTCGTAGGTCGGAATGCTTCCGACCGCCTCAATGACTACATCGGGGCCAACGCCGTCAGTGAGACTCGCGAGGTATTCGTCAAGATTGGTTGCGAATGGGTCGACGACGTGGTCAGCACCAATTCTGGTAGCGAGTGCCCTGCGCGTGGCATCTGGCTCCGAGACAATCACCGCAGAGGCACCCGCCAACTTAGAGAGGGCGACGTGCGCAAGCCCCATAGGACCACCGCCGATGATGAGTACCCGATCACCGAAAGTAATGCCGATACGGTCCTGGCCATGCACCGCACAGGCGAGCGGCTCGACGTAGGCCGCGGCATCCACATCGAAGCCCTCGGGCAGCACATATACGTTTTCAGCCGGAACGGCGATGTATTCGGCCAGCCCACCTGCACGATGTACACCGAGCTGTGTGACAGTCGGGCAGAACAGCTTCTGGCCACGACGACAGAAGAAGCAGCGCCCGCACGCAATGTTGATGTCTACCACCACGGAGTCTCCGACGTTCATCGGCGATGCCCCCGCCCCCATCTCGACAATGACTCCCGAGAACTCGTGACCGAGCGTCAGCGGTAGGTTCGGGGCGGGGAAGTTTCCCTTGGCGATGTGCAGGTCGGTCCCGCAGATACCGCTTCGCACAACCTTGACGAGCACCTCGGATTGGCCGGGGGTCGGGATATCGATGGTGTCCAACCGAATATCACCCGGAGCGTGCAACCGTACCGCCTGCATGGTTCCCTGCATCTCGACTCTCCTCTTATTCATTCTTGGTCGCGAGGAACGGGTCGAAAGCCACGTTGCTCGGGTTGCTTGGGCGCGCATCTAGATAATGACACCATCGAACTATCTTTTGCAAGCAATAAACACAAGTCATATGACTTTCGTTCAAACTCACGCTTCTTGGGCTGTTCCTCGATGGAGAATAAGATCAAGAGAAACTAGTCTTGAGTTCCTTAGGCCGTGATTTGTAGTAAGCATTACGCTCCGAACCGACAGTAATCATCCGCGTACACATGCGTGGGGCAGGGGAACCACATGACGTCCGCCACCAACTCAAGCGTCTCTGACCTGTTCCAGCTGCTACGCGATGGCGAGCCCCGCACGCGAGCTCAGCTAGCGAGCGCCACCGGCCTGTCGCGTTCGACGATTGGCCTACACGTCGACACGCTGCTTGAAAGTGGTCTTGTAACGCCGATCGCAGACGCTGCCTCTACGGGAGGGAGGCCTTCGGCACGGATCGCGTTGAAGCCGGACGCCCGATTGATTGCGGCCGCCGATCTAGGGGCGACCCATGTGACTTTAGCGATCACTGATCTTGTAGGAAAGACCCTCTCGGAAACGTTCACGCCGCTCGAAATCGCTCTTGGCCCGACCAACGCTCTCGACTGGATCACTAATGGAATCACCGAGCTGTTAACCCAGATCAGTCGCGATCCTTGCGACCTCGCGGCCATCGGAATCGGGCTGCCGGGGCCCGTGGAACACGACACTGGAAGGCCGTCCAACCCGCCAATTATGCCGGGCTGGGACGAATTCGACGTTCCACATTACGTTCAACGCACCTTTAATGTGCCAGTGCTCGTCGACAACGACGTCAACATTATGGCGCTCGGGGAGCGTGCCGCGAATTGGCCCGATGCGAACAACCTAATCTTTCTGAAGGTTGCCACAGGAATCGGTGCCGGCATAATCAGCTCAGGAGTTCTTCAGCGCGGCGATCGGGGAATCGCCGGCGATGTCGGTCATATTCGCGTCGCGCGTGGAGCTGGCGTAATTTGCCGCTGCGGAAATGAGGGGTGCCTCGAGGCAATCGCTGGTGGGCCCGCTATCGCGGCGCATCTGGTCACGGAGGGATCTTCCGCCGACAGCCTTGCCGGCGTCTTTGCACTGGTCAGGTCAGGTGATCTTGCGGCGATCCTGGCGGTGCGTCAAGCGGGGAAGGATATCGGGGAGGTGCTCAACATGTGCGTAAGCATAGTTAACCCTTCGGTCATCGTCATCGGCGGCTCAATGGCCGAGGTTTCGGAACACCTCATCGCAGGCATCCGTGAAGTCGTCTACGCCCGATCGCAACCATTGGCTACCCAGAACCTCACCATTGCGCCATCGCGCACGGGCCCTGAGGCGGCCATCTTGGGTGCGAGCCTCATGGCCGCCGACTTTGTGATGTCACCCAAAAACATCAACGCCCTCAACACTCGCGGTAACGCCCTCGCATGATGGCGATCCTGACAGTCCTTGGACGAGCGGTCCGCGGCACCGGTGTATTGCCGCCTGCCAGAGGCTGAACATTCGCGCAGAAGCAACTTTAACGCCGTGACCGATGTGGCCGGCGGCGGTATTGCTGAGGTGGGTTCCGGTTGGGCCGGAGGAGGCTCCGGCATCCACAAAAGACTAAAGAACTGAAGTAGCGAGGTGTTTTGTAATTCGACAGGGACGAATACGCCCTTGACCAGCATTTGTGGCGGAACCGGTAGGGTTTGAACTCTAATTTTCGGTCACTGTTTCAGTGGGAACATCCAAAAATCCCCATAATTTCAATGGTTCTCGACGAATAGGGCGATGGATGATCTGTGCTGTTTGCCCACAGATGTGGGCAAAGGGTGGGCAGAGAATTTCAATCGGTAGTGTGATGTCTCAGGACATTGGTGACGTTTCTGTCTCAGGACATAGGTAACACTTCATGTCTCAGGACATCGGTAACACTTAGCTGGTTTTGCGTGGTCCCCGTGGTCCTTTCGGTCGGCCGCTGCCGACGTATTTGGTTCCGGGTGCCGGCCATGGGTGTTCGATGAGGAGGGTGCCATGGTCGTCGAAGACCAGCAGCGACGCTTCGGTTTCGACGAGGTAGGCGAAGGTGCCGGACAGGGTGCGGCTGACGTGGAAACGGATCCCGCGCATAAAGACGGTCCCGTTGTCTCAAATCTGTAGGGCACGTCAGGATGTCGCCTAA
>JACMOZ010000235.1 GCA_014377785.1 Aeromicrobium sp.
CTCAATCGTGCGATCGCGGTGGCCATGTCCCAAGGACCAGAAGTCGGCCTGGCCCTCATCGACGAGATCGTCACCTCTCGGGGCATGGACGACTACTACCTACTCCCGGCGACACGCGCCGACCTGCTGCGCAGAATGGGTCGAAGGATCGAA
This sequence comes from Aeromicrobium sp., assembly GCA_014377785.1. Taxonomy (GTDB): domain Bacteria; phylum Actinomycetota; class Actinomycetes; order Propionibacteriales; family Nocardioidaceae; genus JACMOZ01. The sequence continues at coordinate 154 of JACMOZ010000235.1, forward strand.
GCAGTAATCGAGTACGAGAAAGCACTTCAACTGGCCCCATCAGAGGCCGAGAAACGCTACCTGGGCAAACGCCTGACAGAAACGAGACGCAGATGAACATCACCCTGACTGACGGGCGAACGCTGGACGTTCACGACAGCACCAACGGAGTTCACGCTCCCCTTACCGTTGTCTGGCACCACGGCTCGCCACAAACTGGAGCAGCCCTCGAACCGCACCTGCGAGCCGCTGCGCTGCGCGGCATCCGCTGGATCTCATACGCACGACCAAGCTACGGAGATTCGTCAGCTCAACCCGGTCGCACCGTCACCGACGCCGCAGCCGACGTCGAGCAACTCATCGATGCGATGGGCATCGACCAGATCGCCGTCATGGGCGCTTCCGGGGGCGGGCCACACGCCCTGGCCTGCGCTGCGATTGTGGGTGACAGGGTGTGGGCTGTAGCAACGTTTGCAAGTCTCGCGCCCTTCACAACAGACTTCAACTGGTTCGCCGGAATGGCCGGCGGTGGGCCGTCCCTGCGTGCGGCGCAACACGGAAATGATGCTCGCGTACTCTTCGAACAAACTTCCGACTTCGATGAAGACAGTTTCAATTCGCGAGACTACGACGCGCTGAAATCGGAATGGACATCACTCAACGCGGACGCCGGGGCCGCGACGGCAGCTGGCCCCGAGGGGCTGATCGCTGACGACCTTGCCTTCGTGAAACCATGGGGCGCTGATCTGTCAGGCGTCCGGATACCCGTACTCCTCGCACACGGCGGCGATGACCGCATCGTTCCTCCCTCCCACGCCCAGTGGCTGCTCGAACACCTCCCCGACGCCGAACTCTGGACCCGGCCACGAGACGGCCACGTCTCAATCCTGAACTCAAGCATTTTGGCCATGGATTGGTTGCGGCAACGGGCCGAAATGGACTGAGATGCACCCGCTGTGACTGGCGTGGGCCACGATTTTTGCCCGAGACGTGAATCCCCGTTTGGTGAGGATGCTGCTGAGGCGGGTTTTGGCGGTTGACCCACGGGGACGCAACCACGAGAAAACCTGCACCTCCCATGCAGAAAACATTCGGGGTCCTGTCCGGCCGGTACCCGTCGACGTCACCTGAACACCATTGTGGGAGTTATCCAACGACGAGGTTCTGATGACCGTCGATGAGTTCACGCATGATGTCAAGGTGGCCTGCGTGCACTGAGGTTTCAGCAAGGACGCGAAACACGACCTCGCGCCCGTTCGGCAGCGGTGGCGCCTCGAAGACGCTGGCTGGAGGCGCCCAGCGGGGAGGGGCGTCGAAATCGATCTTCCTGAGTACCTCGTCGCTGCGAGCGATCTCGTGTTTGTATGTTTCGATTGCTTCCGTGCCGGTCATCGGGTCCGACGACCAGCCGTCGTGAAGAGCTTCGATCGCTCTCATGTCACCACCGAGAACAGCCGAGATCCAGAACATCTCGTCGTCGTATGCGAGGTGGTTGAGAAGCCGTGTGATCGTCCAACCAGACGGGACTATCACCCGATGCATCGCGTCCTCCGCCAGGCCGTCTACCGCTCGGAGCGCATGCTGGCGCTCGTTTACCAACTGTGCCAGCAGTTGTGTATCACCCATGCTCAGCAGTCCCTTTGTCATCACACGTGCGGATTGGATTGGCGAATGTGCCAGGTGGTGATGGCGGTGCTTTGTGCCACTCGGTCAATTGTGGCGCTCCATCCATCACGGGTGCCGCCCTCCATGAGGTCGCGCACCTCCTGATCTGCCAGCTGCTCGGGAAAGGTGATAGCGAGTTCGAGGCGTGTGCCTTCTGCGACATCGCGGAGATTGATGGTCACGATGGGCGCTTCCAACTCGCGGTCTCCGACGAGCTCTGGCCATCCTCCAGCCGCTCCCCACCGAAATACCAACCGTTCGTCTGGAACGACTTCGAGATACACCCCGCCGGTGGGGTATTGGAGAGTGTCATCAACCACCATTTGCTGACGCCATACGCCGCCGACTCTGAGATCGACCTGGATAGGCGCCGTGGGAGTGGGCATCGCGGGGTTGTAAAACCAAGCGAGGCTTTCCGGGTCGGTCCACGCCTTGAAAACAATATTGCGCGGTGCCCGCAGGATGCGGGTCAGGGTGAAGGTACTTTCAGTGCGTGTCTGGGACATCATGCTCCTTCTTCCGGTCAGGGCTTTCAATCGTGACGGGAAACATCGTCGCAAGGTGCTTTTCGAGACCGTCCAAACGCGTTTCGAAGAACCGGCGGTAGAGCCCCATCCGTTGCGGGGGATGAACAGCGCACGCGGCTCAGACATCGGGCAAGGTTCCATGGCTGTTGTTGTAGACCTTGCCTTTCTTGGGGTGCGTGAACTTCAGCCCCGCCCATGTGTCGTCAATGCGCAGGCACGTGCTCTCTACGAGTCCGTAGCTGTATCCGATCTCGATGACCTTCGCCAAATTGAGATCTGAACCCAGCCTCTTCTCCTTGGGCCAGGAGAGCCACAACATGCCCACCGGCTTCACATGGTGTTTGAGTATTGGGAAGGTGTCGTGCATCTCGGACTGAGTAGGGCAGTAGAAGTGGATGTAGTCGAAGTCACCTTCGAGATCCGCGCTGACGTGCAGCTCCGGCAGTCTGATGGCCTCCATGGCCGACGCTGGTGCGTTGACGAAGTGGGCCAGCGCGCCCTCCTTGATTCCCATCTTTTGAGCTATGGTCCGTGACATTTCGGCTTCGCTCATTTCCTAGAGAAATTCTTGAGCACTTCGAGATAGTGCGGGTTGTGCATTATCCCGAGGATATTACCGAAAGGATCGACGACGGATGCGGTCACAAATCCTTCGCTTCGGTCGGTCGGCGGCTGGTACTCGGTCGCGCCCATTGACAGCAGCCTCTCGAACGACCCTGGCAAGTCGTCCACGTGCCACTGGATGATCTCGCCGGTCGGCTCATCTGGCGCTGGTGGCGCGTACTTCGCATCGATGATTCCGAGCTCGTTTTCATAGTCGCCGACTCTGAACTCGACGTAGCCGGGCATCTGAAAATACGCGTCGATACCCAACAGCTCGCAATACCACTTGCGTGCGGCCTCCAGGTCGGTGGCGAAGTAGCTGACGGAGGCGAATCCTCGCAACATGAGGCTTTCCTTCCGGTTGATGTAAGTTCAGTTTCCCCCGGCAAAGTGCTCACCTTCTGACTACTTTGTTTGCGACAATAAATTCATGCGCGCAGATCGCCTCGTTGCCACACTCCTGCTGATGCAGGCGCGGGGACGGGTGACGGCTAAGGAAGTGGCGGAGGAGTTCGAAACATCCGTCGCCACAGCGAGGCGTGACCTGGAAGCGCTGTCAGCGGCGGGAATTCCCGTGTACCCGCAGGTGGGTCGCGGCGGCGGGTGGCAGCTCCTCGGCGGCGCTCGCACCGACCTGAGCGGGCTCACCTCGGCTGAGGCACATGAGCTGTTCCTGTCGGTCGGACCAGCGGCATCTGTAGCCCCGGAGACTAAATCCGCACTCCGCAAGCTCATCATGTCTCTTCCTCATACCTTCCGAGCGGATGCGGCGGCGGCGGCGGCGGCCGTCGTGATCGACCCTGCGCGGTGGGGCCGACCGCACCGTGCGCAGACACCACTCGTGAAGGAATTGCAGGCCGCTGTTACACAGCGCAAAAAGGTGCGCCTGAGCTATCGAGGTTGGGAGCGCGACCCGGTCGAAAGACTCTGTGACCCGTGGGGCTTAGTAGAAAAGAACGGGGTCTGGTACCTGCTGGGAGGCGTGGATGGAACCCAGCGCACATTTCGCATCGAGCGGATCGACTGGGCAATTGTCACAGATGAGCCCGCCAACCGCCCGGACAACTTCAACCTCGCAGAGGCGTGGAATAACGTCGTTCGCGACGTGAACGAGCAACGCGAGAGCGCGTCTACGGTCGTAGTCACGAACTCTGCGATCGTGCCTTTCCTGCGTGAACAGTTCGGCGACCTGGCGGTCGAGGAGACGGCGTTCGATGACCAACACGCCAGGGTGCGCATCAGCGCGCCTGCCGAAATCATGCTCGCCCGTGGCCTCGCTGGATGGGGTGAATACATCGACGTTGTCGAGCCGGCGTCCCTGCGCGCAGAGCTCATGCGACTCGGTACTGCGCTCAGGGAGCGCAACAGACCGTAGGCGTGTGACCCGCGTGCAGCGCGACCGATCAGGGTTCGATTGAATTTGCCGTCCCCTTGCGGGCATTTCCGGCAGGGCACTGGCGCAAGCGCATTCACTCCGCTGCGGAAAGTAATGCAAAAGACTTTCCGTTATGGAAAACAACATGCTCCCCCGTGAACGGGACAAATCGCACGTTGTATCCCCAATTTCCAATGAGCTTCAGGCAGACAGGGCCCGACTGGTTGAGCACTTTCGAGCACCACAGTGGCTAGCACCGGGATACGGACTTATTGCTGCCGCTTACGCGGCGACCCCCGCGATACCGGGAGAGGGGATCGCAGACTCCGTACTTATCGCTGCCGTTGTTGCGGGAATTCTTCTTATCGGGATTGGGCGTCAGCGACGCGACGCTATCGAAGCAAACGAGGGCGCTCATCACCACAGGCCTTGCAACCTCGACAAAAATCGCCTCAGCGTCACGCGCTGATTTCCGACGCATGACGTGGCTGCGCCTCACTGCGGCGGGCAAAAACGCCTTCGACGACCATATTCGCGCGCTGAGGAAGATATCCGTCGGCTTCGACATCCGCGAAAGTCCGAAGTCTCGCTCCTGACTTCGTGCCCCACCGAATCTTCCCGTGCGCGTCAGCGGTCAGCGGTCTTGTCGAAGTTGAAGCGCGCCTGCGCGAGACCGACAATGAAGCTGCCAAATTCTCGCTCGCAGGGCATGGGCAGGTGCGCGCACAAGTCGCGCACTGTCCGCCCAAGGCACAGGCTCGGCGCCTGCAAGCTGCGTCATCGAGCCCGGCGAGATCCTCAGCGAATCGGTCGCGCTCAGTGCAACAACTCCTCGACCTTCGCGTCGAGCCGCTGTTCGCGCCCCATTTCGGAAAGTCATCGGAAAGGGTCTCGGCGATGACGTGATCGTGCACTTGACACGAAGGGACGTCTGAGGAAACCCTGTGGATTGGTCACCGGTGTCGTGCGGCCAACCGGATCTCGATCGAGTGCAACCCCGATGTGAGGATCGGCGCTACCGTGAGAACAGGTCCGCACAGTTGCCGCTGCCGCGCCGAACTCGCGCTCCGCCGGATTCGGGACGGCTTACGGCC
>JACMOZ010000236.1 GCA_014377785.1 Aeromicrobium sp.
CCTACCGCTAGCGCGATGGCCTCACGGGTGCGGCCATCGAAGCTTCCGTAGTCTGCGATCACCTGCTGCAGCGCGATGTAGGACTGCAGGACAACCGGGAGTGGGCCATCTGGCCATGGATGTTGAGGACCTTGCCGAACTTCTCGATGACGTCGTACCCCTCACAACCCGCGGAGGTCGGCGGCCCATTCCACACGGTGACGCACGTCTCGCAGGAGTGGAGCTGGGATGGCACTTCTCGACAGCCAAGATGCCCGGGGCATCCCCAGCTGGTTCTCTCACCAGATCACCTGATCCGCACACCCCACATACATGCCACCTATAAGAGAGTCCATGCCCTTCGTGACCTGGCCGAGTCCGAGATGTTCCCCGGCCGTGGTGCCATCGTCCCTGGGGAGACGGTGACGGCTCGAGGGTCGCATCCCTCGTGAGGGAGGTCGCGAACGAAGACGACGTTCGGGCTCTACGGCGGCGATACGCGCCGGCGTGGCGATCACTTCAATCTGACATTTCCAGTGAGCGTGAGACGTGGGTGGAGCGACAAAGTCCTCGCCCTCGGACACAATGAGCGGCCCAACGAAAGTCGGGCTGCTCTACGACTATTGAGTATTTGCGGTGATCGCAGGCATTATCGGCTCTGACTGGTCGCATCGATCGGACTCAGAGAGGTGTCCGGAATTGAACTTCCAAGTCCCGCTTTCGACCGTGCGGGTCACGAGCAAGCCGTAGGCACGAAGACCGCAACCAACGATGATCGTGCGGCCGCAGGAATCACGGCAACCCGCCGCTTCTCGTCGGGTCTGAATCTACTGCGCTCGCTGCCGGGGCGGACTGTTGTCACCGGGCATGGCGACGCTACGCTCCCGTCGTGCTCTCCTCAGCCGATCTGCTGTCGACCCTGCTGGGGGTAGGTCTTCTGGCTGCCCTCACAGTCGGTGTCCTGTGGAGCGTGGGAGCGCCGCACCAGTTCGCGCCGTCGCTCGCCATTCTCCGTGGAGCAGCCCAGCTTGCGCTGATCAGTGTCGTGCTGGGGGGCGTGATCGCCAACCCAGTCTGGGTCGGTGTTGCGCTGTGCGTCATGTTCTCGGTGGCAACAATCACCTCGGCACGCCGCCTCGGCGGGGGAGTGCGTCGTGTTCTGATCGTCGGTGCCGCGATGGCCTCAGGCGTCGGTGCCACTCTTGCGGTGGTGTTCATCTCGGGCGCGATCGAGGCGACGCCGCGGTACGCGCTGGCCATCGGCGGCATCGTGATCGGCAACGCCATGACCACGGCCACACTCGCGGGGCGTCGATTCTTCGAGTCCGTCGATGAACACTGGGACGAGGTCGAGGGCTGGCTGGCTCTGGGAGCCACACCACGGCAATCCACCCTGGATCGCGCCCGCCATGCTGTGTACTCGGCGCTCATCCCCTCGACCGATCAGACCAAGACCACCGGGCTCGTCACGTTGCCAGGCGCGTTCGTCGGAGCAATCTTTGGTGGTGTCTCCCCGGTGGAGGCCGGACGCTTCCAGATCGTCGTCCTTGCCTCGATCATGGCAGCGGGATCGATCACCGCGGCTTTCGTGGTCCACTGTTTCGCACCGGTGAGTGTGCGCCCAGATGCGCCCAGCTGACCCTCCCGCGGTCACCGAGAATGCTGAGCCATGACCGGAGAGGCACTGGACCTGAGCGTCGGGTCAGCCGTATTCGCGGCCGGCGGTGCGACCAAGGCGATCTGTCGCAGCTCGCGACTTGCTGCGTCCTTGCGGGGTTTGCCTTGGCGTGAGAACGAAAGCCGGATTGAATTCGCCGAGTAGTTGAGGTCTCAGGTCTGAGCGTCGCGCCGAGTCATCGTGCGACGGTCCGTGAGAACTGTCTAAATCTCACACGAGAGGACGCACATGAGGGACTTCCTGCCCTCGGCTGCCAAACGCCCAAACGAAGTTCACTACAGTTACCATCGATCCGCTGTTCGAAATCACCCCACCAGCGAAAACCTCATATGAAGTTTTCGCAACGGGTAAGTGACGTGGGTTGAAGGGAAGCATCTAAGACATTTGAGATGGCTCATGAATTGGGGAGAAGTTTTGATGCTAGATCAATGGTCAAAGTTTCGGGTGGGACTTGTGCGGTACCGATGTGGTCTTACATTAACTTTGTTGTCTTTGATGGTCTTTATCGGCAACGTCAAGTTTGGTGCTGTAGGAGTACGTGGGTCAGATCAATACTGGTACGTAGGAGACTTGTGGATGTCGAAACTCACGGGGATGCCCGTGACAAACTCCATCTATCCGACAGCTACCGTCCTCAACGCTGACCACGTTGCCGGTGAACTTCCGACCCGTATTCACAACTTGCCCATCACGTATCTTGCCAGTTTGGTGCATCAGGCTGGGTCCTCTGGCTATCTTGCCTGGGTCTATGTCAACGTCTCCATTGCCTTGGTAATTGCGGTGACGATTTACTTCGTCGCAAAATGGCACGGATACTCCCACGCGTATGTTGCTTCCGCCTTATTTCTGAGCTTTCCGTTGACTGCGTGGTTGTCAATGAATGCGCTTGTCGAGATGTCGCTCGCTTTGGGATCTTGCCTGCTAATGGTTGGCGCGACAATCATCTCGCGAGCGGACAATCGCAACGAGAGACGAGTCCTCATAGGCCTGTCAGTTGTTGCCGCAGGAACTATCTTGATGTTCTACACGCGTGATAACTACATTCTCTTGTTTCCGGCTCTAGCAATCTTCACCTTTTGGGTATGTCGGTTTGGTCGAAAGCGCTGGTTGATTGCCGTTCCAATCCTTGGGCTCACAGCATCGTTCGCTGCCCTCAAATATGTACTGCTTCCGCAATACCCCACTGCAGGACTTCTCTCTACGCTGATGACCGGAACCTCCTCAAACAAAGTGCAAATGGCCTCGTACTATGACGTGGGCCATGTTCGTTTCTCTGTATCCGAGTTGATCTTGAAGGCGATCTCAGGGACAAAAGATGCCTTACTTCCGTCGGGGCCATTGGAGTTGATAACCGAACTCCCGATCATCGTCATCGTCATCGCAGCCCTAGTACTTCTTCGCGAACAGGGGCGATCGCGCCCCCTCCTGTTTTGGATGGCTGTGGTGGCGGCTATCTACCTCGGTACTGCAGCAGTGTTTCAGGCTCAGAACCGTTACATCTTTGCGCTGGTTCCGTTCGCTGCCGTATTTGGAGTTGGTCTCATGGACCGACTCTTTCCTCATGGCACGACACGTGGGGCCCTTGCCAACACACTCAAAGTGGCGACGGCAAGTTTCTTGCTTATCGGCATTGTCGGATCGTTCTTGATGGCACGCGCGTATCGAGCTGAAGCGACAACGGCGGCGGTGCAGACAGACCAGCTAAGTGCTGTTTTGGCGGACATACCTGGCGGCCCGGTCCTTACATCTGTGGGGACATCGAAGCTCCTCCCATTGACGTATGCAGCCACACCGCGTCCCGTGCTTGCAGTGAACCCCAAGATCAACTCCGCGACCGCAGCAGCGAAGCTCATCGAAACTTGGGACGTCCGGGTGCTCGTTGGCAGTACCAATGAGGATTTCCAATACTGCGCACGAGCGGTAGACCTGGCCTACGGCGGACGGGCAGAACTCGTCCGTTCTTCACCCCCTAGGACTCCGGGAGGGCCGGTTGAGATTTGGTTGATCAAGCAGGAGTCAGCATTCGAGCGTCAGGCCTTCTTAGATAAGGCCGGCAGCACAGAACTTACGCGGCACCTTGGCAATTCAAAGGGTTTTGTAGGTGACCCAAAACATCAGCCAAACACGGAATTCAACTGATCCGCAGGGTGTCGGA
>JACMOZ010000025.1 GCA_014377785.1 Aeromicrobium sp.
CAGGGGGCTCAGGCTTGGAAGCTCTTGCAGCCGACAGGCCGTGGCGGGGTAGCTCAGTTGGTTAGAGCACACGGCTCATAATCGTGGTGTCGCGGGTTCAATTCCCGCTCCCGCTACACATAAAGGCCCTCTGACCAAGTGTTTCACCGGCCAGAGGGCCTTTCTTTTTGCCCGGATGTTGGCCGACTCCGCTCTAGACTCCGCTCTAGATTTGAGTTTCGGGCACAACCCCGTCGCGGCCTCCTCGCCTCCAGCGGATTGCTCTCGCCCTGGTGCTCGGACTGTGCCGCGAAGGGTGCGTCACTGGTCCGATTGGCAGGGCGGACGATTGTGGGTGGGCCTTCGCTTCCCTCGGGCAAGCCGCAAATGTGCAACAGGGTTTGGGCATGCTGAAACTCGTTGCCGACACTTGGTTTGGGTTGTCATCAACCGCGTGGGACGGTATTTCTGCCATGGCTACTGTGGCCGCGTTCGATGCCGCTTTTGTCGGTGCACTCCTGGTGCTTAGCCAACTCAGGTAAGTACGCGATCTCGCTGAAGAACAGGCCCGACCATATCTCGTGGCGATGATCGAAGAGTCAGCGGCGGACTGGACCCTCACCGATTTCGTGGTGCGGAACATCGGGCAGACCGCGGCCCGTGACCTAGCGATCGAAATAGATCCGCCGTACGTGCGGGCGCATGAGCTTGGTGAGGACAATCGATTCATGGACGCTGTGTTCATTTCGGGGCGGACGAGCGTCTTGCCACCCGGAGGCGAAGTGCTCACCTACTTCGATTCATCACACAAATTGGGCGCGGCCATGAAGAGCAAATCCGGGGCCGTCCAACCGTTCGCTGCAAGCCTTCGCTATCGAGACCGGCTCGGCAAGGAGATCACCGAATCGTTTGAGATTGACCCGTGTGCAGGACTCGGCACCATTCGCACTGATGTCCACGGCTTGCACCACATTGCCATGTCCTTGCGAGCTTGGACCAAGAGCCAGGGTGTCAACAGCTACTAAGCACACCATGAGGTGAGCGTATGAATGACAGGACGCACGTATCCCGGTGACTCTGCGTCGTGGTCGTCGCCAGCTGGGCTCTGAGCGTTCCTTCGTGGTGCCGACTGTTTCATCTTCCCGACAGTAACCACGGCGCCTGCTCAGATCTCAGGATGCGGCGCTGAAAGCGCTTACTGTGCGCTCAGCGGTCTCGTCGACAATGCAGAAGACACGGGCAGGCCTATCGATGCTGGGTCGGGGGTAATGCCATCGAGCTAGTTGCGCGGAAGCGCTGTAGGTAATGACTGACGCCACTTTCCTCGGGGCGACGTGAGGTGCCGAGCCCAGAAGTCGTCGTCCGTCCAGTCCTTGGGAATGCCCATGCTCGCGAGGTTCATAGGCGGACGCGTGCTCACGAGGTCATGCAGGCGCTGCGCCCAGGTGCTGCGTGGTGACACGACGTCGAGCACCGCCTGGAGAGACACCAGCACCGCGTAGAGGCGCTTTTCCGAGCGCGTAGGGAGAGCATCGTCACTCTTCAGCCAAGAGATCGCACTCGAGTTCGGGATCGCCGGGTAGACGCCGATTCCAACGTTCCACAGTCGACCATGGTGCGCGCAGATGTTTCGGACGCGCACATAGGTTCGCATCCAGGACAGGAGCACCGGTTCACTCAGGCCGATGCGCGCCGCTACCGCGGTCCTATCGGAGCGCTGCCGCAGGTTGCTGATCGCGCTGTCGAGTTGGCCGATGGTGAGGGCCTCCACCATGAGCCACGAGGGCGGCAGTTCGGGCGTGCCGCAGGTCAACAGATAGTGTTCAAGGGCGGACCGGTGGGCCACCGCACGATCGCCTAGACCGAGATTGTCATCTTCTGACTCAGTGGATAGCCCCACCATCTCAGGTGCGCCAAAGAGTTTGTTCTCAGACGTGTCCCGAACGATTTTCAGCAGACCCGCGTGCTTGCTGTGGTTCTGGAAGTGCGACCCGTCGACGTACCAGTGCGGATCTTTGTATGTGGTCGACATATGGTCGGTTAGCGCCGCGCGAACCGCAACCTCAACGCGCTCCAGCGCGTCCATGACGAGCAGCCGCAGCGCGCGGTCGAAGATGTAAAGATCCAGTACGTCGTCGAACGCCGCACCGCCGCGGAACAGGTGATCTGGCTGTCCCTGCTGGAATGGGATCGTGTAGGGCGAGAGGCGGAAGTAGCCAATGTGTCGCAGGTATCGTGAGGCCCGATCCGGATCGGGCCTCACCAGGCCACGTTCGGACAGTCGATCGACTAGTTTGTCGAGACCCAGAGCTGATTTGTCGTACTGAAGAGTGTCGCGCGGCCGCAACTCTCGTGGAGGTCGGCGCATCAGTGCTCCTCATGTCCGGGCAAAGAAAATCCCCCAAGTGCGCTTCCAAGAGAGGCGTGGGGGATGTAGTGCTCTGACAGTAACACAGATCCACGACGTGCCGAAGGTCACGACGTCCATCAGTTCAGATAGCGCTTCGGCCCTGCCATGGGGAGCCTCCCCAATAACTGACTGCTCCACCCCCAGAGCCTCCACAACCTCGGGTTCGTCGCAGTAGCCGGTCTCCTCGGCTTTGCGAGCAACGAAATCGTCGCCATCTACCGCATTATGGTCGGACAGAAAAACGGCTATGCCACTCTCGTCACGGACGACGTCCACGCACGCCTGGACGGATTCACGTCCCTCGCAGTCGTGCTTGGCATCGTCGGCGTGATGCTCGGCTTCCCGCTGGCAGACCCCATCATCGGCCTCATCATCTCGGCCGCGATCATCGTCCTGCTCTGGGGAACCATCCGAAGCATCGGCTGGCGTCTCATGGACGGCAGTCTCATGGACGGCATCGAGCCGGACCTCGTCGACCGGGCCCGCCACGCACTGGAGAATACCCGGAGTCATCGCCGTCCCACGGGTCCAACTTCGCTGGGTCGGGCACCGCCTCCAAGGAACTGCAATCTTTCACGTTGACGACGCGCCGCTATCAGCCGTCGAGAAAACCTCCTCACAGCCGAACACAACGTCGTGCACGCCCTCCCCAGCCTCGACGACCTGTCAATCCGGGCAGTCACCGCGACCGCCCCCACGAACACTAAAAGTCTGCCGACGGTCCCATCGGAGCTGCCGGCAATACCCCGTCATGCCATTCACCTTCGGAATCGCTCACGTCTCAGTCAGTGGATGCTCCTAGAGGTGGGTCGTCTCGCCTGTGCTGCCGGGGCGGAGCGCTTCGCGGGGCTCGGACGTGTCGGCGCGAGTGGAGTGGCGCACTATGGATCGAGCCACGGACTGAAGTGTCGCCGAGAACCTGTCGAGTTCGGCGGGATCCAGCTCGCTCGTGGCCGCCTCCAGGAGTGAGACGAAGTCGCGATGAACGTCGCGCATCATCTGGTGCGCGAGCGGTGTGAGTTCGAGGTAGAGGCTCCGACGATCGTTAGGGTTTTTCACCCGGTGGAGCAGCCCTGATTCGACGAGTCGTCGCGAGATGAATGTGACCGCTGCAGTGGTCATGTTCAGGTAGTCGGCGAGGTGCTTGGGCGTGACGCTGACTTCGGCAGCGACCCTGAACAGCGCACGAAGCTCGCTGGGGGAGAGCCCATCTTCCTGCCCGATCCGCTCGCGGTTGCGCTGCATGACGTTGACGAATTCCACGGCCGCCGCCGGGAACCCGGCAAGTGTGTGAGACTGTCCGGCCTCGATGCTCATGAGACCTCCTGTCTCTAGTGGATCACTTAGTTTATGGGGCGCGAATGATGCTCATTTAAACGCAGCCGCCACCTAGTTGACTTTCTTACTAACTTAGCGATCTAATCAGTTATACGGTCATTTTCACACTCGTTCAAGGAGGATCCGTGATTCCCGACATCCTGTCGCAGGGGCAGTACGCCACCGTCTACAATTTCTTGTCGCTCGTCATCGCGTCGCAGTTGTTCACCGCAGTGTTTCTGCTCATCTCCCTCCCGCGGGTTCTGCCGCGCTACCG
>JACMOZ010000026.1 GCA_014377785.1 Aeromicrobium sp.
GTGGATCGTTTGCAGGGCATCTGTCGAGTTGGGTTGTGCCATACCACCGGAGTTGTGAATGACCAGCATGGGCTTTTTGTAGCCCGAATCGCGAAGGTTATTGGACAACTGGTTCAGCGCATGGAACATCGTCTCGTGCAGGAACGCGTCCACAATCGTGGCCATGGCACGCACATATTCACCTTTACGACCCGACACCTGACTGCTCAGGAGCACCGGGATGGAGCCCAATTCGTGAGTGGGATATTCATCGAGAATAATCTCCAGGACACGGTCTTCGTGGATCGAGTTTTCGGTAGCATTGGTCAGCGCGACAACAATCGCCTCGGCGCCGTTGTCCACGAGTTCGCGGACCTGGGCACGCACATCGTCGTACATGATGGGCACGAGCACTTCGCCCACCGAGTCGATACGTTCCTTGATCGAACGGATCAGGTGACGCGGGACCAGCGGGTCCGGGCGCTGGGCATCGGGCATGTCGCCCTGCTTGACCCCGTCCAGTCCTTCGCCGTATCCACGTCCGCGTGAAAGCGGGATGGTGTCCTCGAAACCGTGCGTCACCAAGGCCGCAACCCGGGGGCCTTTCCCTTCGATCAAGGCGTTGGTTCCGAGAGTGGTGGCGTAGCGGACCGAATCCACTTCGCGCAGTGCGGTGTCACGGCTCACGCCGGCACGTTCACAGGCCCGATCGAGCGCCTCATTGAATCCGAGCGCCAGGTTGTGGTGAGTCGTCAACGCCTTCGACTCGATATAGAGATCGTCCCAAACGAAGAAACAATCGCTGAAGGTGCCGCCGATATCAACGGAGATGCGTTTCATGACTGGTTCCCAACTGATTCGAATCGGGCGCTGAGATCGGTAGCCGCGTTTTCGCCGGGACCGTAATTGACGACCTCTTCGGGGTCATCGCCGCGTGCTTCCCACTTCTCGCGAAGAGAGTCGATGTCCCAGATCATGTCGACCGTCGGCGGATGGCCCGGCGGCAGGTATTCGGCTTCGATCTGGGTTCCGCAGGTCGGGCAGTAGAACTCGAGAATGCGGCAGAAGGCCGGGTCCGGGGAGAAGGTGAACTCATATTTCTCGGGGTCGAGGATCGGCGGGTGGATTTCGCGCGGATCGCGGTCATAGACCAGCGTCCCTTCCTTGTAGTTGCCGCGGGCATCGCCGAGATCATGGCCACAGACCCGGCATAGCCACCGTTCAGAGTCGAGATCGATGAACAAGTACTCCGTCATGGGAACTCGCATGGTTTCCGTACCTTCCGTTAAGAGTGTTGTCAGTCGTTGAATTGTTGGCGGTTGCGTTGTCGGTTACTTCGCGTCGGTGAGCTGCAAGTCCCCCGCCGCCGAGATGTCGAGAGTCCAGCCACGTGGAACCCGCGCGGTGAAAAACGGTCCTTCGACAATGGCCGGCCCCTGTGCCGTTGCGCCCGGCACTTGATCGTCGAGCTGATAGACCGCAATGGTTTCGCCAGTCGTTGCCGACGAACGGACATCCCGGGTGCCGGCCGACACGGCGGCGCTCTTTCGATCCGGAGACCCGCCCTCGATGGTGGGGTGTGGCAACGCGTAGGTGGCTTTCAGCGAAAGGATCTCTTCACCGTCTTCGGTGATGACGTTCCACTCGAGTTGGCAATCGCTCAGGTCGTGGCCCTCCTGGAACATGTCCCGGGAAGCATTGGCCTCCATGGCCCGCTTGGCCTCATCGACCTGTTCGACGCTCTTGCCGGTGATGTTGGTTTCGTAGGTCTGAGCGATATCGGAAAAGCTGATCCCAAAGGCCGAGAACACCGCGGCAAGTCTTGGCACCAATACGTGACGGATGCCGGCGATGCGCGCGGCACTGCAGGCACTCATCGGCCCGCCCCCGCCAAAGGCGGCCACCGTCGTCGTTTCGGCATCGTCGACGAGATCGCCGAATGCTCCAGCCATCCGTGCCGAGTAGGTCTCTTCCATCGCGATCAACGCTTCGTTGAGACCGATGCCAAGCGGTTCGGCAATGGTCTTGGTGATGACCGCCCTGGAGCGTTCGGCATCGAGCGCCATCTCGCCATTGAGGTACGTTTGCGGATCCAATACGCCGAGGAGCAAATTCACGTCGGTGATGGTGGCTTGCGTCCCGCCAAAGCCGAAGCAAGCGGGGCCGGGAGCCGCACCGACGCTCTCCGGGCCAACTGTTATTTCGCCATCCTTGACAGCGATGATGGAACTGCCGCCGACTCCGGTGGAGCGAACGTTGCTCATCTCATAGGAGATTGCCACGCCTTTGACCGAACCGCGCCGGTCAGTGGCAATCGTCGAGTTGTGGACCGCACCGACGTCTGTTGTGGTTCCGCCGACGTCGATCATCAGGACGTTTTGGAGTCCATAGGCTTCGGCCAGGGCGCGGGTGCCCTCGAGCCCACCACGCGGTCCCGATGAATAGGTCTTGAGCGCCACCGATTTCGCGACCCTCGACGACGCGCCATCGTTGCGATAGATGAGCAGGGGATTCTTGACCTTGTGCGCGCGCAGCCGGTGTTCGGCGCTGTAAAGGAAACGTTCGACCGTCGGGTGCAAGAACGAGTTGATGATTCCGGACCAGATCTGACGCGGGCGCGACGTGTCCGTGGCGAACTCCCAGGAAAAGAGAATCGGCACCGATCCCAGCAGGTGTCGCGGGAAGTTTTTGAGCATCGCACGCTTGTAAAGTTGTTCGCGTTCCAGAGTTGCGGCGGCCACGATCAACCGTTCCGCTCCCGCGGTCGTCAACCGGTTGATTTCGGCAACAAGATTCGATCGGAGATCGTCTTCTGTGCCTTCTTCGGCTACAACGGCGACCCGTTCACCGACAAAGTCATCAAAGAGCGACGCGGACTCCTCAGAGTCCCGCAGTTCTTCGACCAGGCGCGGATTGTCGGTGATAAGCCCGATGAGCGGACCCTTGCGCTCGACCAGGGCGTTCGTGCCCTGGGTGGAGGAATAGCGGATGTGTCGGGTGGAATGAAGCAGCTTCGCCAGATTCGGTTCCCCAAAGAGCTGGGTCGACGCTTTGGTGATGCCGTCGAAGAGGCATTGCGAGAGGTCGGCCGGGGTGGTGAGCGTCTTCGTGAAGGTGAAGTCCGCTCCACTGCCGACGACGATATCGGTGAGCGTTCCGCCGTTATCAATGTTGATCAGCCGTTCCATAAGAGTCCCTTTGCGTTTGAGTGACGCTGCGTTTGAGTGACGGCAACGCTGCGGCTATCGGTTTGCTGCGGCGACGGCCACATTTTCAACGGTGTCTCAGGACGCGCGATGTGGCGTGTCTCACAATCGGACAGTTTCCGGACTTCCCCTGTTTAGGTAGCCGGGGGATGATTGACGAGTCCACCGAAGAGGAGTTGAGATGCCCGAGCTCGCCAACAGGCGTCTGAGAATCGCGATCGCACGTGCCGATTTCCTCAACTCCGGCCGGGCTCAAACCGAGGCTGTTCCCGACATCGTGGCGGCGTCGTGGAAGCGGTCTTTCTCCGCCGGAGTGGACGCCGCGACGTCGCAAGCCAACTACCACAACGACCTCGACGTCTCGGGCCGCCTCATGCGTTGTTCCCAGCCGATCATCGGCCGGCTCAGCGACGGGACGCGCGACATGCCCTTGAGCATCGCGCTCACCGACAGCAAGGCCAGGATCCTGCGCCGCTCGGACACCGACAAGACCATCGGCATGCTGCTGGACAAAGTTTCCCTCGCTCCCGGGTTCGAATATGCCGAAGACGGTGTCGGGACGAACGGCATCGGCACCGTGTTCGAGTCAGGCCAGCCGATCTACATCGTGGGGCCCGAGCACTTTCACGAGCAGTTACAGCCATTCGCGTGTGCAGGCACGCCGATCATGGACCCCCTCACCGGCAAGGTTGAGGGCGTGCTCGACATCAGTTGCCTGACCGAGCACTCGAGCCCGCTGATGCATTCGCTCGTCAGGTCCGCAGCCCACGACATCGAGCACAACCTTCTCATCGACCGCAACCAATGCCAGCAGGCACTTTTCGAGACCTTCGTCCGGCTCGACGCCCGTACGCGAGGTGCCGTCATGGCGGTCGGCGGTACCGTGGTCATGGGAAATGCCATGGCGCAAAGCCTGCTCGACCCGGCCGAACAGTTGACGATTCAGGAACACGTGCGTTATCTCATGATTGGTCATGACCGGCCCGTCGACCAGATCGCGTTGGCCTCCGGCAAGGTCGTCCGAATGCGTGGAACCCGCATCGTCGTGGGCAAGGACATCGCCGGGATGGTCGTAGCCGTCGACATCGTGTCGGAGGCTACGGCGTCGGCGCACGAGTCGACCGTGCCCGAGGACAGGATCGTCGAACTGCCCTCGACCAAAGTCGGTTCGTCCTTGAACATCGCGGCCCTGAGCGCCCCGGTCGCGACCCTCAGCGCGAGCCGGTCGCCGTTGTGGAAACGTGCGGTCGACGGCATCGAGTCCGCCCTCGCCGATCACGGCGCGCTGCTGGTCATGGGCGAGACGGGCTCGGGGAAGTTCTCGCTCGTCGCCGAGATTTATCATCGCGCCAGTCCCGGCGGTCGCAGTCTCGTCTTCGATGCGGCCAACATCGGCCGGCACAGTTACGACGATGCCGAGGAGGCGCTGGAAGCGACCTCGGTTCCGACGCTCTATATTTTCCGGAACATCGACGAACTGTCCACCGAAGGCGTCGAGCGTCTCGATACTTTCCTCATTGCGCTGGCCGAAAGCGACCGGCCCGCATACATCACCGCGACCCTCTCGGATGCAAACCTCGACTCCGATCTGCCATTTCGTGACCTGCTTGCACATTTCCAACAAGCGGTCACGGTACCGCCGTTGCGTCACCGGACCGAGGACCTGCCTGACCTTGTCTCACGCGTGCTGACCACCGTCGCCGGTCGCCGCGACGTCAGCATCGGGCCGGCGGCGATGCGGGTGATCACGGGCTACACCTGGCCCCGAAACATCCGGCAACTCGAAGAAGCGCTCAAGTCCGCCTTGCTCAAGCGGCCAGTCGGCGAAATACAGCCCGAGGATCTCCCAGGCTACTGCCACAACACCGCTCGCAGGCACCTCTCGGGCATGGAAGCCATGGAGCGGGATGTGATCGTCAAAGCCCTCCACGACGCGGAAGGCAACCGTGTGCGGGCCGCCATGGCCCTGGGCATCGCCCGGTCGTCGTTATATCGCAAACTCAAGAGTTTTGGTATCACGACGATCTGACCCGGCGTACTTACTGCGCGGCGGCATGATTTCCCGGAAGAGAAGCAGCCGCGTCCGGGCTTCCGGCGTCGCTCAGCCGACGAGAGTATTGGCGAAAATTTGCCAGGCAAGCGCGCTCTTTGCCGCCAGGCTCAACCAGATGTAGACACGCTCGCCGAAGAGGTAGTCGCTCCATCTGCCTTTGCCGCGGTACTGGAGCCACTGATTGAGGGCGAAGCAATTGAAGAAGGCGAAGATGCTGACGAAGATGCCGTAGACGAAGTTGGGGACGGCCGAACCGCTGCCGACCAAGTAGACCGTGATCACGATCCACGGCACCGCCCCGACGATGGAGCCCATGGTGAATGGCGTCCACCACGTCGACGTCCGTTCGGGTGGATTGGCCATCTCCATGAGCCAGCCGAAGAGGATCATGGCGACGTTCACGCCGGCGATGGCGAGGAGGGCCGCAAGGTCCTGGATACCCGGCAGGAGCGCAATGACGACGATCATCAGCGTAGAGGACAAGGAGTATTCGACCCAACGAAAGCGGTTGATCCCGTTGGCCAGTTCGTGTCGATACCGCTCCCATCCAATCGGTGAGGCAATCAGCAGGTGGAAGAACGCCGATAGGTACAGGAACGCGACGGTCACGACGGCCAGGGGAAGGCCGAACGCGGAAGCGAGCCGATTCGGATCTACCCCCGGTCCGGGTTGGGCGTTGCCGTAGAACGTAATGACTTCGATCGAGAAGCCGGTGGCCAGCAGCAGCATCACTGTGGCGGAGGCCGCGTGGATTACTCCCATGATGAGATTGAAACGGCGAAGTTTCGCCACTTGTTGACGCCAGGGTTCGGTCTGGTCGTCGGCAATCCTCGAGAGTCGCTTCGCATCATCGAAAGTGTTCACAGGTGGATCCTAGGCGAGATATAGCTCAAAGCGACGGAGCGCTCATCGGAAAAGCACTCAGCCGTCAACCTTGGGCCAGTCCTCGGCCAGGGTCGTCGACCCGCACCGGGTGGTCAGTGTGGCCCTTTGACCCACCGCGATCAAACGTCGCCATGTCCGACCCGTTGAGCTGGGCTCCGGTAGGCCAACGCTCCGAGTTGCATGCCTTCCCCTTGCGACCCAAACCGTTAGGCTTGATTGAGACCAAAGCGATTCCGAACGCTCGACGGTCCGGGCCCTTGGTCGTCACTCGACGTTTTCTGATCGAAGGGCATGAGCATGACCGTATCCTTGCCGCGTCGGATCCTCGCCGAACTCCTCGGCACCGCACTGCTCGCATTCTTTGGACCGGGGGCTGTAGTGGCGGCCCTGACGTTGGGCAAGGGATCGCTGGATTATGCAGGTTTGGGATTCATCGCTTTGTCCTTCGGGCTCGTCGTCGCCCTGGTGATCTATACGCTGGGAACGACTTCGGGTGCACACATCAACCCCGCCGTGACTGTCGCACTCGCGGTCACGGGACGGTTTCGATGGGTCGAGGTCCCTGCCTACGTCGGAGCGCAAGTCGTCGGTGCCGTGCTCGGCGCCTTCCTCATGGTCGGAGTAGCCGGGACAAAGGCGGCCACCGCCGCCGGCGTCGGTCTGACCTCGACCGCGCCGGGTGTCAGTAACGGACAGGCGGTGCTGGCTGAGGGGGTCGGCACCTTCCTGCTGATGTTCACCATCATGGCAGTGGCCGTGGATCGACGGGCGCCGGTTGGGTGGGCCGGCTTCCTCATCGGATTGGCCGTGGTCTGCGAAATCGTCGTCATCGGTCCCTTCACGGGCGGATCGGTTAACCCCGCCCGAACCATCGGCCCTTACCTCGCCAACACGATGTCCGGCGGCACGACTCCTTGGGGCGAACTCTGGATTTACGTCGTCGGACCGGTGGTCGGCGCCGCGCTGGCGGCTTTTGTGTACGACCGGCTGGTACAGCCCGACCTCGACGACGCGCATGTGGTCACCGAGGAGCCTGGAGCGGCATCCGATCAGAGCTAGCGGCCCGTCGCTGGTGACATTGCGCCGGCACTGCGGCAAGGCCAAAGAGCAAGGACCGATTGAACAGCCACGGCCGACCGCGGCGCGTTCCCACTGTCCGAAATTCGAAGCGCGTTCACAACTTCTCCGTGGTACGTTCAAAATGAGGTCGGCTGCAGCAGAAATGCCGACGGGCCGAGCATGTGTTTCACGAATCCTTGGCCCCCAGCGGACGTCCTCAGCAATCCGAATGCCACCTCGCAATGGGCGTTTTCTACCTGATCAGGCCCAAACGACCAGGAAGGGACGCACAATGTCAGAGAATAAAGCGGTTGCCTACAAAGGCGCGGGAAAAGTCGAAGTTATCGACACCGACTATCCCACCTTCGAGTTGAAGGACGGGCCCGGCGTCAACCCGGCCAATGTGGGTCGGAAGGTGCCCCACGGGGTCATCCTCAAGACCGTCGCGACCAACATCTGTGGATCGGACCAGCATATGGTCCGAGGCCGCACCACCGCGCCGGTCGGTCTTGTCCTCGGGCACGAGATCAGCGGAGAAGTGGTCGAAGCCGGCCCGGATGTCGAATTCATCAAGGTCGGCGACATCGTCTCGGTCCCGTTCAATATCTCCTGCGGCCGCTGCCGCAACTGTAAGGAGCGCAAGACCGGCATCTGTCTGAACGTGAACCCGGACCGCCCAGGCAGCGCTTACGGCTACGTGGATATGGGTGGCTGGGTCGGTGGCCAGGCCGAGTATGTGCTGGTGCCGTACGCAGACTGGAACCTGCTGAAGTTCCCCGACAGGGATCAGGCCCTGGAGAAGATCATGGACCTGACCATGCTCTCGGATATCTTCCCCACCGGCTTCCACGGCTGCGTTACAGCCGGAGTCGGCGTCGGCTCCACCGTCTACATTGCCGGTGCCGGCCCGGTCGGGCTGGCTGCCGCAACGGGGGCGCAACTGCTGGGTGCCGCCGTGGTCATCGTCGCTGATCTGAACGCGGACCGGCTGGCCCAGGCGCGCAGCTTCGGCTGTGAAACCGTCGATCTGACAAAGGGCGGCCCGGCTGAGCAAATCGAGCAGATCCTCGGTGTCCCAGAGGTCGACTGTGGTGTGGACGCCGTCGGCTTCGAGGCCAAGGCTCATGGTGCGGGTTCCACGTCTGAGGCGCCGGCCACGGTGCTCAACTCGCTGATGGACATCACTGCCGCCGGCGGTTCACTGGGCATCCCGGGGCTCTACGTCACTGGAGACCCGGGCGCCAGTGACGAGGCGTCGCAAAAAGGCTCGTTGTCACTCAGCCTCGGGACCGGCTGGGCCAAGTCCCTGGGGTTCGTCACCGGACAGTGCCCGGTGATGAAGTACAACCACGGTTTGATGATGGCGATCCTGCATGACAAAGTGCACATCGCCAAGAATGTCAATGCCCAGGCCATCTCGCTGAACGATGCGCCACGAGGCTATGCCGAGTTCGACGCCGGCGCGGCCACGAAGTACGTGTTGAATCCGAACGGGTACATCAAGGCCTGACCAGCCTGTCTGAGCCAATATCGTTGCAGCGTGGCGGAAAATCGCCGCGCTACAACTTTGTCCGCTGCCGTGCAATGGCGACGCCCGCAACAATTTGCGCCGATCCGCTCCTCGCCACGACCTTGAGACGCCATAGGCCTCGGCGACTTCGGTGGGCTTGCGGCCCTCGACAACGGCGGTGATCACCAAGCGAGCTTTCGACATTCATGCACAGTCCGGCATGTCCTGAGACATCAGTCCGGGATGTCCTGAACCACCAAACTCCGTGACGATGTGCCGATGCTAAGGTGACGTAAATCTCAAAATGTGGATAAACCGGTTCGGGGGGACACTCGGTGAGTAGTACTACAAAAGACGAAGTCGTACGTGATCAGTGGGGGACCAAGCTGGGTTTCCTGCTGGCAGCAATCGGGTCGGCGATCGGCCTGGGCAACATCTGGCGCTACCCGTACGTCGTCTATGAAAACGGCGGCGGCGCATTCCTGATCCCTTACTTCGTCGCGCTGGCCACGGCGGGCTTGCCGATTCTGATCCTCGAATACAGCCTGGGGCACCGCTTCCGCCAAGGAACGCCGGCAACATTCCAAGACCTTTCGAAACGTTGGCAATGGCTCGGCTGGTGGCAGAGCGCGATCGCATTCGGCATCTCCACTTATTATGTCGTCATTCTCGGCTGGTGCCTGAGCTTCATCTACTACTCCTTCGGTGAGCAGTGGGGCGAAGACACCGGCGCCTTCTTCATCGGCGACTACCTGGCCACATCGAGCGGCGGCGCGCCGGACGGCTTCTGGGACATGGGCGGACTCCAACTCAAGGTTCTCATCCCGGTGCTCATCGCGTGGGCCATGATCTACGTCCTGATGCGCCGTGGGCTCAGCAGGGGTATTGAGTTGGCTTCGCGCGTCCTGATGCCCACTCTCATCATCATGTTGATCCTGATCGTGATTCGCGCCGTCACCCTCGACGGTGCCGCTGAGGGGCTCAACGTGCTCCTCACGCCCGACTTCGGCGCGCTTGCAGACCCGGGCGTATGGATCGCCGCATACGGGCAGGTGTTCTTCTCTCTGAGCATCGCCTTCGCGATCATGATCGTCTATTCGAGCTATCTCCCACGCAAGACCGATCTGTCCAACAGCGCACTCATT
Organism: Aeromicrobium sp.; assembly: GCA_014377785.1. Classification (GTDB taxonomy): domain Bacteria; phylum Actinomycetota; class Actinomycetes; order Propionibacteriales; family Nocardioidaceae; genus JACMOZ01. Next base: position 9,838 of record JACMOZ010000026.1, read on the forward strand.
GTCGGCCTGTCGAATGCCGGCTTCGAGTTCTTGGCGGCGATCGGTGTCTTCGCCGCGCTCGGCTACCTTGCCGCGCAGAACGGAGTCGGCGTTGACGAGGTGGCCGAGAGCGGAGTCGCGCTCGCCTTCATCGTCTTCCCGCAGGTGATCAGCGCGCTGCCGGGCTTCAATGCGCTCTTCGGTGTTTTGTTCTTCGGAGCGCTCTTTTTTGCCGGGATCACCTCGATGGTCTCGATCCTTGAGTGCGTGGTGGCTGCCATCCGTGAAAAGTTCGACATGAGCCGAAAGGCGGCTGTCAACTGGATTTGCGGCGTTGCTGCCATCGTGAGCATGCTCTACGTGACGCGAGGTGGCCTCTTCTACCTCGACACGGTCGACCATTTCATCAACGCGTATGGGCTGGTCGTCGCGGGCTTGGCCGAGGTCGTACTCGTCGTCTGGATTGCCAAAAAGCTCACCGAGCAACGCGACCACCTCAACGCCGTATCCTTCGTGAAGATGGGGCCGTGGTGGACAATCTCGCTCAAGTTCGTCACGCCGATTTTGTTGACTTTCATGATCGTTTACAGCTTCTGGCAAGAGTTGAAGGACAACTATGAGGGCTATCCGGGCAGCGGCCTGCTGGTGATCGGAGTGGGCGCCGTCGTGCTCACCCTGCTTTTGGCCCTCGCGTTGTCCCTCAACAGCCGAGACCCGCACAACGACCTCACACGCAGTTTTAAGGAGTGACCCGTATGGACACCAGCGCCATCATCATGCTCATCATCGGAGCCGTTGGGCTCTGGGGCGGACTCGTCTTCGCCATCATCAACTACAACCTGGCATCCAGGCGCCAGAACTCAGAGTAGTTACTGCTGAGCGTGGCTGCGAACGCGCGAGGCGCGAGGCTAAACGTTGCGCAGCCGGTAGCTCAAGATGAAGTTGCCTTTGCTCGTCATTCGCAGATTCACTCGACGATCGCCAGGCTCGAAGAGGTGGCGCCCAGAGCCCGCGATCACCGGGTGAACCATCAACGTGAGTGTGTCGAGGAGGCCGGCGAAAAGTAGTTGCCGCACGAACGAAATACTTACAAAAACGCCATCTCTCCGCCATCGGTTTCCTTGAGCTTGCGATCGATGAGTTTTGTGGCTTTGGCCGCCACTTGATGCATCTGGCTCGGCCTTGCCCGCTTTGCATGCTCTTATTGATGTCAAACCGCGATCGGGATGTCTTGGTGGTCTAACCAGGCTCGGTATTTTTCGGGTCTAGAAAACCCGGGGCACATCACTCACTCCCCACGTGCTGTGACACCGGGCGGAGCATGAACACCACAGGCCGGTGGAAAACCGGCCGTTATTTCGCCGGATGATCGATGCGGAGATCCCGGCGCCGCACTTTGCCCGTTGTCGTCGTCGGCAGTTCATCAAGGAACTCGACTTCACGCGGATATTCGTATGCCGCCAGCCTCGATCGGACATGTTGGCGAATTTCGTCCGCAAGGTCGTCCGAGGGAAGAAAACCGTCCCTCAACGTAACGAAAATCTTGACCACTTCACCGCGTACGGGGTCGGGGATGCCGACGGCTGCGACCATCGTCACCGCCGGATGAGTCAGGACGCATTCCTCGATTTCGGCCGGGCCTATCCGGTAACCTGCCGACATGATCACATCGTCTTCGCGACTGGAAAACCACAGGTAGCCGTCCTCGTCGCGGCGTCCCAGGTCACCGGTGCGTAGCCAGCGAGATTTCTGGCCCTCGTCGTCCGAAATGTCGACGTATTTGTCCTCGGTGGCTTCGGGGTTATTCCAATAGCCCAGCATCACCACCGGATCGTCGGCATTCATGACGATTTCGCCTTCAATTTCAGCTGCGGCCAACTGCCCGTCGGAAGCCAGGATTGCAAGAGCGTGACCCGGGAAAGGCCTCCCCATGGACCCGGGCCGGACATCCCACACCTTCGAGCTGTTGCCGACCAAGAGGTTTGCCTCGGTCTGACCGTAGATCTCGTTTATGCGCACCCCCAGGTGGTCGCGTCCCCAGGTGAGGGTTTCACTTCCCAACGACTCGCCGCCGGTCATGATCGTCCGGAGCGGGATTTCTTCGACGACAAGGTCTGCCTGGCGCATCATCTTGAGTGCCGTTGGTGGAAGGAAGGCCGCGGTCACCTTGTGTTCGGTGATGAGATCGAGCGCCCACTGCGGGTCGAACCGTGCGCGCGGGGTTGCGATGACCGGCCGGCCATGGAACCAGGAGGGAAGCAGCGCATCGAGAAGTCCACCGATCCACGCCCAGTCCGCCGGCGTCCACAGTCGTTCATCGGGGCCGGGGAAAAAGTCGAACATCAGTTCAAATCCGGGAAGGTGGCCGAGCAGGACCCGATGTCCATGTAGCGCACCCTTGGGTGCGCCGGTCGTACCCGAGGTGTAGATCAACAACGCGGGGTCATCGGGCCCCGTCTCCGCGGGCGCAAAGTCGGCTGAGGCTTTTGCCATGAGTCCATCAAAATCGCGATCGGGCAGTGTCGTTTCTGCTCCCGTGACGACCACCGTGATACCACCCACCTCGCCGGCGATTTCGGCCACCACGTCGCGGGTCGAGGAATCGGTGATGACCACCTTCGGGTGGCAATTACCAAGTCGATATCGCAACGCTTCGGGCCCGAAGAGTTGCGTCATCGGCACCGCGATCGCGCCCAGTTTGTATGTCGCAAGATGCGACAACCCGCATTCATAGCCCTGCGGAAGCATGATCGCGACTCGATCACCGCGCTCGACGCCGAGACTGGCGAGTCCGTTCGCCAACCGGTTCGAGCCTTGCGACAATTCGCCGAAGTCGTATTCACGTGTCTGTCCGTCGGCGACCTCGATCAACGCCGGCGCAGTCGCATCTTGCTGATCGGAGCAGGCGGTGCCGATGTTGAACCTCTCAGGCAGCTCCCAGCGGAAGTTGTCATACAGGGTCTCGTATGTGGCTCCAGGAACCTTGTCGATCATGCTTTTTCTCCTCTTGGCGTCATACGTGCGCTCGCAGGTGGCTAGTTGCCATCGATGACTGCTGCCAGCGGCGCATCGACCTCCGTCTCGGCCTTGTCACCCGTCACCATGGAGACCACGATGTAGACCACCAGGGACACGGCGAAGGCGAAAGCGCCCACGACAACACCTTCGGGCAGCGGCCTGAAGCCGTATTTGCCGCCGACTTCGAGGGCGAAGTTCAAGACGATGCCAAGAATTGCGCTTGAGATCGCTGCCTCTTTGGTGCCGCCCTTCCAGAGCAACCCCAAAACCAGGGCGGGGAACAAACTTGCGGCGAAAGTGCCCCAGCCGAATGTTCCCAGGAGGGCGACGACGCTCCCGATGTAGAGCGCGAATGCGGTCGAAAGCACGAGCAGAGCGCCAACAGCGATGCGGCTCCACATGAGTTCGCGCCGCACCGGAAGGTTGAAGGCACGCGGCAAGTCGCGGACGATGCTTGATGCGCCAAGGGTCAGGAAACTCGAACCGGTCGACATGATCGCAGCCAGCAGGCCGGCAATCACCAGGCCGGCCACGACGGGTGGGGCGAAATCGGTGAGGTAGGCGGTGAATGATTCATCCGGTGAGGCGATCTCGGGGAACTCGCCCCGGATGGTGAGCACCGAGACCGCTGATCCGATGCCGACAACCATCAACGTGGTGATCGCATAGCCGGTGCCGCTGATCAGCGGTCCCCACTTCAGGCTGCCGCGTTCACGCAGCATCAAGAACTTGGTGAGTCCGTGCGGTTGCGCCGAGCCACCCAGACTGAACAAGAAGATCCAGCAGGGAATCGTGATGAACGGCGAGATACCGAACGGGCTGGCGAGGTCAGGATTTTCGCTTATGAGAGTGCGCGTCATGTCCGAGATGCCACCGCCACTGTCGATCGCATAAAAAAACGCGATCATCGATGCTACGAGCATCAGCAGACCTTGGAAGAGATCGGTGTAGACACCGGCCAGGATGCCGCCGCCGACAACGTAGAGACCGAGCACCGCCATACCGATGATGGCACCGGTCGTCGTGGAGACATCGAAGATCGCTGCCACGACGATGCCCATGGCCAACACCTGTGTGCCCAGATAGCCGAGTACACCCAGGACGACGACCACGGCCATCGTGCCGCGCGCGGCCTTGCTCTTGTAGCGGAGCTCGGCGACGTCGCCCACGGTGTAGATCTCGCCCATGTCGCCGACGCCCATCATGCGTTTGCCGAGCATGAACCAGGTGAGCGCGAAGCCGAGCGGTGTCGCAATCATGACGCCGGAGACAAATCCATATCCACCGGCTGTCACGGTCGAGGTGCCGCCGACGACTCCGAATCCACTTTGGATCGAGGAGAACACGGCGATAGCCATCACCAGTACGCCCAGACTTCGGCCGGCTATATAGAAGTCTCCGCTTGTCTTTGTCCGTACGGTGGCCCAGGCCCCGATCATCAGGACGACGGCCATGTAGGCGCCGACGATGAAGACAATCGTGGTGTTCATGCTGTTCTCTGGTCTGAGTTGTCGGAGATAAGCGCATGACCGGCGCCGGTCGTTGTCGGTATGTCGTCGCTCATCAATCGCCGATGGAACAGCGCATACAAGACCGCGACGACCATGCCGAAGGGCCAGATAGCGAAGAAATAGATCGCGGCGCTGGGCACGACGCCGCCGATCAAGCCGGTGTCCGCGTCAATACCGAGACCCATGACCACATCGAGCCAGATGAAGAGAGCGAAGTAGACGACGGACACGCCGGCTCCCAGAGCCAGATATACCCGGCTGTCGGCGCGCCGGCTCCCCACTCCGAGCAAGATGACGATGCCGATGACCGCGAGGTAGGGGTAGAGCACCACCCGCCACGATCCGGTGAGCATGCCCACAAGCATGAGGCTCACGAGTATGAGCAAGGCGGTTACGAGTCGGTTGGTCGATCGCATGTCACTTCTCCTGGTCAGCGGTTGAAAGTGTTTTGCGGACATGAAGTGCCATGTGGCCGCGCTGGATGCCCTCGGTCGCGAGTGCGCGCAGAGCCGCAACATTCTGGGCGAGGCCGACAGCCACGATGATTTCGCCGAGTTCAGCTGCACCGCGCACCCCCATGAGCCGGAGCGCGGCCTGAGCTGCAGGGTGCGCCATGGTCGCGCCCCCGACCGTTCCGACCGCCATCGGGAGTTCGAGGCTCGCGGTGAGGTTGCCGTCGGCATCGGCTTCAAAGTGCGACAACGAGGTGTAGCGCCCGTCTGAGCCAACCGCATGGGAATGGGCTCCGGCTTCGATCGCGCGCGTGTCGTTGCCCGTCGCCAAAGCGACCGCCGTAATCCCGTTCATGATGCCTTTGTTGTGCGTGGCAGCCCGATAGGGATCGGCGTGCGCCAACGCTGCGGCAGCGACCATGTCGGTCACGACCTGTGCTCCGCCCAATGCGGTGGCGTCGAAGGTCGCCCAAGCTCGCGCGAATCTCAGGTCGGCTTTGTTGGTCAGGATGCGTAGCAATGCGCGTCCGCGGGCGAGTTGGCTGATCCTTGGCGCAAGTGCTTCGGCCATCGTGTTGACGGTGTTCGCGCCCATCGCGTCCAAGACATCAACGACAAGGTGGACCACGACATGGGGGCCGACCTGTGTCTGGACAACACGAGCGATGATTTCGCGCATTCCGCCACCCAAAGAGACCAGCATCGGATCCTGGCGATTTCCCATGTCCATGAGTTCGTCTCGCGCTTCCAGTACCCGAAGGCGAGCAGCATCAGGGTCGCTGACGTCAACAATCTGGATCTGTGCCTGCATTATCGGACTCGAACTCGAGGTGTGGAATCCCCCGGTTTGTCGGGCGATTCGCGCCGCATTACTTGCTGCGGCAACGACTGACGGCTCCTCGGTGGCCATCGGCACCACGATGTCGGCGCCATTGATGATGAAATTCGTCGCCAGGCCGATGGGCACTCCAAAGATGCCGACGACATTCTCGACCATCTGATCGGCCTGCTCGACGGTCAGTCCATGATCCGCCGAGAATGCGTCCAACGCGCCCGTTTCAAGGCCGAAACTTTCTGCGGCGATGGCGCGTCGCCGCGCGGGTGGCTCGTGTCGAAGCTCTGTCAGCCGGCTGTTGTTTTGCACTGCGTCTCCTGCAGCGCGATCCGCATCGGATCTGCGCCTCTTGGATTGCTTGGTAGCGAAGATTTCGCCTCGGGCAAGATCAAACCTAGCGCGAAAGTGACGCAGAACACATAGATGTATGGTCTATAAAAATATCAAAAATAAGTGTTGTTCATCTACTCCATATTGGAGATTGACCTCATCCGGATGGCAACACTGATGCGAAACATCGACTCCGAGTCGCGCCACCGGGGACCCAACAACGATGTGAGTCGCTCAAGTCGCTGAAGCACTGTGTTGACGTGGACGTGAAGCTGGCGTGCCGTATGCGCGGGACTGGCGTGGCAGTCTATGAATGCCGAAAGTGTTGCGAGCAGTTTGCCCCCGCCGACCTGATCCCGGCGCAGGACCGGCCCGATGACGGAGTCGATAAAACCTTCGAGATCGCTGTCGCCGGATCCGAACATTGCCATGTAGGGCTTGTATGCGCGAGCGTCGACCACCGTGTCGGTGTTGCCGAGATTTGCGATCAATTTCGCGCAATGCCGGGCCGTGTTGAAGGATGCGCCAAGATCTTCGAGTCCGGTGACCAGTGGTCCGGCAACGACGACAGCTCCCGTATTGGCGACGGCTTTCACTGACTTGTGTGCGTCAGCGGCTGCCTTCATGGGCTCATCTGAGACGGAGAGCAAAACCAGCAAACCGTCCTCTTCACCCGACAGGCTGCCCGGATTTGCTCGGCGCAACGCGCTCAGGCAGATTCGGCGTGCCTCTGGTGCGACCGCACATACGATTACCGACCGCAGTCCTTCAAGACCGATGCCTCGAACGCGTGCACGTTGGAGCAAGGCGTCGTGATTTGAGGTCCTCGGGTTCAAAATATCGGAGACAAGCTCATCGCTGACGCGGTTTTCGGCCGTGACAACTGCATCCTGTTTCAACGTGACCAACGCCATGATTTGCGCTGCCTGCTCGACGGTGCGGAGTTCAACCGCACCAATCTCCAGATCTCCCGATCCGACAAGCAGGGCACCCAAAAACGCATCCTCGGATCCCACAGCGACTACGAAACCTGCGCCGGAGTTCTCGACCGGCATGCATAACCCGGTACGGCGGCTCTTGGCGATCGCTTTGGTGACATCGTCTGAAAGCTTCGCCGGCTGGCCGCCTTCGTCGTCGCGTGACGGCGCGGAGGCGACTGGGAACCGGTCTCGGTCCAGCACCACGATGGGTCGGCCAAGCGCCTTGCTCAACGTCGTGGCGATTTCCTTGGCCGATCCGCCGCGCACGACGACCGCGGTGAGGTCTTCGTGCACCAGGCTGGCGCGCTCCATCGCGGCGAGATGGCTGGTCAAAACGGCCGTGGCTTCCGTGGCTTCCTTTGCCCTTTCCTGCGCCTCCTCAAGCAATCGCGCTGTCTGCAAGACCACGGCGGCATGGGCGGCGAATGCGTCAAGCAACGCTATCTCGTCGGGACTGAATTCGTAGGCGGTGCGATAGGCAGCAAAAAGTGCTCCCAGGATCTCGTTGCCGGCCAGCAGCGGCACACCTAGAAGCGACACCAATCCTTCGGCCGCCACCGCGTCGTCCACGGCTGCCTCGTGCGGGATGCCGTATGTGCGCTGGTACGCCGATGTCCATTGGGGGCGGCCCGTGTTCACGATCTTGCTTGCCAACCCCGTACCGGCGGGCACAACCAAGTCGCGCAACTCGACGGCAACTACACCTGAGGTGGTTCGCACTTTAAAGTGGCCGCCCTGATATTCGGTCAGGTAGGCAACGTCAGCGGCCAGGAGCTCGCGTGCGCGTCCCACGAGCCGGTCGAGAAGTTTGTCGACGTCGCGTAATTCGGCGAGTTCGCGGACGCCTGACAAAACTGCAGACAGTTCTTGTTCGCGTCTTCTCCATCGCCCGAAGGACGCGCGAATCGCGGTGACCTTCCCGTTGAGTATGTCGACCTCATGAGGGGTCAGCGACTCCGTGGTCAGGACCGATTGGGCCTGCGACGCATTGAGCGATTCGCCGGGGGCGACCAGGGCAAGCAGGTCCATTACGGCACTTACCGACAGTGTGGACTCGTGCTCATCAGACATGGTGTGGAAAGGGTATACGCTCGCAGCCGCGGCGTGGCCACACCGGAATCCTTAGCCCTCTCGTGGTGGTCACCCTTGAAGGCACTAGCAGAGTCAGGCCGGTGGAGCATAGCCAGAGACGTCGATGCGTGGGCGAGGTCCTAGATGAGCCGGGCCCCAACTGGTCTCGACTCAGTCGACGACACCGAGGGTCGACGCTGCACGGGTTGAGCCACACCAGCATCAACACGCCGTCGGCGACCACGGCATCGAGCGTGGCGTCGCCCTCGCCGGGTAGGCCGCGCCTACAACCCAGACGGCACGTTGGTCTCGCGCGACCTTGAGGTGCGTCCCATCAGTCCAGGGATGTCGCCCCATTCCTCGATGTGAGGCGCAGGGCGAGATACCCGAGCACGCCAGCCACCGCGCTGCCTACGATGATCCCGAGCTTGGCCGATTCGAGGTACTGACCTGCGGTGAAGGCGAGATCGGCTACGAACAGGGCGACCGTGAATCCGACCCCCGCGCAGATCGAGACCCCGAGCAGGTGGACGTTGTTCATGCCGGCCGGCATACGGGCAATCCCCACCTTCGCAGCCAGCCAGGCCACGCCGAACACCCCGGCGGTCTTGCCGATCACCAGCCCCAGCCCGACTCCGAGCACGACGGGATCAGAGAACCATTCGACCGGCGACACCCGCGGGATCACCAGACCGGCGTTGGCGAAGGCGAAGATCGGCACGATGAAGAATGCCGACCACGACGAGAGCCGGTACTCGATGCGGTCCAGCGGCGCCTGAGTCTCCAGGGATAGCCGCTGGATTTCGCGCATCGTTCCGTGGTTCAACGCGTGTTCCTCGTGTGTGAGCACACCGTCGCCGAGTCGCCCCGAGACCTCGCCGACTAACTGGCTGGCGATGGCCGGGTACTTCTGGGGCGGCAGCAGCGACCAAGCCGGGGTGAGGAACCCCATGGCTACGCCGGCGATGGTGGCATGCACCCCCGACTCGTGCATGAAGAACCAGCAGAGCACTCCAATGACCACGAAGACCCCGACGGAGCGGACTCTCATCACCTTGAATACCCATGCCAGGACCATCATCGCCACGGCGGCGACCAACCACGCCAGTTGGAGGCCGCCCGCATAGAAGATGGCGATGACGAGAATGGCCCCGAGGTCGTCGGCGATGGCCAGGGTCAACAGGAACAGCCGCGCGCTGGTCGGCACCCGCGGTCCGGCCGCAGCCAAGACCGCGACCGCGAAAGCAATGTCGGTAGCCATCGGGATACCCCAGCCGTGCGAGGCCGGACCGCCGGCATTGAATGCCGCGTAGATGAGCGCGGGCACGATCATTCCGCCGGCCGCCGCAATGATCGGCAGCGCGGCGGCTTTGCGGTCGCGCAGCTCCCCAAAGATCCACTCCCGCTTGATCTCCAGCGCCACGACCATGAAGAAGAGAGCCATCAGGCCGTCGTTGACCAGAGCACGCAGCGAGAGGTCGATGACAGAGTTGCCGGCGACCTCAAATCTCACCGGCGTGCCCCAGATCGACTCGTATGCCGGCTGCAGCGGCGTATTTGCCAGAATCAGCGCGATGACGGCGGCGGCGGGGGCCGCCACCGCAGTACTGACTTCGAGGCCCATGAGCCGCTGCAGCGGCCGCACCACCGCACGCGGGATGAAGGTGTCACCCGCCCGCCAGCTGTGCGCCACCACCTGCCTCTCACCCGGTGCGGAGTGAGTGTTCCCAGGATCCGGCTGATATTCCGTCACATCTGTTACGTCTCCTGCTTCGAGTCGATCGGGTCGGTTTCGATGTCGCTCAAGTGCGCACAAAGGTACGAGGATATACCCGCGTTCGCCGCGCTGACCGACTCCCCAGAACGAGGTCTCGCCCGCCGGGATGAGCCCGTGCTCGGCGGCCAGCCTCGTGGCGACCTCACGGGCATCGCTCGGCTTGTCCTGGCCTGGTCAACGGTAGTGACCGAGGTGTGTCCGCCGCTACGCAGGACCCGGGCGGCCTCGGCGAGGCCGGGAAGCGCCATATATCTAGCTGCTGTGCCACGAAATCAGGGAAACCGCCGAGTCTCGGAGCCATCACTTTTCTATCAATCTAGTCAATGCCGGTTTTTCAAACGATCACACAGCGCGCCTCCCAAAACCCCCGAGGCGACGTGCCGTCGTCGAGCAAGTACAGAATCTTGCACGGCCCACCGCTACGGGCTTCTTCGCCGGGCACCACTGCGTAGATTGCCGACAGCGTCACACGCCCCCTTAAGGCGGTAGTCCGGCTGAGCGACTCCACGGCATTCGACCCGAGTGCCGCTGCTGAATACTTTCGTGTGATTCAAATAGGCGAGAAGGAGGTGTCCACGACCTGGGCCCTGCAATATCAACAATTTTGGTGGGCGAAGAGGGACTCGAACCCCCGACCGTCCGGGTGTAAACCGGAAGCTCTAACCAACTGAGCTATTCGCCCCTAGGGGATGTCAATCAGCGGCAAACGATACCGCACAGCGCGACCGCAAAGGCTGACTGCGGCCGCCGTGGTCTCGGGTCCTCGGCGGCCGCAGCACTTACAATCAAACCGCATCAAAGATTTCAGTGCAGCACAATTAGTGAAATTTATGTAAGCGTCGCAAGGGCTTTCTGGTATTCGGCCAGATCCCGGGCGTCCGGGATTCCATTTTCGACCTTCCAACGGACGATACCGGCGGTGTCGATGATGTAGGTGCCCCGATTAGCGGCGCCCGCCTGGTCGTTAAACGTTCCGTACGCCTTCGAGACCTCGCCATGAGGCCAGAAATCGCTCAGGATCGAGAACGTATAGCCGTCACGGTCGGCGAAAGCACGATTGGAGAAGAAGTGATCGCAAGAGACCGCGAGTACCTCGACCCCGTCTGCCGTGAGGTCGGGGAGATTGTCGCGGATTTCGCACAACTCTCCCGTGCAGATGCCACTGAACGCAAATGGAAAGAACATCAGCACGATGGACTTCTCACCACGAAACGACGACAGAGACACCTCCTCGCCATGTTGGTTCTTGAGAGTGAAGTCAGGGGCTTCCTGGCCAATCTCGATGGTCATATTGCTCTCCTTTTTAGGCGGAGCCCTGTCGTTTAGGAGTGGAAAGTCGGGTGGCAGCCCAGTCATTCGAGGCCGACGACGTGGTTGTCGTCGCAAGACCCGCGATGGGAGCCGCTTCGGAAATGTCGGCGTTTTCGACATATCCCTGTCGGCCGACCTTGGGGGTCAACAACCAGATGCCACCGCCCTCGACGATGTCCTGAAGGCAATCGACGAGGCCATCGATGAGATCGCCGTCGCCGTCGCGCCACCACAGCAACACGCCGTCGACCACGTCCCCGAAATTTCCATCGACGAGGCCATTGCCCGTGTGCTTTTCGATGTCGGAACGTAGTTCCTCATCAACGTCTTCGTCCCAGCCAAGTTCCTGGATAACGGTGTCGGGCATAAATCCCAACTTCGCCGCGGTCAACGATGCCTCCTTGGGGCGTCAGCAGTCATGCAATGAATCTACCCATTGTCGGGCAGATCTGCGCAAAAGCACCTACTCAAAGTTAGATGTCTCTGCGTTGTTACCGGTATCACAGTAGCGAATCGGTCGTGGGAGGATAAGAGGTGTCCACGAGACTTTCAGGAGATCACATGTCGCAACCCGGCCCCGAGCGCCCACCTGTCATTCACGAGGGTCTGTCGACCCAATTGCCCGACATCGATCCAGACGAGACAAATGAGTGGATTGCCTCTCTCGATGAGATGATCGACAACGGCGGACGCGGTCGCGCCCGCTACGTCATGCTCAGGCTTTTGGAGCGCGCGCGAGAACAAAGCGTCGGCGTCCCCGCACTTCGCAGTACCGATTTCATCAACACTATTCCGCCAGAACGTGAGCCGTGGTTTCCCGGCAACGAGGCCATCGAGCGACGCATCCGTTCCTACATCCGCTGGAATGCCGCGGTCATGGTGTCGCGTGCCAACAGGCCGGGTCTGGGTGTCGGCGGACACATCGCGACTTACCAGTCTGCGGCCAGCCTTTATGAAGTCGGCTTCAACCACTTCTTCCGCGGCAAAGACCACCCCGGCGGCGGCGACCAAATCTATTTCCAGGGCCACGCGTCCCCCGGCATTTATGCCCGTTCCTACCTCGAAGGCCGCCTCACCGAAGAACAGCTCGACCGGTTCCGTCAGGAGTACTCGCACGGAGCGGGCAAGGGCCTGTCGTCATACCCCCACCCGCGCCTCATGTCCGACTATTGGGAGTTCCCGACCGTGTCGATGGGCCTCGGCGCCCTCGCGGCGATCTACCAGGCCCGATTCAACCGCTACCTCAGTGACCGCGGCATCAAGGACACGAGCGACCAACACGTATGGGCGTTCCTCGGCGACGGCGAAATGGGTGAACCCGAATCCCTCGGCGCGATCGGCGTTGCTGCCCGCGAAGAGCTCGACAACCTCACGTTTGTGATCAATTGCAATCTGCAGCAACTCGACGGGCCCGTTCGCGGCAACGGCAAGATCATTCAGGAACTCGAGTCCTATTTTCTTGGTGCCGGCTGGAACGTCATCAAGGTCGTCTGGGGCCGCAAATGGGACGAGTTGCTCGCCCGCGACAACGACGGCGTGCTCGTCAACCAGATGAACCGCACCCCCGACGGCGAATTCCAGACGTTGTCGGTCGAGTCGGGCGCCTACAACCGCGAGCATTTCTTCGGCGACGATCCACGGCTACTCAAGATGGTCGAGCACTTGTCCGATGAGGACATCGAGCGTCTCCCCCGCGGCGGCCACGACTACCGCAAGGTCTACGCGGCCTTCGATGCGGCCACCAAGCACACGGGACAGCCGACCGTCATCCTCGCCCATACCATCAAGGGCTGGCTGATCGATTCCTTCCAGGGCCGCAACGCGACTCATTCGATGAAAAAGCTCACCAAGGCCGACCTCAAATTGTTCCGCGACAGGCTACAGATCCCCGTCACCGACGCAGAGATCGAAAGCAGCGACATTGCGCCGTTTTATCACCCCGGCGCAGACAGCGAAGAAATCAAGTACATGATGTCCCGACGCGAACAGCTCGGCGGTTCGCTGCCCAAACGTGTCGTGAACCCTGTGCCGATGAAACTGCCCGAAGACTCAATGTTCGACGAGCTCAAGCAGGGTTCGGGCAAGCAGGCGATCGCCACGACAATGGCGTTCGTGCGTTTGCTTCGCGATCTCATGCGCGATCCCGAGATCGGCAAGCGTCTCGTCCCGATTGCGCCCGACGAATACCGCACCTTCGGCATGGACTCCATGTTCCCGACCGCCAAGATCTACAGCCCCATGGGCCAGACCTACGAACCTGTCGACCGCAAACAGCTCCTGGCCTACCGAGAGTCCGAACACGGACAATTGCTGCACGAAGGCATCAGCGAGTCCGGTGCGATGGCGTCGGCGATTGCCGCAGGCAGCTCGTACTCAACGCACGGCGAACCGATGATCCCGGTCTACATGTTCTATTCGATGTTCGGGTTCCAGCGCACCGGCGACTCGATCTGGTCGATGGCCGATCAATTGGCGCGCGGCTTCCTCATCGGCGCCACCGCGGGCCGCACCACCCTGACGGGCGAGGGCCTGCAGCATGCTGACGGCCACTCGCCGCTCATCGCACAGACCAACCCCGCGATCGTCCACTACGATCCGGCGTTCGGTTTCGAGATCAGTCACATTGTCCAGTCCGGCCTCCAGCGCATGTACGGCGCCAGCGAAGACCATCCGCAGGGCGAAAACGTCATCTTTTACATGACGCTCTACAACGAGCCGATCGTCCAGCCGAAGGAACCCGAAGGCGTGGACGCCGAGGGGCTTCTCAAGGGCGCCTACCTCTACAAGCCGGGCGCGGAGGGCGAGGGGCCGAGGGCCCGCATCATGGCCTCCGGCGTGGCCGTACCCTGGGCGCTCAAGGCGCAGGAAATCCTCGAAACCGAATTCGGTGTTCACGCCGATGTGTGGTCGGTGACCTCCTGGAACGAACTCGCCCGCGATGCGGTCGAGGCCGAACAGTGGAACCTCAACCACCCTGGCGAGTACAGCCGCATGCCCTACATCACCCGCAAGCTGATGGAGTCTGAATCGGTGACCGTCGCGGTCAGCGACTTCATGCGCGCCGTGCCCGACCAGATCGCGCGTTGGGTCCCCGGTCCGTGGCAGTCGCTTGGCACCGACGGCTTCGGTTTCGCCGACACCCGTGCGGCCGCCCGTCGCAAGTTCCAGGTCGATGCCGAATCCATCACGGTGGCAGTCCTGCAGAGCCTCGCATTGCGGTCAGAGGTCGACCCCGAGGTAGTCCGCGAAGCGTTCCCGCGTCTGCGCATCGACGACCCGACGGCCGTCAGCGGAGTCGAGCAAGTCGGCGGCGACGCCTAAGGACGGTATGCCGGTTGGGGTGCTCCTCGGCCGGCGGACCGTTTAACGAACTCTCAGGCTGACCCAATACGATGATCGACATGCGACGTTGGCCCTACACCTTTGCGGTGCTGCTCTCAGTCGTAGTCGCCATCACCACCCTCTTCGCCTCGCGCCGCCTGGATTTGCCCATCCGGGACCCCGACGGCTTCCTCGGGCCGTCATACATCCGTTTGCCTCTTATTGTTGTGCTTTTCATCGTAGTCGGCATCGTTCCGACCGCGATCAAGCGTTCAGGCTTCCACCATATCCCCACCAGTGTCCGCAAGGTCATCACCGAAGAATGGTCCTGGAAGCGGCTCACGTACATCGTTGCCGGCCTGGTCTCGTTTTATACCTGTTATGTCAGTTATCGCAACCTCAAGAGTTACCTGCCGGTTGTCCGCGAAGGCGTCCTTTTCGATCACCGCATGCTGGAGCTCGACCACTTCCTGACGTTCGGCCACAATCCGGCTTTCCTGCTGCACAATTTCCTCGGCAACGATGCCGCCGCCTACATCTTGGCCTGGGTGTACGTCAGTTATCTGATGCTGATCCCGCTAACACTCGGCGCCTTCCTCGTGTGGGGTCGCGATCTGTCCCTCGGGGCTTGGTTTGCGACGACGTTGAGCCTCAACTGGGTTCTCGGCGCGGTCAGTTACTACTCCCTTCCAACCCTCGGCCCTGCGTTCGCCCAACCGCAGTCCTTCCTTGAGTTGCCCGATACGAGCGCCTCAGCATTGCAACGATCGTTGTTCCGCTCCGGCGCCGGCTTCAAGGAAGACCCGACCGGCAACCAGATCTACGGCATCGCGGGCTTTGCCTCGCTCCACGTCTCCGTCGTATTGGCGGCCTGTCTGTTTTTCTCACGTATCGGTATGAATGCCTTTGTCCGATGGGCATCGTGGATCTACCTGGCACTTGTCGTGTTGGCGACTATCTATTTCGGCTGGCATTACCTGGCCGACGACGTTGCCGGCGCCGCAATCGGTTGGGCGTCGGTGTCGATCGGTGCCTGGGCCTCAGGCAACCGAGGCCGCCGGCGGCGACATCGCAAGGGCAACTGGCCGCCGAAAAGAGCCATAGACGAAACTCAGCCTGTTTCTGCGGGGCTTTCGCCGACGGTTTCCAGCACAGCCTGATCGCCACGGCGCAACAACGCCCGCCACTTGCCGCGATGGTATTGCGCGGGCTCGGTGGCACTGATGAACTCGATCACGAGCCGACAGAATTCCTCTGGGTGATCCTTGTGCGGGAAATGACCCGTCTTGTCGAGGACATGGACCTCGGCCTTCGGCGCGTACGCACGGGCCGTGCCGGCATGAGACACCGGAATGACGGCGTCCTGCTTGCCCCAGATCACCAGCATTGGCATCAGGCGCGCGAGGTAAGCGCGGTCGGTCATCGTGACGTATTGCCCACGCCAATTGAGGACGTGGCTTGTCACCCGTTGAACTGCACGGCGCATGTCGGGGTCGGCGAGATTTTGGTAGATCTGGGACACCTCGCCGAGGTCATGCGTCAACGGCAATCCGATTTTAGACAACGCACGGAGTCCGCCCGACACGATGGGGCGAAGCGGCCGAGACGTTGCCGCGCCGAGGACAAATCCACTCCCCGGAATCGTCAGCAACCGGATCAGCGGCGTAACTTCGGGACCGAGGCCACCGGTGGACACCAGAGCGACGCGCTCAGTTCGCTCGGGAAACTGGTAGGCAAACTGCATCGCAATGCCGCCGCCAAGACTGTGACCGAGGACGGTGACCGTGTCGATATCCAGAATTGTCAGGAGATCGCGCATCCCGTTGGCATAAGCGCCGAGCGAATAGTCGGCGTTGGGCTTGTCGGATTCGCCGTGGCCCAGCAGATCCGGGGCGATGACGGTGTAGTGCTTCGCGAGCGTGGGCATCACTGCCAACCAGGTCGAGGAGTCACAACCCAGACCGTGGAGCAACAACAGAGCCGGCCCGCTGCCCATTTTGCGGTAAGCCCGACGATAACCGTGCAGGACGACATATTGGAGCTCATCCCGACTGGTCATCGACCAATCGTACGTTCCGACCGATCACTGCGTTCGCTGAACCGTGCATATGGTCGATGGCTCCATGCACGCGCATATTAGGCTTTACCTGTGCCGTCCTCTTCCGCTGTCCACGAACAGCTCACCCGCATCATTGTTCAGGTGGTCGGTTGCGAGCCGCAAGCGGTTGTCCCAGCGGCCAGACTGAACAAGGATCTGGGGGTCGACTCGCTGTCGATCGTCGAAGTCGTCGAAGCGCTCGGCGAGGCTTTTGACATCTACATCCCGGACGAGACGGTCAATACAATGATCACCGTCCAAGACGCCGTCAACTCTGTCGTACATCACGATTCAGGAGCCAACCGTCCTTCAGCGACGGTACCGACTGCCGCCGGGTTGTTGTCTTCACGACGTGAAGCGCGGCCGTTACCAGCGGGTGAGATCGAACGACGTAAACACGCCGCATGGAAACTTGCCGGCTGGTTTGTCGTCGTCGGACTCGCGCTTGGTGCCGTGCTCGGTCTTGGCGGAGCGGCACTGATCAACGCAACCGGGATGAAAGACGTCTCGATAAGGGCCCAGCCGACACCGTCGAAATCCGCGACTACGCCGACGCCGACGCCAACCCCGTCGTCGAAGAAATCCGCAACCACCAAGCCCAAACCGACGCTCTCGACCGCAACCACCAATATCGCTCCAGGGGAGAAGCTTCGGATGAACGGCGCTTTCCCCGCACTCGACGAGGGAGCGACGCTCCAGGTCCAGGTCAAGGACCCCGGTGGTGCATGGGACGACTTCCCAGTCACGAGCAAGACCTCAGATGGTGGCAAATACGCCACTCTCATCTACACGACACGCACCGGCGAACGTCAAATCCGCATGCTTCACAAGGCGACCGACACAGTAACCCCCGCCATCACGATCACCGTCGGCTGACTCTCACTATTCGGCTTGCCGGTTCGGCCACCGCGATACATAGTGGGCTATGGACGATCACGATTTTTCTCAACTTCGCGCCCTCTACTTCAACTGCACACTGACCCGCTCCCCCGGGGTCAGCAACACTCAAGGCCTCATCGACGTCAGCGTAGGCATCATGAAACGCCACAACGTCGACGTGGAGGTGATCCGCGCCATCGACCACGACATCGCGACCGGAATCTATCCGGATATGACCGAGCATGGCTGGGGATCCGATGAGTGGCCGGCGATCTACGAAAAGGTCAAGGCCGCCAACATCCTGGTCGTCGCCGGCCCGATCTGGCTCGGCGATAACTCCAGCATCACCAAACTCATAATCGAACGCCTGTATGCGTGTTCGGCCGAACTCAACGACGACGGCCAATCCGCCTACTACGGAAAAGTCGGCGGAGCGCTGATCACCGGCAACGAAGATGGGATTAAACACTGCACCATGAACGTCCTCTACAGCCTGCAGCACCTCGGCTGCGTCATCCCGCCACAAGCCGATGCCGGTTGGATCGGTGAAGTCGGACCGGGGCCTTCGTACCTTGATCCCGGATCGGGCGGACCCGAAAACGACTTCACCAACCGGAACACGACTTTCATGACGTGGAATCTGATGCACGTCGCCGCGATGCTCGAGGCTGCCGGCGGCATCCCCGCCTACGGCAATCAGCGGCCTGCCTGGGACAAGGGCGAACGGTTCGACTTCGTCAACCCCGAATACCGCTGAGAGAACTTCCTTTTAGTTACGCTGTGCGCTAAATGCTCTGCCGTTCAAAGGCTTTGCCGTTCAAATGACTTGGTGCAGCCAACGCACGGGCGCGCCTTCACCGGCGTAGCGGAAGGGTTCGAGTTCGGCATCCCATTTGGCGCCGAGGAGGCCCTCGAGCGCGAGTTCCATCGTGATCTCGCCGCGTGTGGCCTTGACCATGAACGCCTTGACCCGATCCTCGGGGATCAGCACATCGCCGTGCAGCCCGGTCAGCGCGTGAAAGATTCCGAGCGTCGGCGTATAGGAGAAGCGTGCACCTTCGGTTGATGAGGTGGGTTCTTCGGTGACCTCAAAACGGACTTGTTCCCAGCCGCGCATCGCCGAGGCGATTTTGGCGGCGGTTCCTGCCGGGGCTTGCCATGAAATTTCGCAGCGGTAGGTGCCCTGTTGCGCAGGCTGGACCACCCACGCAGCATCGACGGCCGATCCCAGGACTCCGGTCGCGGCCCACTCGATGTGCGGGCAAAGCGCCGAGGGTGAGGAATGCACAAAAAGAACGCCCCGCGTGGGTACGCCCTGGATGCTCGGACTCATGGTGCCTCCCTAGTTTCGCCTTCCCCAGCGTTCTACGGAGATGCACCAACGCCCATTATGCCCCATGCTTCCCGTCAGCCACAAGAGAATCGACCAAGAGGTGGTAGTAATGACCCATGCCAACACCCGACGTACGCCACAATCCTGCCCAAAACCGCTTCGAGATCTACTTCGAAAACACGCTGGCAGGTTTTGTCGAATACGCCATGGAGGGCGAGACCTTCGCGCTCAACCACACCGAAGTGTTTCCACAGTTCGGCGGTAAAGGAATCGGCACCGCACTCATCGTCAAGGCTCTCGACCAGATCCGCGAACTCGGTGGTGAGGTACTGCCCTATTGCCCGTTCATCCCCAAGGTCATCCTTGACCATCCCGAATACATCGACCTCGTGCCTCACCCGGCGCGACCACAATTCGGCCTCGCCTGAGACAGCCGTTCGGAGATGCTTCGCTTACGCCGTATGCCGGACGCAGACATCCTCGGCCGCTGAGGCACGCCGGTCGGGGCGTGCAGGTTGCTCGATGACCACGCGGCCAGCCGATAATCGGGTTAGCCTCGAGGCATGAGGCACGAGCCAGCAGGTTCCGACATCGCATCAGGCAAGATCTCAGCATCCACGTACGAAGCGGAGCTGTTCCGCTTGCAGGCCGAATTTGTCAAAGTCCAGGAGTGGGTGCGGGCCGAACGGCAACGGATCGTGGTGGTCTTCGAGGGACGTGACGCCGCAGGCAAAGGCGGGACAATCAAGCGGATCACCCAGTACCTCAGCCCGCGGGTCGCCCGGATCGCGGCGCTGCCCGCGCCCACCGAACGGGAGCGGGGGCAGTGGTACTTCCAGCGATACCTTGAGCATCTGCCGAGTGCCGGCGAGCTGGTATTCTTCGACCGCTCCTGGTACAACCGGGCCGGCGTCGAGAAGGTGATGGGCTTCTGCACGCCTGCTGAGTACCACGAATTCCTGCACCAGTGCCCGATCCTCGAGCGCATGCTCATCGAGGACGGCATCCTGCTCCGCAAGTACTGGTTCTCGGTCAGCGACCAGGAGCAGCAACGAAGGTTCAAGCAACGGCTCGCGGACCCGATGCGACAGTGGAAGCTCTCACCCATCGACCTCGAGTCAATCACGAGGTGGGAGGACTATTCGAGGGCCAAGGACGAGATGATGGTGCACACTGACACCCCCGAAGCGCCCTGGTACGTGGTCGAGGGCGACCAAAAGAAGCGCGCCAGGTTGAACATGATGTCCCACCTGCTCTCCACGATTCCGTACGCCGACACTCCTCTACCTGCACTGAAGCTTCCGCCGCGGCCGAAGTCGAGGGGCTACGAGCGAACCCCGCGAGAGCAGTCGACGTACGTGCCCGATCACTGCGCAGACCTCTAAGAGCCGGCCCGGGGTTCTGGATGGGCAGAGCGTCGGGTTGGGGGCCGGCTCGCGCACCTTGTCGTGTTCAGGTGAACAGCCGGCGTGCGGCACGCCGGATCCAACTCGGTAGGGAGGGCGGGGCTCGAACCCGCGACCCAAGGATTATGAGTCCTCTGCTCTAACCAGCTGAGCTACCTCCCCCAAGGGCTGGTCGCCCAAGGTAAAGCGGGTCTAGCCTAGCCGTATGGCAGACCCACAAGACCTCTCCCCCGTCGATGAGAACTGGGACACCGCACTCGCGGTCGTCGCCCATCCCGATGACCTCGAATTCGGTGCCGCCGCGGCAATTGCGCGATGGACCGGCCAGGGCAAAAACATTGTCTATTGCATGGTGACCAGCGGCGAAGCCGGCATCGATGGCATGTCGCCCGAGGAGTGCCGCGAAGTCCGCATCGCCGAACAGATCGCGTCCGCCAAAATTGTCGGTGTCGACACGGTCGATTTTCTGGGCCTTCCGGACGGGATCCTCGAATACGGGGTGACCTTGCGTCGGGCAATCGCCGGCGTCGTGCGCAAGCATCGGCCCCAGATTGTCATCACCAACAACTTCCGTGACTCCTGGGGCGGCCGCAACCTCAACCAGGCCGATCACATAGCGGTCGGCAAGGCGACCCTCGACGCCGTACGCGATGCAGGCAATCGTTGGGTGTTCAACGAGCAACTCGTCGACGGCGTCGAACCCTGGGGTGGGGTTACCGAGGTGTGGGCAGCCGGGTCACCGGCCGGACTTCACGCCGTGGACACCACAGAGACGTTCGACAAAGGCGTCGAATCGCTTAGGACCCACGACGCCTACATCAAAGGACTGGGCTGGGAGGATTTCGATCCAGCCGAATTCCTCGAAGGTGTGGCCCGGCCGACCGGCGCTCGTCTTGGCGTGAAGTTCGCAACATCCTTCGAGGTGTTCTCGATGGGCTGGGGCGACTAAGTCTAGCTGGCCGTCGACAGTGAATGGTGTCAGCGGCCGAGAAGCTTCGCCATGAAGCCGCCGCCCTGTGAACCCGTCTCTTTCGCATGCCCTTGGCAGCGATCCGAGTGAGGGACGCCACGCATGACCGAGTCCACGTGCTGACCACAACCCGCCCACGTCGTTTTGTCGCAACGACGACACTTCACTGCTCTACACATCTGATGTACTCCTCAAACTCTTCAACTGGTGAAGAAAGGATACCCCATGGGGTATCTAAATCACAGCCGATCGAGTCAACATGGAGATAGGCGCGTGAGGGCTACTACTCTCCCGAAGAGCGAAGACTCTCCTGGACCTTCGCGATCGCGAACCCCCAGCCTTGGGCGAGAGTCGGTTTCGGCGGTATGGCGATCTCGTCCGGATTCGTGACAACGTCGAGCAATGCGGGACCTTCATGGGCCAGCAGATCCTTGACTGCGGCATCCAGTTCATGAGGGTCCTCGACACGAACGCCGTGCATTCCGCAGGCCCGGGCGACCGCCGAAAGATCGGGATTGTCGAGGATCGTGCCGAACTCGGGCAGGCCCCCTTGTTCCTGCTCGAGTTTGACCATTCCGAGCCGCGAGTTGTTGAAGACTATGAGCTTGACGGGGAGGTCGTAGCTGACCGCGGTGATCAGGTCACCGAGGAGCATCGTGATGCCGCCGTCTCCGCAGAAGGCGAGGACCTGGCGACGGCGATCGAGCGCCGAAGCGCCGAGCGCCTGAGGCATCGCATTTGCCATCGATCCCAAATTGAACGAGCCGACCAGACGGCGCTGACCGCTCATCGTGACGAAGCGGGCCAGCCACGCCGTCGACATGCCGGTGTGGGTCGTGAAGATCGCATCGGTCGCCGCGTTGCGATCCGCGGCGGCGGCCACTGCTTCCGGCCGGATGGCATGCGCCCGGTTGTCAAACGCCTGCCGAAGGCGCCCTAGACGTTCGTGATCGAAATCGGGATCAGTGAGGTGCGACTGTCCCTCGCGCCAAGAGTCGTAGCGGGCCCGCGAGTGCTCGAGGTGTTCGGTATCGGTGCGTCGATTCAGCATCGGCAGCAAGGCCTCGAGGGTCGACCGGCTGTGGCCGACGAGTCCCAGGTTGACGTGCGTCCGCCGACCGATGTGCTCACCCCGGCAATCGATCTGGATCACGGACTTTCCCTCGGGATACCACTCGCGATAGGGGAAGTCGGTGCCCACCATCAACAGGACGTCGCAGCCATCGAAGGCGACCTGGCTGGCCGGGTTGCCGATCAGTCCGGACTGCCCGACCTGGTAGGGATTGTCACGTTCAAGGCCTTCCTTGGCCTTGAGCGTGAGGGCCATCGGGGCGGACAGCGCCTCAGCAGTCAAGAGTACGGCCTCGCGTGCTTCGCGCGTGCCCATCCCGACCAGCATCGTGATGCTCTTCGCCTCGTTGAGCAAGCCGGCTGCCTTGGCTAAGAGGTCAGCATCGGGGGTGGCCGAAGGATGGAGACCGACGAACTTCGGCTCGGCGGCATGCTTGTCCACGGTCATGCCGCCGACGTCGCCAGGGAGTGTGGGGATCGCGACTCCTTGGCGCTCTAGCGCGGTGTTGACAGCCTGTTCGAGGATGTACGGCATCTGCGAGGGGCTCGTGATGCTGCGGGTGAACTCGGCGACGTCCTGGAACAGCAGGTCGTTGTTGACCTCCTGGAAGCACTCGCTGCCGATCTCGGCGAGCGGCACCTGACCGCAGATCGCCAAAACCGGCGCGTGGGACTTCTTGGCGTCGTACAAACCGTTGAGGAGGTGGATGGAGCCCGGGCCGACTGTGCCCATGCACACGCCCAGCGTCCCGCTGAGCTGTGCCTGAGCCGAAGCGGCGAAGGCCCCGGCCTCCTCGTGGCGAACGCCGATCCACTCGATCCGGTCTTCCGTGCGAATCGCATCGGTCACCGGGTTGAGGGCATCGCCCACGACGCGCCAGACAGTGGTCACGCCCAGATCGGCGAGGGCTTTCACGAGGCTTTCGGCAACGGTAGTCATGGTGGCCTTTCGAATGCTTAGGGACGGAATCGGTCGGGATCGGCATGTACCCAGTCGGCGGTCCGCGACTCAGGCGCCTCCCGGAGGAGTTGGCCGGGCTCGAGCCACTCATACAGGTCGGCGTATGAGCGGATGTCGGTGTGGCCAATCATCCAACGGAGCATGTGGGCGCGGCGAGGATCTTGGGTCGCGACACCAACGGGGCATTCGGGGCTGACGCACTTCTCACCCGCGGGAACGCTGCGGGCTTCGGCAATCTCGGCGGTGACTTTGTTACCGGGCAGCACGCCACCGATGCCCGGCTTGGCCCCCTGGCTCAGCTTGAGCGAGAGGCACTTGACCGAGTCATGAGCTGCCCGCTCGTAGCTGATCGAGCGCGTCTCGCGGGAGAAGGGACGCCCGTCGAAGTCCCGCCGAACAGGCTGACGATCGCCACGGCAAGGACCAGCCAAGCGATCGACCCCACCGCCGCAGCGACCGAGGTGAGCACGGCGACAAGCGCGAGGGAGGCGATGATCGAAAATCGGAGCACTCTCAAGTACTACTCCAGTTCAACAGGAGCTGCACGCCGCGGCGCCATCGATCGACGGCGAGTGAGCTCGGCTGCGACATGAACATGCCTTCCTCTCGCGGGACGCCTCGTGCCCGAGTATCCGAAAACCGTGTGTTTCACGCGTGCGTGGGGATCACATCTGGCGAAGCGTGCAGCAAGCCCATTCGGGGTAATAGGGGTGACGGGCGACCCGTCCGTCAAGGATCGATCGGAACAGGCATATGCGCACCTTTGGCATCGAGGAGGAGTTTCTCGTCGTCGATCCGGCTTCGGGCCGGCCACTTCCACTCGGCGATCGCATCGTAGATCTCGGAAGTCAGTTTGCAGTCGAGTCACCATGCGCGCTGACGACCGAACTCCAATCCGAACAGATCGAATCCGTGAGCCCGATATGCCATAGTCTCGACGAAATCGAGAGTGCGATTCGCATCGGCCGCTCGTGGACGGACAAATTAGCCCAAATTGTAGGCGCAAGGGTTGTTGCGCTCGGCACGTCGCCAGTCCCGGTCGACCCACACATCATCTCAGGGTCCAGGTATCGGGAGATTGGCGATCGATTCGGACTCACGGCACGGGAGCAACTGACCTGCGGATTTCACGTGCATGTTGCCGTGGAGTCCGCGGAGGAAGGCGTGGGCATCCTTGATCGCATCCGCAGCTGGCTGCCTGTATTGCTGGCGTTGTCGGCGAACTCTCCATACTGGAATGGACATTCCACTGGGTATGCCAGTTATCGACGACAAGTGTTGTCGCGGCTGCCTTTGGCCGGGGCCACCGAAGAGTTTGGCTCCGCTAAGGCGTATCGAGACCAGATCGATCAGTATGTGTCATCCGACGTCATCATCGACGAAGCCATGGTCTACTTCGACGCCCGACTGAGCCGAAATCACCCGACGGTCGAGATTCGCGTTGCCGATGTATGCCTCGACGCCGAAACCGCGGTCCTCATCGCCGGATTGGCGCGCGCACTCGTTGAAACCGCCGCGCACGAATGGCGGCGAGGTGTCCCTTCGACTGCGGCCACCGCACCGATGATCAACCTGGCGATGTGGCGGGCCAGCCGCGATGGTCTCGACGGAGTCCTGCTGGCTCCCGGGAGTTGGCAGCCTCAACCAGCCGCCACTGTCGTGGCGGCGCTCACTCGAAGGATCAGACCTGCTTTGCGCGAGTTCGGAGATGCGGACCGAATCGACGATCTGCTCAGCCGCCAATTCACCCGAGGCACGGGCGACCACTTTCAGCGCGCATTGCTCGCGCAGTCTGCTGATCTGGCCACAGTTGTGGCTCGCGCAATCGAACGCACTCATAACGATCGACTCGTTTGGCAGCGCCTTCATTGAATCCCGGGTTCACCCGCGGCACTCATGGAAGCAACCTCCTGGAGTATCTCGGCCGAAAGCGAATCCTGGATGACGTCAGCCCCCGAGGCGTACACGTCGATCAGCGCTTGCTC
Organism: Aeromicrobium sp.; assembly: GCA_014377785.1. GTDB lineage: Bacteria > Actinomycetota > Actinomycetes > Propionibacteriales > Nocardioidaceae > JACMOZ01. Next base: position 35,126 of record JACMOZ010000026.1, read on the forward strand.
CACCGCATCAGTTGAGATGTCGGGTCGGTAGTCCTCGACCGAGCCGATCGTTGACGAATTCAACTCGTAACCGATCTCGTCGTACGCCGCAATGAGCACGTCCCTGATCGAGGCCGAACCCGCCACTTGGACGATCGTGCTGAACAGCCAACCATCGCGCGTGATGCGCTGAGCCGAGCCCACAACCTTGGCCGCCCCACCGACGTTGATGCTGTACTCGCCCGGGCAGTACTCCCCGGGAAGCTCTCCGATCCGGACATCAAGACCGAACGCCGACAGAACATCGGCATGTAACCTCGCAAACCGCTCAAACCGATCCTTCAGCCCTTCGATTGGTTTGGACGTTCGAACCACATGATCGATCGCAACGCTGCCTCGGTGATAGGCCGCCAATTGCCCACCCTGGGGGCGGATCACGGGCATGAAACCCAGCTCACGGACGACCTCCGTCGCGCGCGTAAACCCTGGCCTACGGGAATCTCGTCTGCTGAAAGCCGCAGTTGGCTCCGGCCGCCAGATGCGAACAATCTCCCGCGTCTCACTCAGCCCCTTGGCGAGCAAGAGTGGACCGAGGACGACATCTTCGGCCGGACCACCCGGAAGCGACTGGCCCGCCAGAATCAAGGTCGAAGGTCGAGTAGCCATTCGCCGATCCTCGCACGTCCCACCGACAGGCGGTTATGAATCTTTTTGGGACTGTCCCCGACAAACCCTTCCCCTCGAGCGTCACGGACAAGTCCTATTCGACGTGATCTGCTGCCAATTTCGAATTGACGTCGCTACGGCTTCAAGACCATGAGCACGACGATGAGCACGAGGAGTAGCGCGACGATGCCGGACATCATGGCCACGCGCGAGTAGCCGGGGACCTTCGTTCCGGTGACGTGAGCGGATGCGGCGTCGCCCGTGGCATCCGCGGTCAACGCTTCTGCAGCCGTGCGCAGGGCCGGAACGACGATGAGCATGTTCAGCGCGAGAGCGACAAAATAGAAAACGAGCGAGAGCCAGACCCAAGTTGATGCCAAGGAAATATGGCTGATCTCCAGCGCACCGAAGCCCAGGATCACCACGACCAGCGAAAGCAGGTTAAAGACATTGACCGACTTCGCCAGAGAGGTAACCTGGCCGGCCTGGCCGGCGCGGATTGCGCGCATCCCGGTCATGGGGAGGATGGCCATCGGGCCGATGATAAAGACCCCGGTGACCACATGCAGAAGGTTGAACAAAGTTTCCATTTCCCCAGACTAGATCAGGGCGGTCGGTGCACAGTTCGACGCGTACCCTCGCGCAGGCCTTGCCGGTCTCAGCCCGCGCCAAGCCATGCGACGATGAGGACACCAAAGAACAACAAACCTGATTCGTGACGTTCGTTAGAAGCTGCCCGCCACCAGGGGGCGGTTGAGCCAATCAGTCATCTCCGAGACGACCTTGTCCGCGGGGGTCCCTCCCTGGACGCAGTCCTTGGGGGAATCCGCGAGACGGTTTCTTGCGAGACACTCGCGCCCTGGATCTGGTCGAAATGCGCGCCAATCTCACCCGTGGTCAGCCCTTTTACGCAGAGCGAGAGCACAATCTCATCAACACCACTCAGGCTACGGAATCTTACTGCTGGTGCTGGCGGTCAGTATCCCGGTCGACATCGTGCTCTCGCACCTGCGAGGCTTCTGCCCGTCGCCGACGATGGTTACCGGGCGGCTTCGCAGGCCCAGCCATCCGGTGTGGTGCCAGTCTCCAAGAAATCAGCCAGGTCGGCGGCGGCTTCCTCGGTGAGATCGGTCGCGGCGTGCGGGTAGATGATCGGCTCTTCCTTGCTGTTGTGCTGATCGAGCGCGCCTAACAGTTCGCGACACGTCGACAACAGCACGTCGCCGACGTCGGCACGGTCGTTGCCTTCCAGCAACTCGGTGAGTGTGTCCATCAACTGCCACAGGGTGCCGTGTTCGCGCAGCATCACCAAGACCGGCATCACCAGCCCCGACTGCCGGATCGCTGGAAACAAGAACTCCTCCTCCAGATAGATGTGCCGTCGCAACGCCTCGAACGCATTCAACAGCGGCTCCGGGTCTATGACGCCGCGGTCGAGATCAGCGACGAACGCCTCGATACCGGCATCGATGTCGCGATGCTCTCGCGTCAACGCAGCCTGCAGACTCACCATCGAAGTTATTCCTCTCACCGCCCAGCACCATCACGGCGTGATGCGCCCCTGGCTCGTTAAAGAGCCTATTGGTCCGCCAGCGGCCGCTGCGCGGCTTCGTTGTGAACACGATAGTGCTCGGTCTCGATTTCTGCACTCTCGTGGTGCCCGCCGGCAAGGGTCTGTATCGCCAGCCAAAGCCGAAGAGCAAGTCGGGATTTCGCCCGGTGTACCTCCCGGCCTTTGCGACGCAGATGCTCAAGAAGCGACGGGACGAGCAAGAGCCCAGCGCGTTGGACGCGGTGTTTGCCAGTCGCGCAGGCACGCGGGTGTCACCGGGAAATCTCACGACGAGGTTGCAGCAACCCTTTGCCGCCTATCCCGAGTTGATAAGGAGTAACTCCGAAGGTGTTCCGCTCAACGATGGCAACCGAATTGAACAACCGGGCCGAGGGCGGCATGGATACGGCGAAGAGCCAACTCGGACATGCCTCCTCCAGGACAACCGAGAAGCAATACGTTGCCAGGGCAGTTGTTGCGCCGGACGTCTCCGACCACTTGAGGAAAATCGGCGGCATCCGGGGGCGCATCAAGAGGGACGATTAAGTCACTCGGCGCCACCGCCGATCACACAATAAGCGTGCAATTTCCGTGCGACTTTTAGGCTTTGCTCGTCGCCAGAAACAGCAAAACCCCCGCAAAACGGGGGTTTTCCGCTCCCCCGCCTGGACTCGAACCAGGAACCCTCCGATTAACAGTCGAATGCTCTGCCAATTGAGCTACAGGGGACCGGCTCCACAGTGTTGATGAGGAGCACGGTCACCAACCTTAGCAAGTGTCTCGCGGATGTGCGCAAGTGCCTTGGCCTCTCTTGTCCGAACCTGACTGACCGTCAGCCCGAGTCGTCGGGCGACCTCGACGCGAGGGGTGGAACGCCCCGGTCCGGCCCCCGCGCCAAAGCGTTCTCTGAGCACCGCAGCGAGATCCTCGGTGAGCCCGTCGAGCAGGTCGTCGTCAGCTTCTATGGGCGGCCGACTGTCCGCCATGGCATCGTTGCATAGAGCAGAGTCCGGTGCCGGAATCGACTGTTTCATGGCTCGCCCGATCCACCACCAGGCATAAGTCGCAAGGCGGCAGCCCCGTTCGGGATCGAAGCGGTCCACCGCCTCGATGAGGCCAATTGTGCCGGCCTGGACCGCATCGAGGAGTCGAGATCCGTGCAAACCGAATAGCCGAGCCCGCAAGACGACCAGTCGGAGACTCGACGTGATCAGTTCGTCACGCGCCTCCGCTTCACCGTGCCAGCACCGCACTGCGAGTTCATGCTCGGACACAGGACCGAGCGGGGGTATGGCTGCCAACCGGCGTAAATATGGGTCCATGGGTCCACCCTCTACGCTGGGGCGCGCCGACGGAGCGATACGGACAGGTCATGTGGACACCGGCCGCGACTCATCAGGCTGGGGAAATCGTCACCAAATGGCGCGTTCGCGCAGGGCCCGACGTTGTTGCTCGAGGGCGACGAGCTCGCCGAACATCCGGTTGTAGTCCTCGATCTGGTCGATCGGGTTGGTGCGCTGCAGTTTGGACTTGACTTCGACGATGCGCCGGGCCGTGGTGAGTTCCTGCAGGCGGGCGATCAACGAAATCACGACTGCCTGGGTCGCCTCGTTGGACGAGCGCAACGGTTCGACCGCCGACTGGGCCAACACGCGCTTCAATTGCTCTTCGGGCAGTGAGTCGGACAACTTCGACAACCAACCGTGATCCGGGGATGTCGGCAATGGTTCGGCACTGATGTGGCGCCACAACTCCCGCGACACCGGATGAGTGAAGTCGTTGTCGTGCAAATCTCCGGCCACGGGCTGCGCGAAGTGCGGGAACTGCACGATCGCCTTGAGCGCTTCGCGTTCGTCGGCGAATTGCGGCGCGCCGAGACTTATGAGCTCTTGAGCGGGCGCCGCCTCGACTTCGGCCGCAATCGTTCGTGACGGGGCCTTCACGGGCCGACCCTTGCTTTTCTTGAGCTCGGAGCGCACTTGGTCGACATCGGCGCCGACCCGGTTGGCGATCTCGCGAATGAACTCCTCGACCTTGGACTTGTCCCGGATCGAGGTGGCGAGGGCGACGGATTCGCGAATCGCGTCGATACGCTGATCACCCCTATCGAGGTCGAACTTCTTCAACGTGTTGTCGAGCACGAAGCGATAAAGCGGGATGCGGGTGGCGACGAGTTCACGCACCGCGGCATCACCATCGGCGAGACGCAGATCGCACGGATCCATACCGCGTGGCTCGACAGCCACATAGGTCTGAGCGACGAATTGCTGGTCACCTGCAAACGCCTTCATCGCGGCGCGTTGACCGGCTTCGTCGCCGTCGAAGGTGAAGATGACTTCCCCGTGGAACGCGTCGTTGTCAAGGAGTATGCGGCGCAGTATGCGGGCATGGTCCTCGCCGAAGGCTGTGCCGCAAGTCGCGACAGCGGTCTTGACACCCGACTGGTGGCAGGCCATGACATCGGTGTATCCCTCGACGACAACGGCCTGGCTCGACGAGGAAATGTCCCTGCGGGCCAGGTCGAGGCCGTAGAGCACTTGGCTTTTCTTGTAGAGCGGCGTCTCGGAAGTATTGAGGTATTTGGCCTCGACCCGGTCGTCGTCGAACATCCGCCGGGCGCCGAAGCCGATGACTTCGCCTGTCATTTCGCGGATCGGCCACATCAGCCGGCCGCGGAAGCGGTCATAGAGTCCACGCGAACCGCTGGATGCGAGGCCTCCGACCGTGAGCTCTTCCTCGGTAAAACCTTTGCCGCGTAAATGGGCTACGAGCGCCTCTCCACCGCGCGGGGCAAAGCCCATACCGAAGATTTCGGCGGCGGCGCGATCGAAGCCCCGATCGGAGACAAACTGGCGGCCGGCCTTTGCATCCGGAGAGTTGGCGAGAGCCTCGGCATAGAACTCGGCAGCAAATTTATGGGCTTCGACGAGGCGGCCGCGCTGGCGAGGGTCACGCCGGGGTCCACGGTCGCCACCCTCTTCGTAACGCAACTGAATGCCGTATTTGCTGGCCAGGCGTTCGACCGACTCGGCGAAGCCCAGGCCTTCGATCTCTTGCACAAATTTGAAGACGTCGCCGCTCGCGCCGCAACCGAAGCAGTGATAAAAACCCTGAGCCGGGCGGACGTTGAACGACGGAGATTTCTCATCGTGGAACGGACACAGTCCTTTGCGGGCTCCAGCGCCGGCGTTGCGGAGGGTCACATATTGCTCGACGACCTCGTCGATGCGGGCGCGTTCGCGGACGATCTGGATGTCCTCGTCCTTGATCAGCCCTGCCATGGGACGAAGTCTACGAGAGAAGTCGGACAGCCCACGCCTGGGCAGAGCCGTCGGTGAGACTGGCGACCTGATCGATCACGACCCGGCGTCGTTCTTTGTCGTCAGTTGTCGCGGCGAAGTCGGAGACGAACTCGGCTTCGAGGTGCTTGTCGCCGGTATTGACGAGGATCGTCACCAGCGCTGCCAAGATTTCCTGTTGTAGCAGCAACTGCGCGGCGCGGTCGTCCGAGCGCATGACGTAGTGCGCTGCAATCGACTTGAGCACTACGATTTCGTCCCGGGTTGTGGTCGGTACTTCGAGGTCGGCTTCGAAGCGTATGAGCGGTCCCGATCCCCACCGCTCGATGGTTGCCAACTGCGCGGCGAAGGCAAAGCGACCGATAAGGGCGCTCGTCAGGCTCTTGAGGACGGCCCGCGCGTGCCGACCTCCATCGAAGGCACCGTCAGGCCATTCAGGCAGGGACTGCAAACGATCGAGAGCCGCATCGAGTCGGTCGTCGGCGGCGTCGGCGGCATACCAATCGCGCGCAACATGCCAGACGGCTTTCGCGTCGAACTCATCGGGGTCGAGGGCGAACCAGCCACCGAAGACGCCATCCTCGACGTCGTGTACCGAATAAGCGATGTCATCGGAGAGGTCCATGACTTGGGCTTCGATGGGGCGGCGGCGACCCGGCGCCTCGGCGCGCAACCAGTCGAAGATCTTCAGGTCGTCGGTGTAGGCGCCGAATTTGGGGGCGCTGGTGCCGGCCTCCTGGAGTGTCCACGGATATTTCACGCAGGCCGCGAGAGTCGCGCGCGTGAGGTTGAGTCCGACGGTCATCCCGTCGGCATCGAAAGCCTTGGATTCGAGCCGGGTCAGTATGCGCAAGGTCTGGGCGTTCCCCTCGAATCCCCCACAGGACTCTGCCGCCCTGGACAGCGCGACTTCGCCGTTGTGGCCGAACGGCGGATGGCCGAGGTCGTGGGCGAGCGCGGCCGAGTCGACAATATCGGGGTCACAGCCGAGCGCCTTGCCGAGCTCGCGCGCAACTTGGGCGACTTCGAGCGAATGGGTCAACCGGTTGCGGACGAAGTCATCGGTGCCCGCACCCAAGACCTGGGTCTTGGCCGAGAGTCGGCGCAACGCGGCCGAGTGCACGACCCGGGCACGGTCGCGTTCGAAAGGAGTGCGGCCGGCACGTTTGTTGGGTTCGTCGACGAAGCGGGCGCGCGCCTCATCACCATAGGGACTGTCCATCGCGAGCAGGCTATCGCAGCGCGCCCCCATATCGAGTGGCGGTGAGTTAGGCCCCACGCAACCTGGAGTGGGGGTGAGTTAGGCACCACTCGATGGCGGGCCGTGGTGCGTAAGTCACCGCCCACCGACCA
>JACMOZ010000237.1 GCA_014377785.1 Aeromicrobium sp.
CGCTGAAACACTCCTTCTACGCCTTCCAAGCCATTGCTGTGGTGGCATCGCTGGCATGGTTCCTCGTGTGGGCCGCCAGCCGACTCTAGTTCACATAGGCGCCCACCAAGGTAGCTTCTGCGAGCGATCCGCCGCGAGGTCTATACGTACGCAGATCGCGGTGGAATGACGCATATCGCCTGACTCAGGTACCGCTTTCGTCCAACATCTGTAGCTTCAACTGTTTCAACGTCCGCCCGGACGATACGTGCGTCCATCGGAACCATCCATCGATCTGCGACCCAACTAGATCGCGCAAAGCCGGAGAAGGTTCCTTGTAGCGGCCAAGCTCGGTGACGACCCAGCCAGCGTCGTCGACGGTCGCTGAGAACGTTCGACCCTTGCGGGGCTGACGATGAACGAGTTCGTCACCCGGTTTCACGAGGCCGACTTCGATAAGTGGTAGCAGTCGACCCGCCATGAAAGTTGAAGGTCGAAGCAGTTGTGACTGGTCGCCGCTCGCGGCTCCGTTTAGTCCGTACTCCCGGCGGAGAACGTCATTGGGAACCTCGAAGCCGCGTGCCCGTTGTGCCAGAGCGGCGTACACCTCGTCGTCGATTTCAATCCTATGCACCGCAAACTCCTTAATCGTCAACACTCTGGTCTTTGAGGTTCCAAGATTACGCAGAATTCATAGTTCCCGCAAGCGAAATTTGGGGACAGCTGCGCTCAGCTGGGGGGGGTATTCACGGTGACTTGGTCACGGACCTCGCCGCATACGGCGACGGTGTGTTTGGTCCGCGCGGAGACGCATCTCAGCGATCACGCACCGCGGACGCGCTGGTTGATAGCCTCGCAGGGTCGCCCGGGTGACAATAGCTCTCATAGAATCGAGAAGTCGTGACGCAGGATCAGTCTTACGAGACGGTGAACCGCAAGGTCAGCACGCAAGACCTCAGTTGGATTCTCGAACAGCACCGACGCAACCAACTCGACCTGAGTCCTCCCTACCAGCGACGGAGCGTGTGGACGCCGCGAGATCGACGATCGTTCATGGACACCATCTTCAAGAACTACCCGTCTCCGCCGATTTTCCTACACAAGACGATCGACCTGTCCACAGGCGAAGCGATGTACCACGTAGTCGATGGCAAGCAGCGCATCAGCACAGTTCTGCAGTTTCTGGACAACAAGGTGTATCTACCGCAGGACTTCGGCGACTCACGCTTCGACGGCAGACGGTGGCGCGACCTCGACGAGGGAGAAGAAGAGGACGACCCCCGTGGTCGATTGTGGAACTACCGCATGACAGTCGAGGAGATCGATGACGTTTCTCCTACGTTCGTCCGTGAGGTGTTCGAGCGGCTCAACAAGAACTCGCGCAAACTCACGGCCCAGGAACTCCGTCACGCGCGTTTCGATGGCTGGCTGATCACCTTCTTGGAGGACGAAGTCCTGCTGCCAGTGTGGAAACGCTTCAAGATCCACACCACCGCAAAAGAGAAGCGGATGGCCGACGTGCAGAATCTCGCTGAACTCGCCATGGTCACGGCACGCGGCAAGGTGAGCGGATTCGATCAAGAGGAGCTGGACGGTTTCTTCGCTGAACTGGATGACGCGGAGGACGAAGAGGCTCTCTTCGATGCTGAGCGGTTCACGACGGAGTTCTTCGCGGTTCGCGACTGGCTCGACGCCCTCGACAACGAGACGTCAGTGGTGTCGACCCACGCCCAGCCGTTCCTTCACTTTTACACGCTGTGGTCAGCTCTCACCGCTCTCGTCAATACGCATGGAGAACACGGAGTCGCTGCCGCTGGCGACATCGTCGGTTTTGGCGAGCAGTACCGACGCTTCATGTTAGCCGTCCGAGAGCACGACACTGACCCGCTCGAGGCGCCTCCTAATGTCGACCACGATGACGCAGGGTTTGAGGGTTTGGTTGCCCGCTACGCGGCTGCGTCAGTGGGTGCCACCACCGAGGAGCCACAGCGGGTGGCGCGACTCGACGCATTGCGCCAAGCCCTGCAGCTGGACTGACGCGGTGAAGATCGACGCAGCCATTCGCGATGCTCACAAGGAGCAAGAGGCGACGGCCAAGGCTTTGCAGAAGGAGGTGACTCGCGATCTCCTCAAGCGAAAGGACGACTCGTGGCACTACCAGAGCAGGGTGAAGAACCTCGAGAGTTTCGCGTTAAAGGTCGAAACGGGCCGAATTGAATCGCTCGACCGTGTCGAAGACATCTTCGGTGCGACCCTCGTCGTACCCGACGCTGGGCAGATTCAAGATGCCATCGACGTCGTTGTCGCCGAGTACCCGCTCCATGCGCGTCGTCCTCCGTCACCAACCAAGACTTCGAACGCTCCCGACAGATTTCTCTTTGACGACGTGCGCCTTTACGTCACGTACCAGCGGGCTGCTGGCGAACGAACGGTCATCCCAGACGGCATGTTGTTCGAGGTGCAGGTCAAGACCTTCCTGCAGCACGCGTGGGGCATCGCGACTCACGACGTGATCTACAAGACCCCTTCAAGGGATTGGCGTCGCGAACGCATCGCGAGTCAGATCAGAGCGACGTTGGAGCAAGCCGAGGTTGTCATCGGGGGTATAGGCACACTTGCGACGACCTCGGTGCTTCCCGAGAGCGATCCGCAGATCGAAGAACTGAATGCCATCATCACGATCCTGCAGGGCGAGTGGGTTAAGTCAGACCTTCCGTCAAACGTGAGAAGCCTCGCGGAGTCCATCCAGAACTTGCTCTGGGTTGTCGAGCGTCACAAGACCGCTGACCGGCCTGCGATTTTGTCGAAACTCCTCGCTGATGGGAAGGCACGAAACTCTGGCGCTCATAGCTTGGACTGGTCGCCCTATCGGTCGGTGCTCAACTACGTGACGAACGACCATCCCGGCAAATTGAAGGGTCGGATTAAGGACACACGTGCCCACTCGAATTTGCTCGTCTACCCGGAGGTGCTGGCGGCGTTGTCCGTGGCGGAGGCTGACGCAATTGCCGCTGTCGTTGCTGGCCCCTAGCAACCTCAGGTGATCGGATACCAAGCCAGCTCGTAGCCTGGCTCGTCCGCGAAGTAGGCGTACGTGCCAGCAGCCAAGTCCTTGAGGCGCTTACGAGCAGCACCGATGTTGCGCGACTCGAATGCGGTCAAGAAGAAGCATTGCTCGGCAGGGATGTTCTGCTGGGCGGCCCATTGCAGAAGGGCAGTCTTGCGCATCTCGTCGATCTCTCCGTCGGTGTTCACAGCCTCGATCATCCAGAAATGGGCTGGCTCAGGGCCAAGGTCGGCCACAACCGCGTCCGGCAACAGCGCTGACGCGTTGATGCTGACACCGAGAAACTGAAGCAGGCTTGCGTCGCCGGTGAAGATCTTGTCGCCTGGTTCGCTTATCGTCACCACGTAGGGTTTCTCTAGACGCGCGGTGGCCCACTGCTCGATGACACCCTTGAGGATCAGGGAAGCGATGCCGCTCTCTAGGGTGCGCGTCTGATTGGTGTTGGGCAGAGCCACCGTCACGGCATGGGACGCATTCTCCTTTTGGAGGGCGAACTGCACCTTGATCTTGGCAGTCGGACTAAGGTGCTTATCCCGCCACTCCTTGATCGCGTCTACCAGCGCGTCCCCGCTCAGTGCCGGATCGAAGAGCGCAGCGAAGTGCGCTTCAAGCGCCCAGCGGCCCTTACTCGATGTCTTCGGCACCCCGGCACGCTCGCGGATCGCACCGCTCTCCTTCCACTTGCGGAAGGTTTCGTCTCTCAGCGTTTCGCGAGTGTTGTCGGCGTAGCCAGCCTTCGTGGGAACGCCCCACCCCTCGAGAAGTTGTACGACCGCTTCGCGCTTCTTCGCCGCCGCTGCTCGCCACGCGAGCCGGTCGTCGACAGAGCCTCGCGAGACGACGTCGTCAGACATCCACATCACTGTCGATGGCCTGCCCCAGTACAAGTCAGCCCTTGGCACCGGATCGGAGTCGACGACCGCGTCGACATAGATGAACGACCTGATCGCAGCAGCACCCAGCGGGTTCGAGAGCACCGGGTCGAACGCGGAGCGAGGAAAAATCTGCAGCAAGCGGCTCTCTGCCTCCTCGATGCTGACGAGTGGCCTCATCCGGGCAGAGACGCGTGCCGGTATACCTCAGCCACGGCAGCGCTCAACTCCTTCACGCCGAGAGTCTCCCACGAAGCGAGAGTCACCTTGTCAGGAAGCGGCAGCGATTCGAGTTCATAAGCTGACAGAGCCACGGAACCAGAGACGCAGCGTGCGAGGCTGTCGAGTGTGTCAGTGTCCAACAGCCGTGCGAGCAGGCCGCGAGAGACCGCTGGCTCGTCGCACGTAGGGCGGAGAACGTTGACGTGGTTCTCGATCACTACGCCGCCACCATGAACAGCCAGATGCTCGGCGGTCAGCTCCACGCCCACGAGTCGCTTGACCTGCTCGGGCGCGGTCGTCCGCTGTACCAGCACGGCGGGCTCGCGCAGGAGCATCAAGCCCCGGTCGCGATCTGAGTGAAGCGAGATGTAGCGCATAGCCGACCGAGCCACGTCAAGGTGAAACTGGCCGCCGTCCACGTCGGCTGCCCAAACGACAAGGTGCCGACCGGCAGCCTTTCGTCGGTGCAAGTCGTCTCTGCGCCGGTTCCACACCAGCGGCCCCGTGCTGACGCGCCAACCCGCAGCGCCAAGTGTGAGCGGGAGCGTCGCAGCAACGGCGGCGACAGGTGCGAGGTCAGACCGACGCGGGAGGATCCACGGTAGCGACCCGGTCGGCGTCGCGACGGTAGCGACATACGTGGTCGCCGAGCCGATGCTCTGGATGGTTGTCTTGCGGATCTTGCGCCGGGTGATGGTGGCGAGGCACGTTTCCTGCAGGACCGAAGTAAAAACGCCGCTCCTGTCCGCAACAAAGGAGATTTCGTGCAGCCGACCCTTGGAGCCCAGGGCATCGCGCAGCGGCGCGAAGTACCTGCCGGCGGTGAACGAGGTTGGCACGAGAGCCGACAGCACACCCTTGTCGTCGAGCGAGTCCAGCGCGGCAGCCATGAACAGGCCGTACAAGTTCGCGTGGCCGTAGAGCGTCGCAGCGAAGCGCTCACGGTCGGCATCGCTGAGGCGTACGCGACCGTACGGCGGGTTCATCACCACAGCGTGAGCCGGACGGTGCTCGGGGTCCAGCCCGTCACCCACACGAGCGAGCGCAGGCAGCCTGCGACGACGGTTCTCAGGGATGCGGAGCAGCGTCGGGAGCATTTCGGCGGCGAGCACGACGTTGGCAACCCACACTGCTGCGGGGTCCGTGTCGATGCCCTCGACGAGTGACGGGAGGCGGTTGATGACCAGTTGAGGGTCTACGTCGAACGACGCCGCGAGGTGCTCCCTAACGATCGGCAGCAGCAACGCACCAGATCCGCAAGCAGGGTCGCGCACAAGTCCGGGAAGTTGCTCGAGCGGCTGCTTTAGGGCCAGCGAGCGCTTCGTCATGGTCCACAGTTCGCTGGCGAGTTCAGCGGGCGTGTAGTGACGACCGTGACGCGCTCGTGTGCCATCGTCCAGCGACGAGACGTAGGCCGCGCCGACCTGCTCGGCAGTCAGCGGACCCCACTCGGCTTCGAGCGGCGGGTGCTCGCCGAGTGTTATCGGTGGTGTTGCTTCAACGGCCAAGAGGACATCGAGCCAGTCGCCGGTCATGCCGATGGACGACGCCCGAGCGGACCACCACGCGGGGATGGCCGCTAGGACAGCAGCAGCGGTGGGTGTCAGTTCTGCTGCCGGACCAGAGTCACCGACCGCTGAGCGGGACCCACGTGGACCAAGCGGTCGGGCAGCGTTCAGAGCCTGCTCCACCTTATCCGTCATGAGGGCAGACTATCTGCCGTGGACCCACAGTTCGGGCATCACTCAGTCCTATGCAGCGCTCGCGGCGCCACCGTCGCCAACTAGAACCTGACAGGTAGAAGTTCCGGGCAGTCGCAAGCCAGTCCAAGATTTTCGTGCCGAGGTCTGATTCCATATCGATTAGTCATTCTGGGTGGACTGACGCGCTCCCCGTACGACTCGTTTCGCACCATATCAATGGCCGATAATATTGATTATGTCAGGTTACAATGAACCAATTGCATATTCTGCTGAATAGGACTCCCCTGATCATGAGGGTGTCACGACTTCATCTAGGCCGCGATACTGCCGCAATGGCAGGTAGTTGGGAAGTTGTGACGACGGATTGAGGAAACCGAGTCGACCGTCTTGGCTCCGCATTTTCCGGGGCATCGAGCACGAACATATTCGCTGCAATCCCAATGCCTGACCTGGCACGATTCGCATTTTCTGCATTCTGCGTGCATGATTTGCAGAGGCTTTGGGGGCTTTGTGAGCGATGATCGCGGCGGTGAACTGATCAGACTGCCAGTACGTGAGGTGGCGGTCTCGGCCGATGCCGTGTTCGAGGAGATGCTCAACGGCTGGGGCAAACAGCAACTGTCGCGCAACTTCAAGGTCGACACGATCCGGACCCGTGAGCGTCTGGTGCGCCGCTTCGTGGATCAGTCCGAGCACTTCCCTTGGGAGTGGGATCTGGCTGACGTCGATGACTTCTTCGCTCATGCCCGGTCGATCTCCAATCTGTCATTCTCGACGGTGCGGTCCTACCAGACTCATCTGAAGTTGTTCTGTGACTACCTCACAGACCCGGCCTACGAATGGGACCGGGTCTGCGTGAAGGCCTTCGGCCGCTCCCCTGGCCAGGTGATCACCGAGACGAACCGCGCTCGGCACGTTGCCGATGACGCGACTGGTCCGGTCAAGCGTCCGTTCACCCGCCGCGAGCTGCAGGACCTGTTCGATCTGGCAGATCTCGAGATCGAGCGAGTGATCACTTCGGGCCGCAAGGGCGCAGTGGCCGCCTACCGTGACGCGGTGCTGTTCAAGACCGCCTACGCCTGGGGCTTGCGAGCCAACGAGGTCACCCATCTGCAGACCGTGGACTTCTCGCGCAACCCACGTGCACCCCAGTTCGGTGACTTCGGTGTGCTGACCGTCCGTTACGGCAAGGCGCAACGCGGGTCTCCGCACAAACGTCGCTCGGTGTTGACGGTGTTCGACTGGTCCCCGGCCGTCGTGCAGGCATGGATCCGCGACGGCCTTCCGCACCTGAATCCGGTCCCGACGGACCTGTTCCCCACCAGTGAGGGCCTGGTGGTCCCGAAGTCGAATCTGCGGCGCCGACTGCGCGCCTACGTCGACGAGCTCGGCTTTCCCGCGGGTCTGGATCTGCACTCGCTGCGCCGCTCCTACGTGACGCACCTGTTCGAGTACCACGGCTTCGACCACCTCTTCGTGCAACGCCAGGTCGGGCACATGCACGCCTCGACCACCTCGCTCTACACCGCGGTGTCCAGCGACTATCAGACCCTAGAACTCAACCGGGTTCTGGAGAGCACGATCGCCAAGGCCAGCAGGAATCAGGAGGAGTCATGAAACGTGAGATCGAGTACAGGTGGCGTGTCCGGGAGCTGATGGCGCGCCACGGGATGCGCAATACGCGCGAGCTCGTGGGCCCGCTGCGCGAACGCGGAATCACCTTGTCGGAGTCACAGATATACCGGCTCGTCAGCCAGAACCCCGAGCGGATCTCGTTCCAGCTCCTCGCCGCACTCTGTGACGTGTTCGGTGTCGAGGCCAACGAGCTGTTCACGTTCACCGCCACCGACGCGCGCTCGCGTCGCAAGGAACAGGCCATCGCCTCGGGTGAGAATGTCGTCCGATTCTCTGACGCCTACAAACCTGTCCGAGCCAGAATCCTCGATGACGACGACTGACCCAGTCCCCCGCGGCCGTCCACGGTCCAGCGGCGCACACAAGTGCGCACGCTGCGGACGGATGGCCGCCAAGATCCGGGTCCGATGGCCCGAAGGAGCGATCTGCGGGATCTGCTTCACCAACGCCCTGCACATCACCGGCACCTGCACCCTCTGCGGCCACGAAGGACTCCTACCCGGCCGCCACGACGGCGCCGACGTGTGTCGAAGCTGCGCCGGGATCAGCACCAACATGACCTGCGACGGTTGCGGCGTCGAAGCCGAACGATTTCGGTCCGGGCACTGCATCCGTTGCGTCCTACACGCCGACCTGAGCAGCGTTCTGCAACCCCACACTCCCCCGGACCTGCGCCTCAAACGACTCATCAACATCTTGGTCGAGACCGACCGCCCCGAAAGTATCTACACGTGGAAACGCAGCAAGGCTGCCAACGGGCTGCTGGCCGGCCTCGGCGCCCGGGACATCTCACTGACCCACCTGGCGTTCGACGCGCTCCCCCAGTCCAAGGGCGTCGAGTTCGTTCGCGAATTGCTCGTGCACCACAGCATCCTGCCCGAAAGAGACCGCCACCTCGCAACCTTTGAACGCTGGCTCGACACCCGACTTGAGAACCTCAGCACCACCGCGAGCGTCGAGCGCCCGATCGGCCAGTTTGGGCGGTGGCATCACCTCCGGCGGCTACGGACAATGTCCCAGCCCGGCAAGAACCTGAGCGCGGCGACCCGTTCAGCCAAGCAAGAGATCACCGAAGCCAGCAAGTTCGTGACCTGGCTCCACGAAGAGCACCGCATTGGATTCCCGGACTGCCGCCAAGCCCACATCGAGGACTACCTGTCATCGGGTCCGTCGACAAGACAACTGATCCGAACCTTCATCGTCTGGCACCTCAAAGCCGGCACAGTCTCTCGCCTTGCCGTCCCCCACCGCTACAGCGAGCGCAAACCGCTGATCACGCAGCCACGGCGGCTCGAGCTCATCAACCACTGCATCACCGCCACCCGAGTCGCGAAGTCACCTCGCGTCGCCGGGCTGATCCTGCTGCTCTACGCCCAGCCGATCATCAAGATCGTGGGCCTCAAGACCACCGACCTCATCGCCCGCCCCGACGGCCTCTACCTCAAGCTCGGCACCACGCCGGCCCTGATCCCCGAGCAAGTGTCCGAACTGTTCTGGAACTACCTTCGCGACCGACCCAACCAGCAGACCGGCAACAAGAACAGCGCATGGCTGTTCCCGAGCACCATCGCCGGACAACACATGCACGTTGATTCTCTGAAGGACAAACTTCGAACCCTGGGCATCGATCTTGCCGCAGCCAGGAACGCCACCCTG
This sequence comes from Aeromicrobium sp., assembly GCA_014377785.1. Classification (GTDB taxonomy): domain Bacteria; phylum Actinomycetota; class Actinomycetes; order Propionibacteriales; family Nocardioidaceae; genus JACMOZ01. The sequence continues at coordinate 9,135 of JACMOZ010000237.1, forward strand.
CGAGACCTGGTCTCCGAGCTACCACCAACTCTCGTGGCACAGGCACTTGGATACAGCGCCAAAGTCATCCACCTCCACGCCGCCGACGCAGCCGTCCCCATGGCTGGCTACATCTCGGCCAAGACCCACTTTTCAAGCGAGCCACGATCCTGAGTAGCCATCGGCATGATTGATTCTGCACCTCAGACTGAAGCGTCCAACTACCTTGGTCAGATGAGTACGAAAGCTAGCGCCTTGGTGCTTCTCTCACTGGCCAGTGGGATCCTCACAGGATGCGGCGTCGACGATAGCTCCTGCATATCGTCACGTCCTCTCGGCGATGGAGCGTCGACATCCGTCCAAGTGGAAGTCGTAACCAAGCGCGGACTTGACGCCAATATCATCGGGACTTTCGACGTCAACGGCGGCCTCTACACCACGCCCGTGAAGGAATTGGGTCCCGAGACAGACCTCGCGCTGGGTACCTACGACGGGACCGTCACACGGGTCAAGGACGATTTGACCCTGAAGGTCGAAGGACAAACAATCAAACTGTCTGGACCAGAAGGTTGCGACTGACCGATCAACCCACGACCTCTGCAGGGAGACGACCTCAAGGCCAAAACCTGTGGCATGCGGGCCCACCGATCGACCCAGGGATGGTTCGAGGCATCAACGAGCAGGACCATAGGACTGAAAGCGATAAGTCTCGTGTCCAGTTGAAGTCTGCGTATTGCAGAATGTGCAGAGTAGGACTCCCCCTGATCACGAGGACTCGTCGCCGAGTTGCCACCAACGCTCGTGGCACAGGCACTCGGATTCAGCGCCCAGGTCATCCACCTGCACGCCGCCGGCGTTGCTGTCCCCATGGCCAGCTACGTCGCCATCAGACACCAAAACCCCGCTCAATAGAAGAGCCCATTCGCGCCCCTCGCGGGCGGCTAGCCAACTCGACTGTCGGCCTGCACCCATTTCATACTGGTGCCGTGACCGTGGGTCCACGCCACCGCTTGACCGTCGAGTCCAAGGACGAACGTGGACAATTCGTTGGGAATCGTAGGTCCAGATGACGCAATATCAGGCAATACTCGCTTGCTTTCGTTGCTGACCCAGTGGCACGCGCCGTCGTTCACGAGGCGCAGCATCATCGCTTGAAATATTGCCCTCTCCTCAAGGTCAAGATAGGCGATGACAGCACTGTGAAACACCACGACCTCGCCGTATTTGCGAGCGATATCCACCTGTTCTGGGAGCTTCTCCAGCAAGTCGCCGCGCGTGACTTGCGGCGGCGTCTTCCTAGCCACATCGATCGCAGTGAGGAGGCGCCGGCGCCGGCGCTCCTGCTCTGGCCAAACGAGGTTGGCAAGCCACCGCACGGCATCTTCGTCGGCGACATCGAGCGGATTGACGTCGATTCCGGAGCGCCACGAGATGACGGGATGACTCGCAGGAACAGGCACAGGCCCATCGACCACACACTCCAGCGTCGCACCACCGCTGCCGGTCAACCTGCCTCTCGAAGACCAGTGATAGTCGTAACGGTCCGGGAAGAGGCACAGCCCAGCGCTGGCGCCAGCCTCAACCAGAGCGAGCGGGTGTCGCGCCCGCGACGAGATTTGAGCGAAGACCGGCATGAGGCACGCCAAACGTCCCACTTCGTTCGTTTGCGTGGACCGGGACATGATCGTGGCGCGGACATCCCCATTGTCCTCGAGCAGCGCCCCTCTTAGACCAGAGTACGGTCCAGGCGCCTGGACTCCGTGCCATCTGGCTGCCGCGAAAACCAGGTTGGGTTGCTGCTTGCCAGAAGGAAGGCTCGCCACCCAGGCCAAGACCTCGGCATCATCAGCCAAGGCCAGTGCCCAACGCTCGAAACAAGGTGAATCCTTGGCCTCTGCAGCGAACTGACGATACTGGTCTGCGACCGTCTCAGATGAGTCCATACCGCAATTGTTCGCCATGCCGAGACAACCCGGTGGCACCCGCCCCAGTGCGGCGATCCTGCGCGGCAAAACTAGATCAGATCGCAGATCGGCACCCCTTAGGACTCAAACGGATAAGTCCCGTGTCCAGTTGTCCTGACAAGCACCTATCCCCTGTCAGGAATTCATGACACGACAGCAGCATGGGATGGATCAGCAACGACAACCTGCACGAGGGCTACCTCGAGGTCGTCCTGGCCGACGGCAAAACTTCGTCGACGAGCAACGCGACCGGCCCGGTGATCATGCTGACCACCGCCCAGGGCAACTACACCGGCAAGGACGAGCAATGCACACACGATGAGGTCGTGGCGTGGGTGCTGAGGTGCGACTGTCCAAGCTCGATCACCGGCAACCGCACAGCATGGGTCGGTGATCGGTGGGAGCGCGTGGCCACGCCGGCGTTGGAGGATCCGGAGAACGGCCGGATTTACGTCGCCCCAGGAGACTTTGCTGTTGATGTCATGGACCGGCCAGACGTTGAGGCTGTGGCTCGTTCACGATGGTTGGCCGAACACGTCTCCCCCCACGAAGCGCTGGCTGTCATCCGAACGGCTCGCACCGAGATCGCGGCCGCGAAGAGACGACTCGATGAGGCGGTCCTGTATGCGCGTGCCTCAGGCGAGACGTGGGCGACGGTCGGCGAGGCCGCCGGAACAACGCGTCAATCGGCGCAAGAACGCTGGGGACCACTCACCAGCTGATCACCTACGGACACCGCCGGCAGCGTTCTCACTCCGGTGAGTCACACCCAAGTCACGGCAGTCCCCAC
>JACMOZ010000238.1 GCA_014377785.1 Aeromicrobium sp.
ACGCTCAGCGGGCGTGTCCCAGTCGAGGGATTTTCGAGGCCGGTTATTCAACTCGGTGGCGACCTCCAGAAGACGCGCGACGCCGTGCAGGGCAAGGTCGGTGCCCTTGGGGAAGTACTGCCGGAGGAGACCGTTGGTGTTCTCGTTGCTGCCGCGCTGCCAGGGCGATCCGGCGTCGGCGAAGTAGACATCGAAATTCGTGGCGACGCTGAACGCTCGATATTCTGCCATCTCGGCGCCCTGGTCCCAAGTCAACGATTGCCGAAGCGATGCCGGCAAGTGCCGGACTGTGGTGATCAGCGAGTCGCGGAGAGCTTCCGCGTTTCGTTCGCGGCCGAGGTGGGCTAGCATCACGAAGCGAGTCGTCCGCTCGACTAGGGTGGCGATCGCGGAGCAGCCCAGAGCGCCGATGATGAGGTCGCCCTCCCAGTGGCCGGGAATCTGTCTGGTCTCGACCTCGGCCGGTCGTTCGCTGATGGGCCGCATCTGATCGACGAACCGTGGACGGCGTGCGTCTGGCTGCTTTCGCGGTTTCCGGGCGACGCGACCTCGCCGCAGCTGCGTTCCGAGTTCCCGTCGCAGCTCGCCCCGGGCGTGGACGTAGATCGCCTGGTAGATCGTCTCCGTGCTCACCCGCATCTCCTTCGCGCCCGGGAACTCTTTGACCAGTCGGTGGCTGATCTGCTGGGGCGACCACTTCCTAGAAAGTTTCCCCTGAATGAAGGTGCGGAGCCGGTCGTTGGCGACAATTTTCGGTGTCCGTGGGCGTGCTCTTCGTGTCACGGAAAGACGGTGGGCCGTGTGCGGGAGATAGCCGCGCGCCGAAATGGTGTTGCGGTGAAGCTCGCGGCTGATCGTCGACGGCGACCGTTGCCTCACTGCCGCGATCGCGCGGATGGACAAGCCAGCACGGTGGAGATCGTGGAGATACTCACGCTCCACGACGCCGAGGTATCGGGGGTGGATAATTTTCTCGACGATGTTCAGGTCGACGCTTCCGCCGATGGCACGGGATCTTCGTTCAGGCACGACCCCATTGTTTCTCTTGGGATATCTGACCACGCGACCGTCGGGATATATCCGGCCCCGCGTGATGATCGTGATTCCTTTATCCCAGTCCGTTGCTGACCGGGCATCCGCGCCGACGGCGGTACGGGCCTGGGCCCGGGTGAAGCCAGCGGCTCGGAGCCGGAGGAACTCCTCCCGTCGTGGGTTGACCCGGCGGGCTTCGCCGGTGGAGATTCCCGCGTTGCGCGCCCACGCATATGCGGTCGGACGGTGAACGCCGAGCTCGACAGCGACGGTCGAGATGATCTGACGCTCTCGGACAAGCCGCAGGAACTGTATCTTCAGCTCCGGCGGATAGACGCGCGGAGCGGCCCGCTTCATCGTCAGACCCGTCTTGCGCAGCCAGTTATAGCCGGCGTTCTCATTCACCGCGAGTTCTCGCGCAGCCGCACGAACGGTCCCACCTCGATCGAGGAGCCGGAAGAACTCGTCCTTCTGCTCGTCGGTGTACTTCTTGCCTGCCATCGCCGCCACCTTTCATCAGGTGTTGCGACGACTGCTGGAATCCAAGCGAGAGAAGGAAAAATCTATTGCTGCGCGGTCATGGATACCTTTTCCCGGAAGATCGTTGGCTGGTCGATCGACAACGCCCAAGACTCCGCCCTGGTCGTGAACGCGCTCGATATGGCAATCAAGAATCGGCAGCCGCCAGCCGGCGGAATCGTCCACGCCGACCACGGAGTCCAATTCACCTCCTGGGCGTTTACCAATAAAATCCGCTCGTCCGGGCTGATGCCCTCGTTTGGCACGATCGGCGATTGCTACGACAACGCCATGATGGAATCGTTTTGGTCGAGCATGCAGATCGAGCTCCTCAATCGGAAGAAGTGGCGCACCCGCCTCGACTTAGCCAACGCAATCTTCGACTACATCGAGATTTTCTATAACCGGCAGCGCCGCCATTCTCAGCTCGGGTATCTCTCCCCAGTCGAGCACGAGTTACGATTCACCCCGACCCCCATTTCCGACTGATCTTCACACCAAAACGGGTAACTAAACCATGGGGCAGGTCAAAGTGACAACTAAACCTTCAGCAGTCCCATCAGCGACTCAATGGCGTTGATCGCTGAGGAACAACGTTCAGGAATCCTCGCTCACCCTGAAGATCAACTGGGGCGATTAGATGCTGTTGTGACCGGGATTATGCGCACCCAAAACCAACTTGTTGCCACGGTGCGCGTACTGACAACAACGATTGTGGATTATCTTCTCGACGAGCAACGAGAACGGGATTGTCGTTCGAAAGCCGGTTATGGGAATCAGCGGGTAGGCATCGCGGAGGAGGATGGCGCGGGGTTGGTCAATTGAGGATGTTGACGGCACGGGAGATGACAAGCGCTAAGAGGATGAATCCGGCCAACGATTGGTAGCCCATGATCAGTTTCGCCCGGACGGTGAGGGGCATGGTGTCGGTGGGGCTAAAGGCCATCATGTTCGTGAGGGCTACGTAGAGGTAATCCAGGTACACCGGCCGCCACGTTGTTGTCCCGTTTTTGCCATCGGTTTGGGGGAAACGAAAATCTGCCTCGGTGGTATCCCACAGGTGTCGGCGGGCGATGGGGCCGCCACGGTCCAGTTCCCAATAGACCAGTCCGAATGCGATGATGCTGCTTACCCACACTTGAAGCGAGGTGAGGAGCACGGCGCTTCCGCGGGCGTGGCCGTTGAGTAGCTGGGTGATGGTCAGCACTACGGTGATTTGGTTCGCGACGGTGAGAAGAATTGCGAGGGCGATTGATAGCCACCGGGACCAGCTTGCTTCTCGGGTGAGGCGACGTGGGTTGAACGCGATCAGGGGTGTGGCCTTGCCCCCGGTTGGTGGACACGGGGTTAGGCGGCGAGAAGGACTTCCGCCGGGTGTGATGAGTATTGCAGTTCGAACTCGACAGGGCTGACCTGTCCGAGCGCGGAGTGCCGGCGGCGCCGGTTGTAGCGGTCTTCAATCCACGCCCCAACCTCGCGAACTGCCCGTGCTTTTGTGGGCCAGACACGGCGGTAATAGAACTC
>JACMOZ010000239.1 GCA_014377785.1 Aeromicrobium sp.
CGATCACGATGTCCGCACTGGCCACATCTTCAAGACAGCGAAGTCGGGCGAAGGTTGCGATACCGGAATAACGGGGAATCAGGCTCGCGTCTGGGGGGCCAATCGGCGGGGTGGTGTTGGCCATAAGTTACCTGTGCTTGAAGGAGTCGAAAATTATTGGCAACAGTACAACAAAAAGTGTGTGGAGGACGATTTTTTCGGACCCAAGTCTGGATATACAACCTTCGACATCTGCGCGCATCAAAGCGTCGGGCCCTGCCGGACGAACTCAGCGTCGCGGCGTCCCTATACCGGTCAAAACTTTGGCGATTGGGACTGCGGTTGGTTTAGTTGCCACTGACCTGTCCGATGGCTCGGCTACCCGAAATGAAATAAGTATTGGGCTTTCTCTCGGCGACAGCACGCATGCCAGGCCCTTCGGCGCAGGAGTGCGAATGCGCGCTGCTGCGCTCGTCTGTGCCGATGATCCGATCACTACCGCGGCCAGCGGTTACGTCCCCGTGAGATTCTGCGCGAGGGCAACGAAATGCTCCTCTCGCGCGGTGCGACGGTCTCGAAACACAAGAGAAGCAAGTTCAGATAGTGATGGAGGCAACGGCAGCTGGCGCACGTCCGAACGCACGACGCACCCAGAAGCAGATTCCGCCTCCCTCAGTGAAGGCGCTACCCGTCCTAGCGGAGATCAGACCGCACAGTACGAGGAAGAAGTATTGGCGCCGACTGAAAACAGGGCCATTAACGCCAGGCGGGTTCTAGGACTCGTCGCAACACTCAATCAGAATTCGGAGTGTGAAAATTATGGGACGACGGGGACGTGAGAGATGGCTGGGTGTCGAGGACGAATACTGGAAACTGATCCTCGCCGCGGTCGGGCCGATCGAGGCAGCCAGACGAATCGGTAATGCCCGCTCGACCGGCTTTCGGTGGCGTGCCGAACGCGGCGGTGTTGCACCGCTGCGGATGCCGGAAGTGGATGCCGGAAGCGCCCCGGCACACCCGTTACCTGTCAAGCCGTGAGCGAGAACGGCTCGCCGTCCTCCGCCGTGAGGGCTTGTCGATGCGAGAGATTTCCAGGCGGGTTGGTCGTTCCCCGTCGACGATCAGCCGGGAGCTCCGCCGCAACACGCGCCGACATGACCGCGGAAAATACGACGCTGTCCTTGCGCACGCTCGCTCCCGCGAGAAAGCTAGGCGCGCCCGCGGCGGCCTGATCGGCAACGACGTTGCGCTGCGCGATCTGGTGCAGGAAAAGCTCATTCTGGATTGGAGTCCGGAACAGATCAGCTTCTGGCTTCGCGAAACCCACCCACAGAAGAAGTCCTGGCATGTCTGCCACGAAACGATCTTTCAAGCCGTCTACTGGCCACGAAACAGCGGGCTGACCAGGAAGCTGACCGCTCATCTGCACAAGCGGCGTCGGCGACCTGACGTTCGCAGCCCACGCTTCATCGCGCCAGCCACTCTGATCGATCACCGCCCAGCGGTGGTCGAGGAACGTTCCCGATTGGGCGATAAGGAAGGTGACCTCATCATCGACACCAAGTCGCGCTCGGCCATCGGCACACTCGTCGACCGGAAGAGCGGATACGTGCTGCTGCTGCTGCACCTCCCCGATACCCATCCCGCGGTCGAGGTCAACGCGGCACTGACGGTAACACTGTCGCAGTTGCCCCCACATCTGAGACGGACGTTGACCTGGGCTCACGGGTCAGAAATGGCTAACCACGACAAGATCGCGTCCCTTTTCGACGACGGAGTATTCTTCGCCCACCCGGGAAAACCATGGCAGCGAGGATCCAACGAGAACATGAACGGTCTGCCGGACATCGCACGAATTGTGCTTGACAGCGCAGGGCTCGTTGGGCCAGATGTGCGCTTCGCGTATCTAGGCGTTGAAGAGCCGTCGAAACAAGAACTCTACGGGATGGCAGATGCGGCTTCCATCGATCGGCGGGTTCGCACGTTTCTGCTCAACGTGCGCACTGGAGTGAGCATCGACGCGCTGGTGAATCTGACCCGTAGCACGGTCGAGCGGCTCCACATTATCGATGTGGTTGCGGAAGGGCAAGATCCTGTTCTCCTTCGGGAGTCCGACTCGACCGCAGAAATCCTCGGCCTCGACGATGGGAGGTGCGCTTTGCTCCTAGCACGTGGGCTGAGACCTGA